>NZ_CP124620.1:3952500-4252500 GCF_030128875.1 Stenotrophomonas sp. BIO128-Bstrain | reverse complement strand
GCGCGGTGGTGTCAACGCTGGCGCTGACACCGGAAAAGTCGACTTTCTTATCGGTACTCATCCATACACTCCCGTCTTGATTGACGACATGGGAGGCACGGTGTCACAGCCCTTGTTAATGGGGCATGGCGTGGATGTGAAGACGTGCGGAACGGCTACCGGCGGCCACGTTGCCCGGGGGTAGAGCCACCCCATAGGTGGCTGCGCGTGGTGCCGGGTTCCGGGGCAGCGACCCGTGGGGTCGCTCTACTGGCGCAGGTCGCGGACGGTACGTGCCGGGGCGGCGATGCCCGGGCTAGCCCGCCACGGGTTGATGTCCAGCCCGCCGCGCCGGGTGTAGCGCGCTTCCACTTCCAGCCACTGTGGCTGGCAGCGCTGGGTGATCTCGCTGAAGATCCGCTCAACGCACTGCTCATGGAACTCGGCGTGTTCGCGGTAGCTGATCAGGTACTTCAGCAAGCCGTCGCGGTCGATCTTCGGGCCGCGGTAGCGCACGCTGACACTGGCCCAGTCCGGCTGGCCGGTGACCGGGCAGTTGGACTTGAGCAGCGCCGAACTCAATGTCTCGGTGACCACGTCATCGGCATAGGCGAACAGGAATTCCGGCGCCGGTGGGCCGTAGCGCTCGATGGCCACGTCGCGCTCGTCCAGCGATTCGCCCTCGGCGTCTTCCACCAGCGGTGGCACCCCGAACACGACCGTCACCACCGCCCCCGCACAGGCCGACAGATCGCGCGTGATGCACAGGCGCGCAGCCGCGTCATCGTCGAAGCGCGTGCTGTTGAGCGAATTGAGGTACAGCTTGAATGACTTGGATTCGATCAGGTTCGGCGAGGTGCACGGCACGCTGACCGTGGCCACCGCCACGCGCGGCTTGCCGCGCCCGTCCAGCCAGCTCAGCTCATAGGCCTGCCAGCGGTCATGGCCGACGAACGGCAGCGCCGCCTCGTCCAGGCCGATCTCTTCGCGGGCGCCGCGGCGCGGGATGGGGAAAAGCAGGCCGGGATCGTACTGCGACGGGTAAGCCACCTCGCGACCGAGGCTGGAGTCCTGGGGGGTATTCATGCCGCCATTTTACGCCGGTAGGCGCGCGGCGTCCGCCGGCGAAAACGAACGGACCCGGCGGCCGGGTGGTTGCATCCCCAGTCGGGGGGAGGATCGGAACCCTCCCGCCCGTGCCGGTTTTCGCCCCGGCCAGCGGCCGGGACCTGCCGTCTACCAGCCGTCCGCTGGCTTCAGCCCGCGCCAGGCGCCGCAGCCGGCGTCCCATTGAGGTAATCCAGGCTCACCTGCAGCAGCGCGCGCAGGCCCACATCGAGCGCCTTCTCATCGAGCAGGAACTTCGGCGAATGGTTGGCCGGCGCCGTGGCCGGATCGATCCCCTCGCCGGTCGAGCCGACGAAGAAGAACATGCCCGGCACCTGCTGGGCATACAGCGAGAAGTCCTCGGCGCCCATCTGCAGCGGCGGCTCGTAGACATTGCCTTCGCCCACCACGGCCTGCAGGCTCGGCAGCATCCGCGCGGTCAGGGCCGGGTCGTTGACCGTGGCCGGGTTGCCTTCGGATTCGTAGATCTCGGTTTCCGCCTTGGCCCCGTGCGCGGCCGCGGTGTGCTCGGCCACGTTGCGCAGGTCGGCGAAGATCTGCTGGCGCATGCCCTCGTCGAAGGTACGGATGGTGCCGACCATCTCCACTTCATCGGGGATGATGTTGTAGCGGATGCCGCCCTTGATCGCGCCGAAGGTCACCACCGCCGGCTGCTTGGAGAGGTTGGCGCGGCGGCTGACGATGGTCTGCGCGGTGCCGACCAGGTCGGCCGTGGCCACGATCGGGTCCACCCCGTTCCACGGCGCCGAGCCATGGGTCTGGCGGCCGATCACCTTGATCCCGAACCGGTCCGAGGCCGCCATCAGCGGGCCGCCGCGCACCGCGATCTGGCCCGCGGGCACGCTGGAGAACACGTGCAGGCCGAACACCGCCTCGGGCTTGAAGTCCTTGAACAGCCCTTCCTTGAGCATCAGCGCCGCACCGCCCTCTTCCGGCGGCGGCGCGCCCTCTTCGGCGGGCTGGAAGATCAGCATCACTTCGCCAGGCAGGTTCGCGCGCATCTTCACCAGCGCGTCGGCCACGCCCAGCAGGATGGCGGTGTGGGCATCGTGGCCGCAGGCGTGCATCACCCCGACGGTCTCGCCGCGGTAGGTGCTGGTGGCCTTGGAGGTGAACGGCAGGCCGGTCTGTTCGGTCACCGGCAGGGCGTCCATGTCCGCGCGCAGGGCGATCCGCGGGCCGGGCTTGCCGCCCTTGATGATGGCCACCACGCCATGGTGGGCGATACCGGTCTGCGGCTTCAGGCCCATCGCGCGCAGGCGCTCGGCGACCTTGGCCGAGGTGCGTTCCTCGCGGTTGGACAGCTCCGGGTGCTGGTGGAAATCGCGGCGCCAGTCGATGACCTGGGCCTTGAGGCGGGTCGCGGCGGCCGCCACTTCGGGGCGTTCGGCGGGGGCGGCGGCGGCCAGGCCGGGGGTGGCCAACAGCAGGGCGGACATCAGCAGCGACAGACGGGGCATTGCAGGTCTCCACGGGGCAGGACAACGGTCGAACCTGAATGTAGGGCATCCGGAACCGCCGCGGTGTAACTTTCTGCCCCGGCGAACGTTCATGGGGGAACCTCACCCGTCACATCCGGTCTGATCGCCCGTCCCATCCGTCATGCATGAAAGGCCACGGGCGACGAGTATGCTTTGCGCCTAGCCAACCGGGGCCCCCCGCCCTCCGCCAGCCCCCTCAGGAGTTATTGAATGTCGCGTTTCTGGAAGATCGTGCTGCTGGTGGTCGCAGTGCTGGTGGTTGCCGTCATGGGTGTGCGCCTGATGGGCGGCAAGAAGGGAGACGCGGCAGGTCCGGCAGCCGAAGGGCGCCAGGGCGGTGATCCGGCCAATGCAGGCCCGGTGCCGGTCACGGTGATCGAGGCGGCGCGCCAGGACGTGCCGGTCTATGCAAGCGCACTGGGTACGGTCGCGGCGATGAACACCGTCACCGTGAGCCCGCAGGTCGGCGGCCAGCTGATCAGCCTGAACTTCAAGGAAGGCCAGGAAGTGAAGAAGGGCGACCTGCTCGCCCAGATCGATCCGCGCACCCTGCAGGCCAGCTACGACGAGGCCGCGGCGGCCAAGCGCCAGAACCAGGCCCAGCTCGCCACCGCCCGCTCCAACTACCAGCGCTCGAACTCGGCCGAGTACCGCCAGTACGTAGCCAAGACCGACCTGGATACCCAGCGCAACCAGGTGGCCCAGTTTGAAAGTGCCGTGGCGGCCAACGAAGCCAGCATGCGCGCCGCCCAGGTGCAGCTGCAGTACACCCGCGTGACGGCGCCGATCTCGGGCATCGCCGGTATCCGTGCAGTCGATGCCGGCAACATCGTCAGCGCCGGCACCGCGCTGGTGACCCTGACCCAGATCCACCCGATCCACGTCGTGTTCAATCTGCCCGAGCGTCAGCTGCCCGCCGTCCGCCAGGCCCAGGCCGCCGGCGCGGTGGCCATCGCCGCGCTGGACCGCAACGATGCGCACGTACTGACCGATGGCGGCAAGCTGGACGTGGTCGACAACCAGATCAGCAGCGACAGCGGCACCTTCCGCGCGCGCGCCCTGTTCGACAACGAAGACAATTCGCTGTGGCCGGGCCAGTTCGTCAACGTCCGCATGCAGCTGCGCACCATCGCCGGCGGCGTCGTCATCCCGACCCAGGCCGTGATGCGTGGCCCGGACGGCGAGTACGTCTATATCGTCAAGCCGGACAGCACCGTGGCCATGCAGACGGTCAAGAGCGGCGTGGAAGTCGGCGACAGCCAGGTGCAGATCACCGAGGGCCTGAAGGGCGGCGAACGGGTCGTGAGCGAAGGCCAGTTCCGGCTCAAGCCGGGCGCCAAGGTCACCGCGCTCAAGCCCGGCGAAACCCCGGCCGCACCGACCGAAGCCGAGCTCAAGGCCGCCCAGCAGCAGGGTGGCGGTGGACGCCGCGGTGGCGGTCCGCGCTGATCGCGCCCGCCCTGTGTACCTGACGCCGGCCCAAGCGCCGGCGTTCGCCTGATCCAACGCAGCACGACGCACCAGCAAGGACCCGCCCGTGGGCTTTTCGACGATTTTCATCCGCCGCCCGATCGCCACCTCGCTGCTGATGGCAGGCCTGCTGCTGCTCGGCATCCTCGGTTACCGCCAGCTGCCGGTGTCGGCGCTGCCCGAGATCGATGCGCCCAGCCTGGTGGTGACCACCCAGTACCCCGGCGCCAACGCGGTCACCATGGCCTCGCTGGTGACCACGCCGCTGGAGCGCCAGTTCGGGCAGATTTCCGGGCTGGAGATCATGACCTCCGATTCGTCGGCGGGGCTGTCCACGATCATCCTGCAGTTCTCGATGGACCGCGACATCGACATCGCCGCGCAGGACGTGCAGGCCGCGATCCGCCAGGCCACGCTGCCGTCTTCGCTGCCCTACCAGCCGGTCTACAACCGGGTGAACCCGGCCGATGCGGCGATCGTCACCCTCAAGCTCACCTCCGACACGCGCCCGCTGCGCGACGTCAACAACTACGCCGACTCCATCCTCGCCCAGCGCCTGTCGCAGGTGCAGGGCGTGGGCCTGGTCTCCATCGCCGGCAACGTGCGCCCGGCCGTGCGCATCCAGGTCAACCCGGCGCAGCTGTCCAACATGGGCCTGACCCTGGAAGACCTGCGCAGCGCGCTGACCCAGGCCAACGTCAACGCGCCCAAGGGCTCGCTCAACGGCAAGACCCAGTCCTACTCGATCGGCACCAATGACCAGCTGACCAGCGCCGCCGAGTACCGCGACACCATCATCAGCTACAAGAACGGCCGCCCGGTGCGCCTGTCCGATGTCGCCAACGTGGTCGATGGCGTGGAGAACGACCAGCTGGCCGCGTGGGCCGATGGCAAGCCGGCGGTGCTGCTGGAAGTGCGCCGCCAGCCCGGTGCCAACATCGTGCAGACCGTCGAGCGCATCCGTACGCTGCTGCCGCAGCTGCAGAACGTGCTGCCGGCCGACGTGCACCTGGAGATCTTCAACGACCGGACCGAGACCATCCGCGCCTCGGTGCATGAAGTGCAGTTCACCCTGATCCTGACCATCGGCCTGGTGGTGGCGGTGATCTTCGTGTTCCTGCGCCGCCTGTGGGCCACCATCATTCCCTCGGTGGCGGTGCCGCTGTCGCTGGCCGGCACCTTCGGGGTGATGGCGTTCGCCGGCATGTCGCTGGACAACCTCTCACTGATGGCGCTGGTGGTGGCCACCGGCTTCGTGGTCGACGATGCGATCGTGATGATCGAGAACATCGTGCGTTACATCGAACAGGGCAAGAGCGGCCCCGAAGCAGCCGAGATCGGCGCGCAGCAGATCGGCTTCACGGTGCTCTCGCTGACCATCTCGCTGGTGGCGGTGTTCCTGCCGCTGCTGCTGATGCCCGGCGTCACCGGCCGCCTGTTCCATGAGTTCGCCTGGGTGCTGAGCATCGCGGTGACGCTGTCGATGCTGATCTCGCTGACGCTCACCCCGATGATGTGCGCCTACCTGCTCAAGCCGGACGCGCTGCCCGAAGGCGAAGACGCGCACGAGCGTGCCGCCGCGGCCGGCAAGACCACCGTGTGGTCGCGCACCGTCGGCCTGTACGAGCGCAGCCTGGACTGGGTGCTCGATCACCAGCCGCTGACCCTGGCCGTCGCCGCCGGTGCGCTGGTGCTGACCGTGGTGCTGTACATCGTGATCCCCAAGGGTCTGCTGCCCGAACAGGACACCGGCCTGATCACCGGCGTGGTCCAGGCCGACCAGAACATCGCCTTCCCGCAGATGGAGCAGCGCACCAAGGCCGTGGCCGAAGCCCTGCGCAGCGATCCGGCGGTGACCGGCGTGTCCGCCTTCATCGGCGCCGGCACCATGAACCCCACGCTCAACCAGGGCCAGTTGTCGATCGTGCTCAAGGAGCGCGGCGACCGCGATGGCCTGGATGAGATCCTGCCGCGCCTGCAGAAGGCCGTGGCCGGCATCCCCGGCGTGGCGCTGTATCTCAAGCCGGTGCAGGACGTCACCCTGGATACCCGCGTGGCGGCCACCGAGTACCAGTACTCGCTGTCGGACGTGGACAGCGCGCAGGTCGCGCTGCAGGCCACCCGGCTGACCGAAGCGCTGCGCCAGCGCCCGGAACTGGCCGACGTGGACAACAACCTGTCCAACCAGGGCCGCGCGCTGGAACTGACCATCGACCGCGACAAGGCCAGCGTGCTCGGCGTGCCGATGCAGACCATCGACGACACCCTGTACGACGCCTTCGGCCAGCGCCAGATCTCCACCATCTTCACCGAGCTCAACCAGTACCGCGTGGTGCTGGAAGTGGCGCCGGAATTCCGCACCAGCACCGCGCTGATGAACCAGCTGGCGGTGGCCTCCAACGGGGCCGGTGCATTGACCGGCAGCAACGCCACCAACTTCGGCCAGGTCACCTCGTCCAACTCGTCCACGGCCACCGGCATCGGCGCGCAGAACACCGGTATCCCGGTCGGTGCGGGCAACATCATTCCGCTGGCCGCGCTGGCCGAAGGCAAGGTCACCAGCACCCCGCTGGTGGTCAGCCACCAGCAACAGCTGCCGGCGGTCACGGTGTCGTTCAACATCGCGCCGGGCTACTCGCTGTCCGATGCGGTCAAGGCGATCGAGGAAACCAAGGCCGGCCTGGACATGCCCTCGCAGGTGCATGCGCAGTTCATCGGCAAGGCGGCCGAGTTCACCGGCAGCCAGACCGACGTGGTGTGGCTGCTGCTGGCCTCGCTGGTGCTGATCTACATCGTGCTGGGCGTGCTGTATGAAAGCTACATCCACCCCTTCACCATCATCTCCACCCTGCCGCCGGCCGGTGTCGGCGCACTGCTGGCACTGATGGTGTGCGGGTTGCCGCTGTCGGTGGATGGCATCGTCGGCATCGTGCTGCTGATCGGCATCGTCAAGAAGAACGGCATCATGATGGTCGACTTCGCGATCGAGGCACGCCGCACCGGGGCCAACGCGCATGAAGCGATCCGCCGCGCCTGCCTGCTGCGCTTCCGCCCGATCATGATGACGACCGCCGCGGCCATGCTCGGCGCGCTGCCGCTGGCGCTGGGCACCGGCATCGGCTCGGAGCTGCGCCGCCCGCTGGGCATCGCCATCGTCGGCGGCCTGCTGCTGTCGCAGCTGGTCACGCTGTACACCACGCCGGTGATCTACCTGTACATGGAGCGCTTCTCCGAGCGCCTGCGCCAGCGCCGCGAACAGCGCGCGCTGCGTCACGGCCATGGCCCGGTGCAGGAGCCGCAGGCGTGATGATGAGCACCGCAGACCGCTGCGGAGGCGTTCGATGAACATCTCCGGCCCGTTCATCCGCCGCCCGATCGGCACCGCTCTGCTGGCCATCGGCCTGTTCGTGGTGGGCGTGATCTGCTACCTGCAGCTGGGCGTGTCGGCACTGCCGAACATCCAGATCCCGGTGATCTTCGTGCACGCCAACCAGGCCGGCGCGGACGCCACGACGATGGCCTCCACGGTGACCGCGCCGCTGGAGCGCCACCTCGGCCAGCTGCCCGGCATCGACCGCATGCGCTCGTCCAGCTCCGAAGGCAGCTCGCTGGTCTTCATGATCTTCCAGAGCGACCGCGATATCGACTCGGCCGCGCTGGACGTGCAGACCGCGATCAACTCCGCCCAGTCCGACCTGCCCGCCGGGCTGGGCACGCCGATGTTCCAGAAGGCGAACCCGAACGACGACCCGGTCATCGCGATCGCCCTGACCTCCGAAACGCAGTCGGCCGACGACCTCTACAACGTGGCCGATTCGCTGCTGGCCCAGCGCCTGCGCCAGATCACCGGGGTCTCCTCGGTGGATATCGCCGGCGCCTCCACGCCGGCGGTGCGGGTGGACGTCAACCTGCGCCTGATGAATGCCCTCGGCCTGACCGCCGATGACCTGCGCAATGCGGTACGCGCAGCCAACGTGACCTCGCCGACCGGCTTCCTCACCGATGGCAACACCACCACCGCGATCATCGCCAACGATTCGGTCGCGCGCGCCGCCGATTTCGCCCAGCTGGTGATCAAGACCGCCGACGATGGCCGCGTGATCCGCCTGCAGGACATCGCCAACGTCTACGACGGGCAGCAGGACGCTTACCAGGCCGCGTGGTTCAACCACAAACCGGCGGTGGTGATGTACGTGTTCACCCGCGCCGGCGCCAACATCGTGGAAACCGTGGACCGGGTGAAGGCGCAGATCCCGACCCTGCGCGACTACCTCGAACCGGGTACCACGCTCACCCCGTATTTCGACCGCACCCCGACCATCCGCTCGTCGCTGCATGAAGTGCAGATCACCCTGCTGATCGCGCTGGCCATGGTGGTGCTGACCATGGCGCTGTTCCTGCGCCGGCTGGCCCCGACCCTGATCGCGGCGGTGACCGTGCCGCTGTCACTGGCCGGCGCGGCGCTGGTGATGTACGTGCTGGGCTTCACCCTGAACAACCTGAGCCTGCTGGCGCTGGTGATCGCGATCGGCTTCGTGGTCGACGATGCGATCGTGGTGATCGAGAACATCATGCGCCACCTCGACGAGGGCATGCCGCGCATGCAGGCCGCCCTCACCGGCGCGCGCGAGATCGGCTTCACCATCGTCTCGATCACCGCCTCACTGGTGGCGGTGTTCATTCCGCTGCTGTTCGCCGAAGGCATGATGGGCGCGTTCTTCCGCGAGTTCACCGTCACCCTGGTGGCGGCCATCGTGGTCTCGATGATCATCTCGCTGACGCTGACCCCGGCGCTGTGCAGCCGCTTCCTGAGCGCGCATGCCGACGCCGGTGCGCCGAGCCGTTTCGGCCGCCTGCTCGATGCCGGCCACGACCGCATGCTGCGGATCTACGTGAAGCTGCTGGATTTCTCGCTGCGCCACGCGCTGCTGCTGTCGCTGACGCCGCTGCTGCTGATCGGCGCGACGGTGTTCCTGTTCGGTGCGGTCAAGAAGGGCGCGTTCCCGCCGCAGGACACCGGGCTGATCTGGGGCCGCGCGAATTCCAGCGCCACGGTCTCGTTCGAAGACATGGTCAACCGCCAGCGCCGCATCACCGACATGCTGATGGCCGACCCGGCGGTGAAGACCGTGGGTGTGCGCCTGGGCAGTGGCCGCCAGGGCTCGAGCGCGCAGTTCAATGTTGAGCTGAAGTCGCGCAAGGACGGCCGCCGCGAGACCACCGCGCAGGCCCTGGCCCGCCTGAGCGCCAAGGCCGATCGTTACCCCGACCTGCAGCTGCGCCTGCGCGCCATCCAGGATCTGCCCAGCAATGACGGCGGTGGTGCCAGCCAGGGCGCGCAGTACCGTGTCTCGCTGCAGGGCAACGACCTGGCCCAGCTGCAGGAGTGGCTGCCCAAGCTGCAGGCCGCGCTGAAGAAGAACCCGAAGCTGGCCGATGTCGGCACCGACGTGGACGCCGCCGGCCTGCGCCAGAACATCGTGATCGACCGGGCCAAGGCCGCCCGCCTGGGCGTGTCGGTCGGTGCCATCGACGGCGCGCTGTACGGCGCCTTCGGCCAGCGCCAGATCTCCACGATCTACTCGGACATCAACCAGTACAGCGTGGTGGTCAACGCCCTGCCGGAGCAGACCGCGACACCGGGCGCGCTGGACCAGATCTACGTGCGCGCCGGCAATGGCGAGATGGTGCCGATCACCGCGGTGGCCGAGCAGGTACCGGGTCTGGCACCGTCGCAGATCACCCACGAGAACCAGTACACCACGATGGACCTGAGCTACAACCTCGCCCCCGGCACCAGCATGGGCGAGGCCAAGGCGATCATCGACAGCACCGTCAACGGCATGCGCATGCCCGGCGACATCCGCCTGGCCGACGACGCCGGGTTCGGCTTCGATTCGGACCCGATGGCGATGCTGATCCTGGTGATGGCGGCGATCATCACCGTCTACCTGGTGCTGGGCATGCTGTACGAGAGCCTGATCCACCCGGTCACCATCCTCTCCACGCTGCCGGCGGCAGGCGTCGGCGCGCTGCTGGCGCTGTACGGCACCAACACCGAGCTGTCGGTGATCTCGATGATCGCGCTGGTGCTGCTGATCGGCATCGTCAAGAAGAACGCGATCATGATGATCGACTTCGCGGTGGTCGCGCAGCGCGAGCATGGCAAGACGCCGCTGGAGGCCGCCCGCGAAGCCAGCATCGTGCGCTTCCGCCCGATCATGATGACCAGCATGGTGGCGATCCTGGCCGCGGTACCGCTGGCCATCGGCCTGGGCGAAGGCTCCGAACTGCGCCGCCCGCTCGGCATCGCGATGATCGGCGGCCTGCTGTTCTCGCAGAGCCTGACCCTGCTCAGCACGCCCGCGCTGTACGTGATCTTCTCGTGCCTGCGCGAGCGCTGGGTGGCCCGCCGGGCGCGGCGCCGAGAGAAGCGCGCGTTGAAGCGGGCCGCCGCCGCGCGGTAGGCATTGCATCGGTAGGTACCGACCGTTGGTCGGTACGCCCCTGTCGGTACCCCCGGCCGGTGCGCACCGGTTTGACGCCACGTAACAAAACGACAACAATTCTCATCCAGCCACGGTCCTGCATCGCCCTCTGCGATGCCCCCGCTGCCGGTTCCCGGCCAGCCTGCGCGATCCAGCCATCGACCCTCCCCCGCCCTCTGTAGATCGCGGACGGCATTGTGCTGTCCGCCAAGGAACCCATCGATGCTGTCGTCCTCCCTGCCCCGCCTGGCCACGTTGGCCGTCGCACTGTCGCTGGCCTGCGCCGCCCATGCCCAGTCCGTACCGGACGGCACCGCGCGGGCGCGCTCGGCCACCGACCTGGATGCGATCAAGGTCACCGCCGAACGTACCCACACCGATACCGGCGCCCTGGGCGACCGCGCCGTGCGCGATACCCCGTTTGCGATCTCGGTGGTCGGCCGCGAGGACATCGAAAAGCGCCAGGTGGTCTCGCTGGGCGAAGCCTTCCTGACCGATCCTTCGGTGGTCACCCAGGTCAGCGCCTACGCCAGCGGCTGGAGTTCGCCGATCCGCAACCGCGGCATCGATCTCAGCTACGACAGCTACCGCGTCAACGGCCTGCAGGTGTCCTCGTGGGGCACCGAGTGGCCGCTGGAAGTGATGGAACAGGTGGAACTGCTCAAAGGTCCCGGCGGCTTCATGTACGGCTTCGGCCAGCCCGGCGGCATCGTCAACTACGTCACCAAGAAGCCGACCGAGGTCACCACGCTGTCGGCACAGCTCGGCTGGCGCGAGGCAGGCATCGTCAGCGGCCAGATCGATGTGGGCGGACGCTTCGGCAACGAGGACATGTTCGGCTACCGCTTCAACGCGTACCAGGAGAAAGGTGAAACGTTCAACGGCGGGGAGGTGAACCGCAAGGTCGGCGCCCTGTCGCTGGATGCACGCCTGACCGACCGGCTGACCTGGACCTTCGATGGCGTGTTCCAGTCGCGCGATCTCAGCAACGAGTCGCCGCAGTATTACTTCATCGGCCTGACCGAGCTGCCGCGCCCGCTCGCGGGCGACATCGACAACAGCATCGATGGCAGCTACTACGACACCCGTTCCAGCCTGCTCTCCACGGCGTTGAACTGGCAGATCAACAGTGACTGGAAGGCCAGCCTGAGCTATGGCGTGACCACCTCATGGAACGACGTCAACAAGATCTTCGCCTATATCGATGACGTCAACGGCGATTACAACGTCAACACCTACGAGCTCGGCGGCAAGAGCGAGTGGAAGCTGGCCCAGGCGATCGTGCAGGGCCGCTTCCAGACCGGCCCGCTGTCGCACCAGGTGGTCGCCGGCGTCTCCCACCAGATCGGGCTGGGCTGGGACCGTCCCTACGAGTGGAACACCATCGGCCGCGGCAACCTCTACCAGCGCCCGACACTGCGTCATGATGCGGTCGGCTCGCGCGTGCTCAGCCGCGGCAGCGAAACGGTGCAGCAGGCTGCGTTTGTCAGCGATACCGTCAGCTTCGCCGATGGCTGGTCGCTGCTGGCCGGCGCGCGCTACAACGACTTCGAGAACAAGGGTGCGTACCACACCTATCCGGTCACCCCGACCTACGCCCTGATGTACAAGCCGGCCGATGCAGTGACGCTGTATGCCAGCTACGTGGAATCGCTGGAAGCCGGCAGCCGCGTGGGCAGCGATTACATCAATGCCGGTGACGTGCTCGACCCGACCATCAGCAAGCAGTACGAGATCGGCGCCAAGATCGAGTACCCGCGCTGGAGCGCCAATGCCGCCGCCTTCCGGCTGGAGCGTGGCGCGAACATCGACCTGCTCACGCCCGCCGGCAAGCTGCTGGTGCAGGACGGCATCACGCTGTACGAAGGCGTGGAAGTCAGCGGCGACGTGCGCCTGACCGATGCCTTCACGCTCGGTGGCGGCGTGACCTGGCTGGACCCCACCTACGACAAGCTCTCCCCCGACAGCGTCGCCCAGGAAGGCAACCGCACCGCCGGCGCCGCCCGCTGGCAGGGCGTCCTGCACGCCGACTACAGCGTCCCGCAGGTTGAGGGCCTGAGCGTGTATGCACTGGCCCGTTACTACGGTGACGTCTATTACGACGCCGACAACACGCTCAAGCTGCCCGACTACACGCTGGTCAACGCCGGTGTCGGCTACCGGATGCAGGCCGCCGGCCATCCCGTCACCTGGCGCGCCGGCGTGGAGAACCTGGCCAACAAGAAGTACTGGTTCAACGCAGGCGTCGGCCTGCCGCGCACCTTCGCGGTAAGCGTGCGCTGGGACATGTAACCGGAAGCACACAGGTAGTGCCGGCCGCTGGCCGGCTCCTCCACACAGCGCGTAGTGCCGGCCGCTGGCCGGCTCCTCGGCATTGTCGGGAGCCGGCCAGCGGCCGGCACTACCGTCGGCGGTAGAGGTGTCCCCTTCACTCCGCACCGGCAATAATGGCGGCCTCTCTTCCGCCGAGTCGCCATGCCCTCGTTCGAAACCCGCGTCAGCCGCCTCTGGGCACATGAAAAGGCCAGCTATGGCCTGCGGGTATTCATCGCGTTGTCGGCGGCCATGGGGCTGTGCTGGTACCTGGACCAGCTGCCCGCCCTGCCCGGCGTGTTCCTGGGCATCATCGCCAGCGCGATCGCCGAGACCGACGACAACTGGTGGGGCCGGATCAAATCGGTGGCGCTGTCGCTGCTGTGCTTCGTGGCGGCCGCCGCGGCGGTGGTGGTGCTGTTCCCGCATCCGTGGTGGTTCATCACCGCCTTGGCCGCGGCCACCTTCGGGCTGACCCTGCTCGGCGCGCTCGGCGAGCGCTATGCCTCGATCGCGCAGGCCACGGTAACCCTGGCCATCTACACGATGATCGGGCTGGAACAGCACGGTGCCGCCGATCTGTCCCAGGCGGTCAACGCCGTGAGCCACCTGCTGGCCGGTGCGGTCTGGTATGCGTTGCTCTCGATCCTGTGGACCGCCCTGTTCGCCAACCGCCCGGTGCGCGAGCGGGTTGCCCGCCTGTATCTGGAGCTGGGCCGCTACCTCAAGCTCAAGGCCGATCTGTTCGAACCGGTCCGCGATGCGGACGTGCAGAAGCGCCAGCTCGCCCTGGCCGAGCAGAACCGGCGCGTGGTTGAAGCCCTCAACATCGCCAAGACCGCGATCCTGGCGCGCTTTGGCCGCTCCGGCCGGCCCGGCGTGCAGTCCGGCCTGTACCTGCGCCTGTACTACATGGCCCAGGACTTCCACGAGCGCGCCAGCTCCTCGCACTACCCCTATGGCGCCCTGACCGAAGCGTTCTTCCACAGCGACGTGCTGTACCGCTGCCAGCGCCTGCTCGCGCTGCAGGGCGAAGCCTGCGCCAATCTCGGCCAGGCGATCCGCCTGCGCCAGCCCTTCCAGTACGGCGAGCGCACCAAGCAGGCCACCGCCGACCTGACCGATTCGCTGGCCTGGCTGCGCGCCCAGCACAACCCCCAGTGGCAGCGCCTGCTGGCCTCGCTGGAACTGCTGGGCCACAACCTGCAGAGCATCGAACGCCGCCTGTCCGAAGCCGAGAAGTCCGAGTCCACGCTGGACAACGTGGACACCCGCCTGCGCGATACCAACCCGCACACCCTGCGCGAGATGGGCGTGCGTATCCGCCAGCAGCTCACCCCCGGCTCGGTGCTGTTCCGGCACGGCCTGCGCATGGCGCTGGCGCTGATCGTCGGCTTCGCGGCGATCCGCCTGTTCAACGCCCAGAACGGCTCCTGGGTGCTGCTGACCATCGTGTTCGTCTGCCGCCCGCACTTCGGTGCCACCCGCCAGCGGCTGGCGCAGCGGATCGCCGGCACCCTGATCGGCCTGGTGCTGACCTGGGCGCTGATGCAGTTGTTCCAGGACCTGCGCATCGAGCTGCTGATCGCACTGCTCTCGGCGCTGCTGTTCTTCTTCACCCGCAGCGATCGCTACCTGGTGGCCTCGGCGGCGATCACGGTGATGGCGCTGACCTGCTTCAACCTGATCGGCGATGGCTTCCTGCTGATCTGGCCGCGGCTGGTGGATACGCTGCTGGGCTGTGCGATCGCCGCGGCGGCAGCCTTCCTGATCCTGCCCGACTGGCAGGGCCGCCGCCTGAACCTGGTGATGGCGCGGGTGCTCGACAACTGCGCCAGGTACCTGCACGCCGTGCTCGGCCAGTACGGCAGTGGCATGCGGGACGATCTGGCCTACCGCATCGCACGGCGCGACATGCACAACGCCGATGCGGCGCTGTCCACGGCCCTGTCGAACATGCTGCGCGAGCCGGGCCACGTACGCCGCAACCTGGATGCGGGGTTCCGCTTCCTGGCGTTGTCCAACACGCTGCTCGGCCATCTCTCCGCGCTGGGTGCGCACCGCACCCAGCTGGACAGCTACGGCCAGGACCCACTCGCCCTGTCCGGCGGGGAACGCGTGGAGCAGGCGATGCAGCAGATCGCCAGCGCGCTGCAGCAGCGCGAGCCGGTGGCCGAGGACGCCAACGACGGCGACCGCGCCCTGGCCGAACAGCTCGAGCAGATCCCGGACGACATGCCGCCCCAGCTGCAGCTGATCCGGACCCAGATGGGCCTGATGCTGCGCCTGCTGCCCAAGCTGCGCGGTGCCGCCAACGAGGCCGCGCGCACGCTGCGGTAGGTATCGACCGGTGGTCGATACGGATGTTGAACGTCTCACGGCCTATAGAACGTTCTCACGACCAACGGTCGTGAGCTACCCAGGACGGGGCTGCCTGCACCGTACCGCGGCGCTGCCATGCTGCGCCAACAGGGAGAATGCTAGGCTGCGCCGGTTCGCAAGGAGTCTCCATGTCCGGCCATAGTCAGTTCGCCCTGCTCAGGCAACGCCGTTTCCTGCCGTTTTTCATCGTCCAGTCGCTGGGCGCGTTCAACGACAACGTCTACCGCCAGGCGATCATCGCGCTGCTGTTCTTCCTCGGCACGCCGATCGAAGAGCGCTCGCTGTACACCAACCTGGCACCGGCAATCTTCATCCTGCCGTACTTCCTGTTCTCGGCGCTGGCCGGGCAGATCGCGGAGAAGCTGGAGAAGTCGCGGCTGATCGTGATCACCACGACCATGGAGATCGCGATCATGTCGCTGGCCGCGGTCGGCTTCCTGACCGAGAGCATGCCGGTGCTGCTGGTCGCGCTGTTCTGCACCGGCATGCAGTCCACCCTGTTCGGGCCGGTGAAGTACTCGGTGTTGCCCTCCATCCTCAAGCCCGAGGAGCTGACCGGCGGCAACGGCCTGGTCGAAATGGGCACCTCGCTGTCGATCCTGACCGGCATGATCGCTGGCGGTCTGATCTTCACCCTGGCGGGCAGCCATGGCCCGATCGTCGCCGCGACCGCGGTGATCGTATTGGCCGTGGCCGGCAACCTCACCGCGCGGATGATCCCGAAGGTCGATGCCGGCGCACCGGACCTGAAGATCAACTGGAACCCGCTGCCCGAGTCGCTGGCGGTGCTGCGCATGGCCAAGAAGCAGAAGGCGGTGCGCAACGCGATCCTCGGCGTGTCCTGGTTCTGGTTCGTCGGCACCATGCTGACCTCGCAGCTGCCCACCTACGCCGAAATCAATCTAGGCGGTGGCTCCACGCTGTACATCTTCGCGCTGGCGCTGTTCTCGCTCGGCACCGGCACCGGGTCGCTGCTGTGCGAGAAGCTGTCCGGGCGCACCGTGGAAATCGGCCTGGTGCCGCTGGGCGCGTTCGGCATGACCGCCTTCATGCTCGACCTGTACTTCGCACGTGTCGGGGAAGCCGCCGCCGCCGGGCTGTCGATCTGGCAGTTCGTACAGGCGCCGGGCAGCGTGCGCATCATCATCGACCTGATCGGCATCGGTCTGTTCACCGGCTTCTTCGTGGTGCCGCTGTTCGCACTGATCCAGAGCCGCACGGCCAAGTCGGAGATGTCGCGCGTGTTCGCCGCGCTCAACATCCAGAACTCCGGTTTCATCGTGCTGGCCGCAGGCCTGGGCCTGCTCACCCAGCGCGTGCTGGACTGGACCATTCCGCAGCTGTTCCTGGCCCTGGCGATCGCCAACGCCGTGGTGTCGATCTACATCTTCACGATCGTCCCCGAATTCCTGATGCGCTTCCTCAGCTGGGTGATGGTGCGTGCGCTGTACCGCCTTCGCCCGCACGGGATCGAGGCCAACGTGCCGGACGAGGGCGCGGCGCTGATCGTGTGCAACCATGTGAGCTACATGGACGCGCTGATCCTCTCGGCCACGATCCCGCGCCCGGTGCGCTTCGTCATGTACTACAGGATCTTCAACATCCCGGTGATGCGCTGGATCTTCCGCACCGCCAAGGCGATCCCGATCGCCGGTGCACGCGAGGATCCGGCGCTGATGCAGGCCGCGTTCGACGAGGTGGACAAGGCATTGGCCGAAGGCGAGCTGGTCTGCATCTTCCCCGAGGGCGCATTGACGCGTGATGGGCAGATGGGCGCGTTCAAGTCGGGCGTGGAGAAGATTCTCGAGCGCCGCCCGGTGCCGGTGGTGCCGATGGCGCTGCGCGGCATGTGGTCGAGCATGTGGAGCCGGCGCGACACGCGCCTGGGCCGGATGCGCGTGCCACGTCGGTTCCGCGCGCATGTCGGGGTGGTTGCGTCGGCACCGATCGCCGGCGAGGTCGCCACGGCCCCGATGCTGGAGACACAGGTGCGCCAGCTGCGGGCTGACCAGGCGTGAGTCCCGCCCTGCCTGCATGTAACCGTATACATGGACGCGGGTACATCGGTTAGATTACCGCCCGGGGCACCTCGCCCGCGCTGGCCGGCGCGGGCGGACGCTCGATGCCGGACATTGCCGTCGTGTCACCTGTTGCCGATCGTGCCTCATCGCGTGTGTTGTTCGCCCCGGATCCATCCCGTACACACCCACCCAAGCAAATGGAGCTTCGCTGATGAATGCCACCGCCCCCCTGCCGCCCGCCCCGGGCAGCATTCCGAACCACCTGATCTGGTCGATCGTCGTCACCATCCTGGCGTTCTTCGTGTGCTGCCTGTCGTGCCTGAGCTTCCCGGGCATCGTCACCGGCGTGGTCGCGATCGTGTTCGCCAGCAAGGTCAACGGCCTGCTCAACCAAGGCGACCTGGAAGGCGCACGTCGTGCCTCCAAGAACGCCAAGATCTGGGCGTGGGTCACCACCGGTTTCCTGATCGCCGGCGTCGTGCTGTTCGTGATCTCGCTGGCCTTCATGGGCGTTGACGGTTACATGCAGCAGATGCAGCAGTTCCAGCAGCAGATCGAAAGCGCCAGCTGATGATCGCGCTGCACGGCAAGCGCTGGTTGCTGGCGGCCCTGCCGCCGGCCACCTTGGCCGCCGGCGCGGGGTTCTGGGTGCTGCGGCACTACGACCCCAACAGCGCCAGCAGTCCGTTCCCGCCGTGCAGCTTCCTGGCCGTTACCGGGTACTACTGCATCGGCTGCGGGCTGACGCGTGCACTGCACGCGCTGGCCCACGGCGATGTGGTCGCCGCGTTCTCGATGAATCCCCTGGCCATGCTGATGCTGGCCGTCGCCCCGCTGGTGATCGGCTGGGCGCTGGGCTGGCGCCCACGCGTGCTGCAGCCGCTGATCACGCTGCTGATGAAGCCCGCCTTCTGGCTGATCCTGCTGCCCGCGTACTGGATCGCACGCAACCTGCCGTGGGTGCCGTTTACCTGGTTGGCACCGGGCTGATCCCAACCGCTAGGTGACCCAGCCGGCGATCACCAGCAACGCCAGCACTGCCATCCACAACAGCAGCATGCGCCACACCAGGCTCATTGCATCGCGCAGTTCCGGCAGCCGACGCCATACCGGCACCATGCCCGCATCGCTGTAATCGTGCGCATCCTCGCGCAGCTCGGCACTGACGCTCGCCCGCGCGACCGCGCCAAGGAAGTGCGTGGAGGCGGCCCACTGGTTGCCATGCGCCTCGCGCCACGCCTTGAATGCGGTATCGAAGTTGCCGACCAGCGCCATCGACAGCGACATCAGCTGCGCCACCGGCCATTCGAGCCAGGACAGCACCACGCGTGCACCGGCGACCGCTTCCACGCTGGCCAGCGAGCGCATCGGGCCGACCGCCAGCAACGCCAGCAGGCGATACAGCAGCGCGCCGACCGGGCCCAGCAGCAGGAACCAGAACAGCACCGCGAACCAGCGCCGCAGCGCGTTGAGCACCGTTGCTTCGACGAGCGAGGGGACGTCTTCGTGCAGGCTGCCACCGGCGGACTGCAGCTGCGCGATCGCCAGATGACGCGCATGGGCGTCATCGGCATCGATCACCGCCTCGACATCGCGGTCCAGGTCGCGCGGGCCCCAGCACATCACCAGCACCAGCACGCCCAGCAGCAGTGACGGCAGGCCGTACATCCGATCATCGAAGAGCCACTGGATCAGGCCCAGCACCACGACGAACGGCAGCACCGCCAGCCAGGCACCCTTGCGTCCGCGCCAGGCGCCGTCTTCGGCGGCATGCCGGTCCAGCCACTGCAGCCAGCGCCGGTAGAGGCCGAACCGCCGCAGCGCAACGGCCGCGCCCGGCGCGACATGGCCCAGGGCCAAGGCAACCAGCACGGCGACCAGGGTGGTGAACATGTAAGCCTCCGGCTCGGGACGTGGAACGCGCCGCTACTATGCCTTGCGGCCCGGCAATTCCCCGGGCCGTAGGTAATGTAACGCGCCGCGTGTTCAGCCTGCGGCAACGGCAGGCGACGGTCAGGCGACCTGCTGGCGGTACCAGTGCTCGATCAGGCTGCGCGAGATCGAGATCGGCGGGGACAGGCGGATGCCTTCGCCGTCGTCCTCGACATCCCGGGCCAGGGCAGCGCCCACTTCCTGGGCGGTGAACCAGCGGGCATCCTCAAGCTCGCCGTTCACGGTCGGCACGTCGTCTTCGGCCGTCGCGGCGAAGCCGAGCATCAGCGCGCCGGGGAACGGCCATGGCTGGGTCCCCAGGTAGCGGCACTCGCGCACGCGCACCCGGCTTTCCTCGAACACCTCACGGACCACGGTCTGCTCCAGCGATTCACCGGGCTCGACGAAGCCGGCCAGCACCGAATAGCGACGCGGGGCCCAGTTGGCCTGGCGGCCCAGCAGCAGCCGACCCTGGTTTTCCACGGCCACGATCACGGCCGGATCCACCCGCGGGTAATGTTCGGTTGCGCACTGGCCGCAGCGGCCGACGAAGCCGCCGCGGCTGAAGGTCACCGCGCCGCCACACACGCCGCAGAAACGGGTGCGCGACTGCCAGTAGGACATGCCGCGTGCGTAACAGAAGGCGGTGGAATCGGCGATCGACCAGGTCGCGGCCGACTGCCGCAGGTCGACCCGCTGCGGGGCCGTCACCGACAGGCCGGCGGCCTCCATCGAGAACCACGCCTGCTCGCCGCGCAGGCCGAGGAAGATCGCGGTACCCGGGCCACCGCCCAGCTCGGCGCCGGTCAGTGGCAGGGGCTGGCCGTCGTTGCCCGCCAGTGCGGTGCCGTCCTGGTCGAGCACCAATACGCGCGCGTCCGGCCACAGCCGCAACAACGCATCAGCGTCATCGCGCAGGGTATCGGAGCGCTCCAACGGCTCGCTGACGAAGGCGAAACCGGAAAGCTGCGAAGAGAATTTGGACATCGCAAGAGCCTGCCCACATTCGGCGGGACTGGCAAGCGGCAACCGACCCGCAGGCCGGTTGCGCGCGCATCACATGCTGAAACTGCTGCCGCAGCCGCAGGTGGTCTTCGCGTTCGGATTGCGGATCACGAACTGCGCGCCGGTCAGGCTCTCGGTGTAATCCACCTCGGCGCCCATCAGGTACTGCAGGCTCAGCGGATCCACCAGCAGGGTGACGCCCGCGGTATCCACCGCCAGATCGTCCTCGGCCCGGTTCTCATCGAACTCGAACCCGTACTGGAAGCCGGAACAGCCACCGCCTTCGATGTAGACGCGCAGGGCGAGGGCAGCGTTGCCCTCATCCTGGATCAGCTCCTTGACCTTGGCCGCAGCGGCCTCGGTGAAGTTCAGCGGACGGTCCAGGGACTGGTAGTTCGGCGCGGCGGCGGGTGCGCCGGGCAGGGAAACAAGCGTGCTCATGCCCCCAGCATGGGGCTGCATGAGCACGGTTTCAAGGTGAGGCGCCGGCGCGATTCAGGCCATCGCCTCGGCCAGCTTCTTGCGGGCGGCGGTGTCCTTGCCCTTGCCCTCGTCCGCATCCCCGGACGGCGGCGGCAGGGCCATCTGCGCCGAGGTGTGGATCAGGCGGCCGGTCAGCTGGGCACCGGCGTGCATTTCCACCACCTGGTAGTGGATATTGCCGGTGACCCGGGCGCTGGGGGTCAGTTCGACCCGCTCGGTGGCGTGCACATCCCCATCCAGGCGGCCGCTGATGACCACCACCTGGGCGCGGATCTCGCCCTCGATGGCGCCGTGCTCGGCCACCGTCAGGGTGGCGTTGCTGGCGCCGTCCTGGGCGATCACCTTGCCCAGGATGGTGCCTTCCACATACAGGCCACCGCTGAATTCCACGTCCCCGCGGATCACCACCTGCGCGCCGATCAGCGCGTCCACGACCAGATGTCCGTCGCGGTTGGACTTGTTGCTGCCAAACATGGGCTTACTCCCCTTCTTTTGCCGATGCCGCCGGTGCCCCGGCCTGTTTCCAATCGAATACCTGGGTGGCGCCCCCCGCGCCCGATCCCAGCGTGACCCGCACACGTTGCGGGGTGAAGCCTTGGGGCAGCATCACGCTGCCGGTGAGCTGCTGGAAGTACCGGAAGGAATAGTCCTGGCCCGGTACCTTGGTGCGCTGGTGCAGCTCGTCCCAGCTGACCGAGGTCAGCTTGCCGTCCTTGACGCCTTCCACGGTGAAGCGCATCTGCCCCTGGCTGATCGCCCCGCGGTTCAGGTTCTGGGTCAGCACCACGGCGTACTGCCAGGTGCCGCCGGTTTCCGGCGAAAACTCCACCGAATGGGTGTTCAGGCCCTTGCGCTGGCTGGTCGCCCCGACCAGGCGCTCGTAGAAGGCCACGTCGGCGCGCAGGCCGGCGATCTCTTCATCGCGCTCACCCAGCGAGGCCTGGACCTCGGTATTGGCAGCACGGCTGATGCGGTCGGAGGCCTGCAGGGTCGCCTGGCGCTGCTGCAGTTCGATGAGCTGCTGCTGGAGGCGCTCGTTGCGGGTCTCGGCGGCCTTGAGCTGGGTGCCGACGTCGCCGCCGGGCGAGCCCAGCCAGGCGCCGAGCAGCGCGGCCAGGATCAGCGACAGCAGCCAGGCACCGCCCAGCACCAGCAGGCGCTTGCGGTCCTGCACGGGCGGCGTGCCCGGCCGACGGATCTGGATGCGGGAAGGTGTGGGCTTATTCATGGCAGTCCTGGGCGACCGCGCCTGCCGGCGCTGTCGCAACGGCCCCTGTCTGGAACGACGGGCTAGTGTAAGTCAGGGGAAAGGCCTTGTCCGCGCAGGCTCGGGATCCGGGCAGTAGCGTTCATGGACGTCATCCACGATAGTGTGCGCCTGTGCACATTCTGCCACCGGAGCGCGTGCCATGACCGAAGCCCACCTGTTCGTGATCGGCATCCTGCTGGCCTGGCTGGCCGGTATCCGCGTGTACCTGACCGTGTTCGGCGTGGGGCTGGCCGGCCTGCTCGGCTGGGTCGACCTGCCGCCCGCGCTGCAGGCCACCGAATCGTGGTGGGTGCTGGGCACCTCGGCCGCGCTGGCCATCGCCGAGTTCTTCGCCGACAAGATCCCCGGGGTCGATTCAGTCTGGGACCTGGTCCAGACCCTGGCCCGGGTACCGGCGGGTGCGTTCCTGGCCGCGGCCACGCTCTCGCCCAGCGGTGAACTCAGCGGTACCGCCCTGGTGGCCGGGGCCGGGGTGGCGCTGGCCAGCCACGGGCTGAAGTCCGGCACCCGTGCCCTGCTCAACACCTCGCCCGAACCGGCCAGCAACTGGGTCGCCTCGGCGGCCGAAGACACCGTGGTGGTCGGCGGGCTGGCGCTCGCACTGGCGCACCCGTGGCTGGCGCTGATCCTGGTGGTGGCGTGCAGCCTGATCGGCGCGTTGATCGTGTGGATGATCTGGCGGACGCTGTGGAAGGGGATGCGCTGGCTGATGCGCCAGGCCGACAGTGGGCAGACGCAGGTGAAACCGGGCACCCTGCCCCGGTAAGGCGCGCCCTGCCTCCGGGCGTTCATCGCATAATTGCGGCGCAGACTGGGAGTACGGATGGCCGTTCACGACAACGTTGTTGCACCCGCCCGCGCCGTGCGCGCTGAAACGCCGCCGGCCGAGCACTGGCAGCGCTGGCAACGCCAGGCCACGCCCGCCGCGTTGGCGCACAGCAATGTCGTCGCGCTCAATCCTGTGCCGGCCAGCCCGCCGCCGTTGCTGCCGCCAATGACCACCGATGCCAGCGACCTGGTGCCGCCAGGCATCGATTCGCCGTACCGCGTCCTGATCGTCGAAGACGACCGCTCGCAGGCGCTGTTCGCACAGAGCGTGCTGCACGGCGCCGGCATGCAGGCGCTGGTGCACGGCGATGCCGAAGGCGTGCAGCAGGCCATCGCCGAGCATCGCCCCGACCTGATCCTGATGGACCTGCACCTGCCCGGCCTGGACGGCATGCGCCTGACCGCGTTGATCCGCCAGCAGCCTGGCCAGCAGCTGCTGCCGATCGTGTTCCTCAGTGGCGACCCGGATCCGGAGCGCCAGTTCGAGGTACTCGACAGCGGTGCCGATGATTTCCTCAGCAAGCCGATCCGCCCGCGCCACCTGATCGCGGCCGTCTCCAACCGGATCCGCCGCGCCCGTGCGCAGGCCGCCTCGCAGGCGGGCAACGCGGGTGCGCCGGCGATGAACAATCCCGAGACCGGCCTGCCCACCCGCCATCACGTGATGCAGGAGCTGGGCACCTCGCTCGCGCACCGCGATCGCGGCGGCCTGTTCTTCATCGAGATCGCCAGTGCGCTCGGCCTGCGCGAACGCTATGGCTATGCCGCCTTCGAACGGCTGATGACCCAGGCCGGCCAACGCCTGGCCGATGCCGCGCAACCGCACCTGCTGGCGCGCTTGAACGACAACAGCTTCCTGGTCCTGGCCCGCGATGCCGACGAGGACACGCTGGATACGATGGCGCACGCGCTGCGCGAACAGTTGTCCACGCGCGCGTTCGTGATCCGCGATGACGAATCGGTGCACCTGCGCGGCGTGGTCGGCCATGCCCAGCTTTCCCCGGGCTTCTCCGACGCGGGCAGCGCGCTGGAAGCGGTCGAACGCACGACGCTGCAGGCGCGCCTGCTGACCGCCGGCGTGGCCGCCTATGTGCGTCGCGAAGATGTGGCCGCACAGGAACATCTTGCGTTGCTGGAAGGGCAACTGGAACTGGCCTATCAACCCATCGTCGCCGTCGCCGGCGGCAACACCGCGCAGTACCAGGTGCTGCTGCGGCTGCGCCAGGCCGATGGCAGTGTGCTGGCCGCCGGCCAGGTGATTCCGGCGGCCGAGGCGGCCGGGCGCATCGCCGATCTTGACCAGCAGGTGCTCGACCACGCGCTGGGCCTGCTGGATCTGTATCGCCACGCCGCGCAACCGCTGCACCTGTTCGTCTCGCAGTCGCTGCGCACGCTGGCCCGCGATGCGTTCGGCGATTGGCTGCTGGAGTCGCTGGCCAGCCGCCAGATCGACGGCAGCGCGCTGGTCATCGACGTGCGCCTGCCTGATGCCCTGATCCACACCGTCACCCTGCAGCAGTTCTGCACGCGCATGCATGCGGCCGGCGTGCGCTTCTGCCTGAGCCAGTTCGAGCCGGGCGATGAGGCCAACGCCTTGATGGCGCAGCTGCCGCTGGCGTATGTGCGCATGGCCGCGCGCTTCTCCAACAGCCATGCCAACCAGCAGACCCGCGACGAACTGCGCGCAGCGATCGACCGGGCGCACCGCGCCGGGCTGCGCATCATCGGCCAGCAGATCGAAGATCCGCAGGCCGCGGCCGCGATGTGGATCAGCGGCGTTGATTTCATCCAGGGCAACATGGTCCAGTCCGCCGGCAGCGAACTGAACTTCGACTTCCAGAACTCGGTGCTCTGAGCATGGGACGCCACGGACGGCCAGCCCCCTCGCCCACCCCGGCCTCGCTGTGGATCGCCGCCGGGTCGGCCGCGGCCTGCGCGACCGCCGGCGTGATGGCACGGATCGGCGCCAATGGCCCCTGGATCGACATCGCCGCGGGCACCGCCGTGCTGGCGCTGCTGGCTGCGCTGCAGGTGGTGCGCCGCTGGCGGGAGACGCAGGATCAGTTCCACACCCTGCAGCTGCGCAGCGAGTCGCTGCTGCTGGAGCGCGATCACCTTCAACAACGCCGGCAGCAGCAGAACCAGCTCGAACAGGAACTGCTCAGCGCCAAGCAGGCCGCCGAAGCCGCGGCGCTGGCCAAGGGTGAGTTCCTGGCCACGATGAGCCATGAGATCCGCACGCCGCTCAACGGCATCCTGCCGATGCTGGACCTGATCGCGCGCGGCCAGCTCGGCAGCGACCAGCGGCAGATGCTGCAGACCGCCGCGACCAGCTCGCAGCAGCTGCTTCGCATCGTCGATGACATCCTCGATTACTCGCGGCTCGAAGCCAGGGGCCTGAACCTGGAGATCACCACGTTCAACCTGCGCGAGCTGCTGGAAGGACTGGTGCAGCTCATGCAGCGTGCCGCCGATCCCAAGGGCCTGCAGCTGTCGCTCGAGCTGGACCCGGCGGTGCGGTTGTCGGTTCGCGGCGATCCGGTGCGGCTGCGCCAGGTGCTCAGCAACCTGCTGGTCAACGCGATCAAGTTCACCGAGCGCGGCCAGATCCGGCTGCGCGTGCAGCGCCAGGGCGAGACCAACGCACAGCACCAGCTGCGGTTCGAGATCGCCGACAGCGGCATCGGCATCGATGACGCCCTGCAGGCGCGCCTGTTCCAGTCCTTCAGCCAGGCCGATGCCTCGACCACGCGCCTGTATGGCGGCACCGGCCTGGGGCTGGCGATCTGCAAGCGCATCATCGATCTCATGCACGGCCGCATCGGCGTGCATTCCACGCCCGGGCAGGGCGCCACGTTCTGGTTCGAGATCCCGCTGCTCAAGGTGATCGGCGACCTGCCCGCCATCGGCACCGTGCGCCGCGCCCTGCTGATCACGCGCGATGCGTTGCTGGCCCAGCGCATCGAGCGCGTGGCCCAGCACCATGACCTGCGCCTGCACACGGTGGAGACCGCCGCCGAAGCGATCGACGCCCTGCGCGCGCCGCAGCGCCCCGGCATCGACCCGGTGCTGGCCTGGGTCATCGCCGACACTGACGGCCTGCGTCACGGCACCCAGGCGCTGCAGAAGGCATTGGCCGGCAACGAGCGGCATGCCGGAGCGCAGCTGTTGTGGCTGTACGGCGAGGAGGCACCCGCGCCCGAGGCCCTCGGCCCGGGACCGGCGCTGCCGCGGCAGGTTGCAGACAGCGAACTGCATGCACTGCTGAGGCCGGTGGTCGCCAGCGCCCGGCCGGCCGCGCTGCTGGCCGAGGTGGAGTACGCCGGCTCGCCCATGGCCCTGCCGCAGTTCCCATTGCGCGTGCTGCTGGTGGAGGACAACAGCGTGAACCTGCTGGTCGCCCAGCGCCTGCTGCAGGTATTGGGCTGCGAGGTGGAGACCGCCACGCAGGGCGAGCAGGCGCTGGCGGCGCTGCACGCGCGGCCATTCGATGTGGTGTTGATGGATTGCCAGATGCCGGTGCTGGATGGCTACGACACCACCCGCCGTTGGCGCGCGCACGAGGCCCCGCGCGGCACCGCACGGTTGCCGATCGTGGCGATGACCGCCAACGCGATGGCCGGCGACCGCGAGCGCTGCCTGCAGGCCGGCATGGATGACTACCTGTCCAAGCCGATCAACCGCGAAACGCTGCAGGCCGTACTGGCGCGCTGGGGCAGTGCGATGGCCGATGACCCGGCAGTGCAGCCACCGTCCCTGCCTCAGCACGCGCCGGCTCCGCCCGCCG
Source organism: Stenotrophomonas sp. BIO128-Bstrain (assembly GCF_030128875.1). Lineage (NCBI taxonomy): Bacteria > Pseudomonadati > Pseudomonadota > Gammaproteobacteria > Lysobacterales > Lysobacteraceae > Stenotrophomonas > Stenotrophomonas sp. BIO128-Bstrain. Next base: position 4,225,933 of record NZ_CP124620.1, on the reverse strand, counting down.
CTTCGCCGACCCGCGACGAGTCACCGGCCCCGGTGCTCGATCAGGAGGTGCTGGATGAACTGCTGGAGGTAGTCGGCGCCGACACCGCGCGCATCATCGGCGTGTTCCTGGATGACACGCCACCGTTGATCCGGCAGCTGCAGGACGCCTCGGTTGCCGCGGATCTGGACCAGCTGCGCGCGTTGGCGCACAGCCTCAAATCCGCCAGTGCGAATGTGGGTGCGATGGCCTTGTCGGCCGCGGCCTGGCGGATCGAGCACGATGCCCGCGCCGGCACGCTGGAGCGCCCCGCGGTCGCGGTGGCGCTGTTGATCGCCGAGTTCGCGCGTGCACGGATCGCGCTGGGCGGCTATCACGCCCGCCTGCGCGCCCCGTTGCAGGGCTGACTCAGTCTTCGATCTTAGTCAGCAGGTAGTTCGGTTCGCCGATGCGCTCGATCAGATCCAGCTGGGTTTCCAGCCAGTCGATATGCTCTTCCTCGGACTCGAGGATCTTCACGAACAGCTGGCGGCTGACGTAGTCACCGATCGAATCGGCATAGGCCACCGCTTCGCGCAGGGTCACCACGCCATCGCGTTCCAGGCTGAGGTCGCACTGCAGGATCTCGGCCGGGTTCTCGCCGATGCGCAGCTTGCCCAGTGCCTGGAAGTTCGGCAGGCCTTCGAGGAAGAGGATGCGGTCGGACAGGATGTCCGCATGCTTCATCTCTTCGATCGATTCCTTGTACTCGTGATCGGCGAGCTCCTTCAGACCCCAGTTCTTCAGCATCTTGGCGTGCAGGAAGTACTGGTTGATGGCGGTCAGCTCGTTGTAGAGGACCTTGTTGAGGAATTCGATGACTTTCGCGTCGCCCTTCATGAGCGTGCTCCTGCTGCGTGGAATCGCGGGCACTGTAGCGCGTCGCGCGGAAGCATGAAGGAACGCGAATCGTGCTCAGTTGCGACCCGGCAGAAGGGCAAGCCCACCCTGGGCGGCCGGCGGCTCGCGGGCGCACCGCCCGGTCAGGCGGCCTGGAGGCCCAGGACCGGCAGGGGCAGATCGTGGGTGGCGCTGAACTTGGCCAGCAGGTCCGCCGCCATGTCCAGGCAGGACCCGCAGGTGGCGCCGCAGCCGGTGCGCATCGTCAACTCGGACACGCTCGCGACACCGCTCTGGGCGGCTTCACGGATCTGATGGTCGGTAACCCCGTTGCAGATGCAGACGTACACGTGCGGACTCGGCAGGCAGGCCCGGATCGGCCTGCTGCTATTCCAATCGAAACGAGAATGGTTGTCAATTTCGAACCTGAATCATTCTCGATACGGTTCACGGCCACCGGGATCGCTCAGACCGCGCCCGGCTCGCCCTTGGTCTTGCGCGGCCAGTAGCCGCCGCCCCGCTTGGGCGTGGTGCGCTTGCGTGGCCGGTCGTGGCCGGCCGCATTGCCGGGCATCCAGGCTTCCTGGGCGGATTTCGGCATCGATTCCACCCCCGTCCCGGCCACTCCCCGGGCCAGCGGCGCCAGATGGCGCAGGGCGCGTGCGTAGACGCCCCGCTTGAACATCACCACGTGCTCCACCGGGTACCAGAAGTCGACCCAACGCCACTGGTCGAATTCGGGGCTGTCGGTATGGTCCAGGGTGACGTGGGATTCGTCCCCGGCCAGCCGCAGCAGGAACCACACCTGCTTCTGGCCGATGCAGACCTGCCGTTCATTGCGGCGGATGGCCCGGGCCGGCAGCCGATAGCGAAGCCAACCCGGCGTCGCCCCGAGCACTTCAACGTGCTCCGGCAACAGCCCGGTCTCTTCCTGCAACTCGCGATACATGGCTTCGACAGGCGTCTCGTCGGTGTTCATGCCGCCCTGCGGGAACTGCCAGCCATCCCGGCGCACGCGTCGTGCCCAGAAAACCTGCCCATCCTGCCGCATCAGCACAATACCGACGTTCGGTCGATAGCCGTCCGGATCGATCACGATGCGGACTCCTAGAAAAATCTACTGATCGGGACTGTGCCACGCCCGCTGCCCACTCACAAGCGCGGTGAAAAAGTGTTGACAGATTCCAGATACATCTCCAGAATTACCGGCTCCCTGAGGCTATGTAGCTCAGCCGGTTAGAGCACAGCACTCATAATGCTGGGGTCGGTGGTTCGAGTCCACCCATAGCCACCAAGTTCGCTTGGTTTTTCAGGGAGAAAGTGCAATAATTGCACGCACATTTTGCCCCGTCGCCAAGCGGTAAGGCACCTGACTCTGACTCAGGCATTCGGTGGTTCGAATCCATCCGGGGCAGCCAAACAAACAGAAAAGGCCGATCGAAAGATCGGCCTTTTCTGTTTGTTTGGGCGTTTGTCGGGACGCGAAGCGCCCGGACCCCACACCTTGCGCAGCAAGGTGTGGGCGCCAGCCCTCCCCTGCCCTGCCTGCCACATCCCCTCGCCTGGCGGCGCGCGCCCCCGGACGGGGACACCCACCCCCGGAAACGACAAAAGCCCGGCCGAAGCCGGGCTTTTGCGTACCTCCCAGGGGGATCCCGAAGGATCCCACGCCAGGCGCGATGGATCAGCGCTTGGAGAACTGGGTGGCGCGACGTGCCTTGTGCAGGCCGACCTTCTTACGCTCGACTTCACGGGCGTCACGGGTCATGAAGCCAGCCTTGCGCAGCTCGGACTTCAGGGTTTCGTCGTACTCGATCAGCGCGCGGGCGATGCCCAGACGGATCGCACCGGCCTGACCGGTGGTACCACCGCCAGCAGCGGTGACCATGATGTCGAAGGTTTCGGTGTTCTTGGTCAGTTCCAGCGGCTGACGCACGATCATGCGTGCAGTCTCACGGCCAAAGAACTCGTCCAGCGGACGGCCATTGACGGTGATGTTGCCGGCGCCCTTGCGCAGGAACACGCGGGCGGTGGAGGACTTGCGGCGGCCGGTGCCGTAGTTTTGCGTGATAGCCATGATTAGATATCCAGAACCTGGGGCTGCTGAGCGGCGTGCGGGTGCTCGGAACCCGAGTACACCTTGAGCTTGCGGTACATGGCGCGGCCCAGCGGGCCCTTCGGCAGCATGCCCTTGACGGCGGTCTCGATGACGCGCTCCGGGTGGCGCTCAAGCGCCTGGGCCAGAGTTTCGGTCTTCAGGTTGCCGATGTAGCCAGTGAAGCGGTGGTACAGCTTGTCCTGCAGCTTGTTGCCGGTGACGGCAATCTTTTCTGCATTGATGACAACCAGGTAATCACCGGTATCAACGTGGGGGGTGTAGACCGGCTTGTGCTTGCCGCGCAGACGGCGGGCCAGCTCGGTGGACAGACGGCCCAGCGTCTTGCCGGAAGCGTCGACGAGATACCAGTCGCGCTGGACGGTCTCGGACTTTGCAGTGAAAGTGCTCATGAAAGAACTCAAGTAGGTCGGGCTCATTACGGCGCAGTACGGCCGGAACTCTGCCACGCGTTGTGAAGAGGCGGGATTGTACTGGCCATCCCCACCACATGCAAGTTGACCCCGATCCCGGCTTGGCACACCGGCCCCATGGGGCGAGAATCGACGGTCCCCCGCCGCGACACCGCCTGCCATGACCGCGCTCCGCCAGATCACCCCGCTCGACCACCTGCTGACCGAAGCCCAGCGGGCCCTGGATACGGTGTTCGGCAACCCGCCGGCCAGCCGCCCCTACCCCGCCGAGGGCACCCCGGACGTGCAGATGGCCGCACCCGAGCGCCGCCACGCCGCCGGCCTGATGCGCATCAACCACGTCGGCGAGGTCTGCGCCCAGGGCCTGTACTTCGGCCAGGCCGCGGTCGCCCGCGAGCCGGAAACCCGCGCCCACCTGCTCGATGCGGCCCAGGAAGAGACCGACCACCTGGCCTGGTGCGCCCAGCGCCTGCGCGAACTGGACAGCCGTCCCAGCCTGTTCAACCCGATCTGGTATGCCGGCAGCTACACCATCGGCACCCTGGCGGGCCTGCGCGGGGACGGCTGGAACCTGGGTTTCGTGGTTGAAACCGAGCGCCAGGTGGAAGCCCATCTGGACGAACACCTGGACACCCTGCCGCCGGCCGACCTGCGCAGCCGCGAGGTGATCAAGGTGATGAAGATCGACGAGGCCCGCCACGCCGACCACGCCGAGCATGCCGGCGCGCGCAGGCTGCCCGCCCCGATCCCATCGGTGATGGCGCTGGCCTCCAAGGTCATGAAGACCATCGCGTACCGGTTGTAACGGCGTATCGACCAACGGTCGATACCTGCCGCGGTGGCGCGGAGGCCCAGCGGTAGCGTCCGACCGTTGGCCGGGCGACGATCAGACCGAGACCAGCTTCAGCCCGATCACCCCGGCCACGATCAACGCGATGCAGGCCAGCCGCGACGGCGAAGCGCTGTCGCCGAACAGGAAGATGCCCAGCATCGCCACGCCCAGTGCGCCGATCCCGGTCCAGATCGCATAGGCGGTGCCGACCGGAATGGATTTCATGGCCTGGCTCATCAGGTAGAGGCTGACCAGGGCGGCGGCGACGGTGGCCAGCGTGGGAAGGGGCTTGCTGAAGCCTTCGGAGTACTTCATTCCGATGGCGAAGCCGATCTCGAACAGACCGGCCACGAGAAGATAGATCCAGGGCATGGGGGATTCCTTGGGTTAACAAAAACAAAACGGCCCGGTGTTTTCACACCGGACCGTCGTCGGTAGCTGCCGTGGAACCCGATTTTGCGCAAACACCGGTTCCACAGGGCGGGCCGTCCCGCCTGGACGAGGTCGGCCGGGGCCAGGCCCGGACGAAATCGCAGGGTGTGCCTTACTCGGCCAGGTTGCGCCCGTGGAACAGCTCTTCGATCTCACGACGCAGCAGCGCCTCGATCTTCATGCGTTCCTTGAACGACAGGTTCTTGGCCTTCTCTTCGAACAGGTACTGGTCCAGGTCGAAGTCCTTCAGGTGCATCTTCGTGTGGAAGATGTTTTCCTGATAGACATTGACGTCGAACATCTCGTAGCGCGACTTGATGTTCTTGGCCAGGAAGTTCTGGATCGAGTTGATCTTGTGATCGATGTAGTGCTTCTTGCCCTTCACGTCACGGGTGAAGCCACGCACGCGGTAGTCCATGATCACGATGTCCGATTCCAGACTCTCGATCAGGTAGTTCAGCGCTTTCAGCGGGGAAATCACGCCACAGGTGGCCACATCGATGTCCGCGCGGAACGTGGCGATGCCCTCCTGCGGATGGGTTTCCGGGTAGGTATGGACAGTGATGTGGCTCTTGTCCATATGGGCGACCACGGCATCGGAGATCAGCTCCTTGCCGGCCTGCTTCTTGTCGATCACCGGCTCTTCCGAGATCAGGATCGTCACCGAGGCACCCTGGGGGTCGTAGTCCTGGCGGGCCACGTTCAGGATGTTCGCGCCGATGATCTCGGCAACGTCGGTCAGGATCTGAGTCAGCCTATCGGCGTTGTACTCTTCATCAATATATTCGATGTAACGCTGACGCTCCTCTTCGGTGCGGGCGTAACAGACGTCATAGATGTTGAAGCTCAGCGCCTTGGTGAGGTTGTTGAAACCCTGCAACCTCAGGCGAGGCAACGGCTTGACCACGGCGGTCGATCCTGTGTGTGGTGGGAAAGAAGTAATTATGGGGCAAAGTGATCGGGGGCGAAACTTGCATTGAAACGAGTAGCTGTGCTCGGTTTGCCCTTAACAATTCGGATCGTTAAGCTCCCGGCACATAGCCGTGAATTCTTCATGAGCAATCGGAGCGCCTCAACGTGTCAACTGTGCGCCTTGCCACAAGTCCATTGGCCCTGGATATCGCAACAATCGATCGCTTCCTGGCCCACAGCCACCGCCGCCGTTATCCCGCCCGTACCGACGTGTTCCGTCCGGGGGATCCGGCAGGCACCCTGTACTACGTCATCAGCGGCTCCGTCTCAATAATGGCTGAGGAAGATGACGATCGTGAGCTGGTGCTGGGCTACTTCGGCTCGGGAGAGTTCGTCGGCGAGATGGGGCTGTTCGTGGAATCGGACCGCCGCGAGGTGATCCTGCGCACCCGCACCCCGTGCGAACTGGCCGAGATCAGCTACGAACGCCTGCATCAGCTGTTCCTCGGCCCGCTCTCCGCCGATGCCCCGCGGCTGCTCTACTCGATCGGCCAGCAGCTCTCCAAGCGCCTGCTCGACACCAGCAGGAAAGCCAGCCGCCTGGCCTTCCTGGACGTGACCGACCGCATCGTGCGGACCCTGCACGACCTGTCCCGCGAGCCGGAGGCCATGAGCCACCCGCAGGGCACCCAGCTGCGCGTCTCGCGCCAGGAGCTGGCGCGCCTGGTCGGCTGCTCGCGTGAAATGGCCGGCCGCGTGCTCAAGAAGCTGCAGACCGACGGGCTGCTGCATGCCCGTGGCAAGACCGTCGTTCTGTACGGCACCCGTTGATCCTGCCCGCGTAGTGCCGGCCGCTGGCCGGCAACCATGCAGATCCCCCCTTGCCCGTCGACCTGGACGAGGTGGCCGGCCAACGGCCGGCACTACCTGCCCATTTGCCGCTAGGCTGTTCGCATGGAACTTGGCAGCGAATTCTATTGGTTCATCCTGATCGGCCTGGGCGCACAGCTGGTCGATGGCGCATTGGGCATGGCCTTCGGGCTGGTGTCCTCCTCGGTGATGCTGAGCATGGGCGTGCCGCCGGCAGCCGTGAGCGCCAGCGTGCACACCGCTGAAGTCTTCACCACCGGCGCCTCCGGGGTGTCGCACCTGGTCGCCGGCAATGTGGACCGCCGGCTGTTCCTGCGCCTGGCCCTGCCCGGCGCGGTCGGTGGTGTGGTGGGCGCCTACGTGCTGACCCAGCTGCCCGGTGACGTGATCCGCCCCTTCATCTATATGTATCTGCTGGTGCTGGCGATCTTCATCCTGCTGCGCGCGGCCGGCCGGATGCTGCCGGCGCAGGAAGTGAAGCGTGTCCCGCTGCTGGGCTTCGTGGCCGGCCTGCTGGATGCCAGCGGCGGCGGTGGCTGGGGCCCGGTGGCCACCTCCACCCTGCTCGCCCGCGGCGGAAAGGCCCGCACCACCATCGGCACGGTCAATGCCGCCGAGTTCGTGGTGACCCTCGCGGTGTCGATCACGTTCCTGCTGACCATGGGCGTGCAGTACCTGAACATCGTCGCCGGCCTGCTGATCGGCGGCATGATGGCCGCGCCGATCGCCGCGATTCTGGTCAAGAACGTCAAGGAACGCTGGGTGTTGATCGCCGTCGGCGTGCTGGTCCTGGGCATCAGCCTGTTCCAGATCAGCCACGCAATCGTGCAGTGGCGCGCAGGCTGAGCCGGACGCGACACGCTTTTCAGCCCTTCCCGGGCGTTTTCAGCGCCGGATCAGACCGGGTCGCCGGCCCGGTCCACGCAGCCCCAGTTGAGCACCGGGGTACCGGGGGCAGCACCTGGCGGAAGTACGCCACCCGCGAGGCCTTGGGATTGACCACGACCGGCGCGGCCGCGGCCAGCAGCAGCGGCAGGTCGGCGCTGCTGTCGGAGTAGGCGACGTCGATCTCGCCATAGCCGCGCTCGCGCAGCATCCGCATCTTTTCTTCGTTGTGGCAGTGCCGGGTGGCGATGACCGCGCCCAGGAACGGGCCGACCTCGCTGCCGATCACCGGCACGCCCTGGTGGGCGACGAAGGCCAGGATCGCGCGGGCCAGTTCCGGCGGCGCACCGGTGGCGACCACCACGCGGTCTCCGGCGGCCCGGTGGCGGGCAAACACCTCCAGCGCGACCGGCAGCAGGCGGCGGCGGATGTCGGCCTCGTGCTTGAGCACGTAGCGGTCGATCACCTTGTTGAACTCGCGCGCCCGGTGCAGGCCGAACGTGGCGATCCAGACATAGCCGGAGATGCCGCGGCGCCGGGTCGGCAGGAACGCCACCAGCGGGCCGAGCAGCGGCGTGGCGATGAGGGCGGCCAGCAGCCGCAGCGGGTTGCGCTTGATCAGCCAGGCGAACAGATGGCTGCCGGAATCGCCGTCATACAGGGTGTGATCGAAATCGAAGACCACCAGCGGGGCGTCGTCGCGCGGCGTTGGGTAGATCGCTGTCATGCGCTGAAGAATAGCTGACGCAGGCCCTCGCCGGGCTCTTCCACGCGCATGAAGGCCTCGCCGACCAGGAACGCATTGACCCCGGCCTCACGCATCACCGAGACATCGGCCGGGCCGAGGATGCCGCTTTCGGTGACCAGCAGGCGGTCGCGCGGTACGGCCTGGCGCATGTCCAGCGTGGTCTGCAGCGAGACCTCGAAGGTGCGCAGGTTACGGTTGTTGATGCCGATCAGCGGCACCGGCACCTGGATGGCACGCTCCAGCTCGTCGATGTCGTGCACTTCCACCAGCACGTCCATGCCCAGCTGCATGGCCAGGTCGGAAAGCTCGGCCAGCTGGCGGTCGTCCAAAGCAGCCACGATCAGCAGGATGCAGTCCGCGCCGAGCACGCGCGCTTCATACACCTGGTAGGCATCGATCACGAAGTCCTTGCGCAGCACCGGCAGCGTGCAGGCCTCCCGGGCCTGCTGCAGATAGGCATCGCTGCCCTGGAAGAAGTCCACGTCGGTCAGCACCGACAGGCAGCTGGCGCCACCGAACTCGTAGCTCACCGCGATATCGGCCGGATGGAAGTCAGGGCGGATCACGCCCTTGGACGGGCTGGCCTTCTTGATCTCGGCGATCACGGCCGGGTTGCCGGCGGTGATCGAGGCGCGCAGCGCATCGGCGAACCCCCGCACCGGCGGGGCCTGCTCCACGCGCGCGATCAGCGCCTCCAGCGGCACCTGGGCACGGCGTGCGGCGACTTCTTCGGCCTTGCGGGCCAGGATGGTATCGAGGATGTCGCTCATGTCATTGGGGTCCTGGAGGCCGGCCATTATCGGCCAGCCCCGCTGAATTCTGAAAACGCGGGCTCAGACGGCCCCGCGGATGCGGCGGGTGGCGGCTACGTACTGCTCCATCCGCGAGCGCGCACTGCCATCGGCCAGCACCGCGCGCGCGCGGGCCAGGCCATCGGCGATGCTGTCGGCGACACCGGCCACATACAGGGCGGCGCCGGCGTTGAGAGCGACGATGTCCAGCGCCGGGCCGGGCTGGTTGTCGAGCACGCCGCGCAGCATGGCGATGGATTCCTCCGGACTCTCGACCTTGAGGTTGCGGCTGGCCGACATCGCGATACCGAAGTCTTCCGGATGGATCTCGTACTCGCGCACCTTGCCGTCGCGCAGCTCGCCGACCAGCGTGCCGGCACCGAGCGAGATCTCATCCATGTTGTCGCGGCCCCACACCACCAAGGCGCGCTCGGCACCGAGTTCGCGCAGCACGCGTGCCTGGATGCCGACCAGATCCGGGTGGAACACGCCCATCAGCACATTGGTCGCACCGACCGGATTGGTCAGCGGGCCGAGGATGTTGAAGATCGTACGCACGCCCATTTCGCGGCGCACCGGCGCGACGACCTTCATCGCCGGGTGGTGCATCGGCGCGAACATGAAGCCGATGCCGGTTTCGGTGATCGCGCGCGCGACTTCGTCGGGGGTGAGGTCGATGATCGCGCCCAGCGCCTCGACCGCATCGGCACTGCCGGACTTGGAGGAAACACTGCGGTTGCCATGCTTGGCCACCTTGGCCCCCGCCGCGGACACCACGAACATCGCGCAGGTGGAGATGTTGAAGGTATGCGAGCCATCGCCGCCGGTGCCGACGATATCCACCAGATGCGCCTTGTCCTCCACCGGCACCGCGAGCGCGAGTTCGCGCATCACGGTGGCCGCACCGGCGATCTCGCCGATGGTTTCCTTCTTGACCCGCAGGCCGGTCAGGATCGCGGCGGTCATCACCGGCGAGACCTCACCGCGCATGATCTGCCGCATCAGGTCGACCATTTCGTCGAAGAAGATTTCGCGGTGCTCGATGGTGCGCTGCAGGGCTTCCTGGGGGGAGAAGGTCATGCGGGGGTCCTTTGTGATGCAGGTGCAGCGCGCTCAGCGCTGCAGGAAATTCTTCAGCAGGGCGTGGCCATGCTCGGTGAGGATCGACTCGGGGTGGAACTGCACGCCCTCGACCGGGTACTCGCGATGGCGAAGGCCCATGATCTCTTCGATCGAGCCGTCCTCGTTCTCGGTCCAGGCGGTCATTTCCAGGCACGCCGGCAACGTGGTCTTGTCCACCACCAGCGAGTGGTAGCGCGTGGCCTGGTAGCGGTCCGGCAGGCCGGCGAACACGCCCTTGCCCTCATGCCGGATCGGCGAGGTCTTGCCGTGCATGATGTTGGTGGCGCGGATGACATCACCGCCGTAGACCTGGCCGATGCTCTGGTGGCCCAGGCACACGCCGAGGATCGGTGTGGTCGGGCCGAGCCGGCGGATCAGCTCCAGCGACACGCCCGCTTCGTTGGGCGTGCACGGGCCGGGCGAGATCACGATGCGCTCGGGCGCCAGCGCGGCGATCTCATCGACGCTCAACGCGTCGTTGCGCACCACCTTCACCTCGGCGCCCAGCGTCTGCAGGTACTGTACGAGGTTGTAGGTGAAGCTGTCGTAGTTGTCGATCATCAACAACATGGTCAGGGTCCGTCTTGAATGGGGAAGTGGCGTGCGCGCAACCGCGCACGGGCCAGGCCGTTCGGCAATGCGCCGTTACAGGCCCTTGGCAGCCTGCGCGACCGCACGGAACAGCGCGCGGCCCTTGTTCATCGTCTCGTCCCATTCCTTGCCGGGATCGGAGTCGTAGACGATGCCGGCACCGGCCTGCACGTGCAGGCGGCCGTCCTTGATCACCGCGGTGCGGATCGCGATGGCGGTGTCGGCATCGCCATGCCAGCCGATGTAGCCGATGCTGCCGGCGTAGACGTTGCGCTTGATCGGTTCCAGCTCGCGGATCACTTCCAGCGCGCGGATCTTCGGCGCACCGCTGACGGTGCCGGCCGGGAACGTCGCACGCAGCACGTCTGCATAGCTCAGGCCCGGCTGCAGCTGCCCGGTGACTTCGCTGACGATGTGCATGACGTGGCTGTAGCGCTCGATCACGAACTGCTCGCCCACTTCCACCGTGCCGGCCTTGGACACGCGGCCCGCATCGTTGCGGCCGAGATCGATCAGCATCAGATGCTCGGCGCGCTCCTTGGGGTCGGCCAGCAGTTCCACTTCCAGCGCGTTGTCTTCTTCCACCGTCGCGCCACGCGGGCGCGTACCGGCGATCGGACGCACGGTGACTTCCCCGTCCTGCAGGCGCACCAGGATTTCCGGCGAGGAACCGACCACCTGCACATCGCCGGTATCGAGGAAATACATGTACGGCGAGGGATTGAGCGCACGCAGCGCGCGGTACACATCCACCGGGCGCGCCTTGAACGGCACGCTCAGGCGCTGGCTCAGCACCACCTGGAAGATGTCGCCGGCGCGGATGTATTCCTTGGATTTGTCGACCGCGGCGATGAAGCCTTCGCGGGTGAAGCCGGAGACGAAATCGTTCTCGTCCAGCACGTCGCGGGTGATCGGCGCGGGGTAGCCGGCACCCGGGGCGCGCAGCTTGGCGACCAGTGCATCCAGCCGTGCCTGGGCCTCCTCCCATGCACCGGGCTGGCCCGGGTCGGCATGCACGATCAGGTACAGGCGGCCCTTGAGGTTGTCGAACACCGCCAGTTCTTCGGAGTGCAGCAGCAGGATGTCCGGCGTGCCCAGCTCGTCGCGGCCACGCGGCGGCGCCAGGCGCGGTTCGATGTAGCCGATGCACTCGAACCCGAACCAGCCGACCAGGCCCCCGGTGAAGCCGGGCAGACCGGCCAGCTTCGGCACCGAGTGGGCGCTGCGCAGGGCCTCGACCTCGGTGAACGGGTCGGCGACCTCGCGGGTTTCCACCACGGTGCCGGATTCGCTGATGGTCAGGGTATGGCCGTGGAAGGCATACACCCGGCGCGCCGGCAGGCCGATGATGGAATAGCGCCCGAAGCGTTCGCCGCCCTCGACCGATTCAAACAGATAGGTATGCGGGCCGTCGGCGAGCTTCAGATAGACCGAGAGCGGCGTGTCCAGGTCGGACAGCACTTCACGGACGACGGGGATGCGGGTGTGGCCTTCAGCGGCCTGCTGCTGGAACTGCTCGAGCGTAATCAAGACGACTTTCCTTCCGGGAAACGGCGGTGGCGGGACGGACGACGGCAACAGGCCACCATCGCCACCAACGGCGAGCGGAAGAAAGGGTATGCGGGGTCGTCAGAATGGACACCCGGCGACTGTACCTCAGCCCGGCGCGGGGGGGAACCCCGCCCGGGCCTGCGTGCAGCCGCTCCAAGGCCGACGTGGCGGCCCACTCCGGCATGGAGCGACTGCCCGGGCGTCAGTACAGCGGCAGCGGGCGCTCACTGGCCAGCATGCCGTTCAGGGTGTCCAGCATCCTGACCAGGTCCACCTGCCGATGCAGGCGGGTCTTCTCGAAAATGCTCTGCAGGCGGGTCCGCGCACTCCCGACACCGATGCCGCAGGTCGCTGCGGCGGCCGACAGCTCGCCCTGGTGATGCAGCGCTACGGCCAGCGTCGCTTCGCCCGGGGTCAGGCCGAAAAGCTCGCGCAGGGTGGCGGACAGCCCCGCCGAGGAGCGGCGCACCAGCGTGTTGACCGTCATGACGAAACGGGCGGTGCCCGTACCGGGAATGTACTTTCCATAGGGCCGAAGCGATGCGAATCCTGCCAGGAGTCCATCTGCATCGTGCAGAGCGACGATATCCTCTCCGGGGTCCTGCGCCGGACCGCCCCGCAGCGCCAGGCGCCGGACCAGGGCATTCCAACCCGCCCGCGAGGCGGGATGCACCGGCTCCAATGCCGCCTTTCGGCGCACACGCAGGACGCGCGCCAGCAGCATCTCCTCGCCCCCGGCATTGACCGATACTGGCCGCAGGTTCTCATCGAGAAGCAGCAGGGCCAGCGTTCCTGCCTGCCGCCACGCGTCCTGCAGTGCCTGGCGCAGCTCGAAGGCATTGACGAAGTGAGGGGCCAACGCTTCGCACAGTGCCACCTCGCGGGCATCGAAATCACCGCGCCGCTCGGTTCCCACGAAGGTCAGCATGGTCACCTGGTCCGGCTTGCGCGAGGCACACAATGCCACCGAACGCAGCGTGTCGATCTGGCGCAGGAAATCCAGGTAGTACCGCGTTCCACGCATCTCATCGAGCGTGGCCACCCGATCGCTGACGATGACGCTGCCAGCACGCATCGTCGGCGCGGCCCGGTTGAACCAGAGGTTGTCCACCGAGTAGAGCGTGTCTTCGTTGAAGCGCTCCACCGTACGCGGGTCGGCCATCGCGCCGGCCGCGACCAGCGCCCTGTGTCGCCCCCCGTGCACGTCGCGCAGGGTCACGCTGCCGGAGTGGCAACCGACTGCGCGACCGAGACGTTCAACGAATGACTGCATCCGCTCCGGGTCGGTGACCCCCGCGTACAGCTCTTCCATAAGCTCCGCTTTCACAACCATCTCCTGTGTTGTTCGTCAAGTCATGTCCATGACCTGCGTCGCTGCGCATCTGGACGCAGATTTGCCGCCATCCCATCACCACGTCAAGGACGCCATGGCCCTCTCTGCGCTGCGATCAGTTTCTACTGCGCTCACCCTGTCCCTGCTGCTCGTCGGATGCGGCGGCAGAGGCGATGCAGCCTCCCCGAGTACCGATAAGGACAGCAACGCCGCTGCGGCCGAGGGTGAGGCAAACGCCGATAAACCGGCGCCCACCCCCCTTCCTCAAGCCGACCTGGCCAAGCCGCTGGCCGAGTACCGCAAGTTGGATAGCGGCCAGCAGGTCATGTTTCTTTATGCCGCCATGTCCAGGCTTCCGACGGATTTCGACACGATGGCCAGCCTTGCCTCGCAGGAATACCGCGGCACCGCCGATACCTTCCGCCGCAAGGACCTGATGGGGGCGCTTCGCCCGCAGCTCGAACAGAGCATCGCAGACGCTGGCCGCTCGCCCTATTACTGGAGCGAACTGGAGGATGCCGACCTGCAGGCCTATGACTTCGAGCGGAAGGGCTTCCCGGTCGGCGAATTCAACGGCGGCAAGTACCGCTACTTCATGGACATTCCGGAGTACAGCTACACCTGGGCCAATCCCGCGCAGGTCCAGCTTGCCCCGGTCGCTGACGAAACGGTTGCCCGCCAGCTCGAAGGGCTTCGCAGCCGATGGAACAGCAAACCCCGGCTGCGGACCTACTTCTTCGTCCAGTCTGCCGATCTGAACCAGCGTCGCATCAATGCCTATGTCACGCATGTCCAGCTTCTGGACCGCAGCGGACGCGTCCTGGCGTCCTACTCGCCCGATCCGGCGGTGGCAGCGCAGCCAGCGGAAGAGGATCCGTGCGTTTCACCGGAGGACTGCGCACGGCGTGCGTTGGGCAGCTGATCGTTTCGGAATCCACAGGGGAATCATCCATGAATCAACTCAATGAAAGCGACGTCCAGAACGCGCTGCAGCAGCGCCTCGTGCGCGAGGAAGCCGGGCGGCGCGCAACCGACGGCCTGATGCGCACGGCCAGGACGCTGCGATGGATCGGCTGGGGCTGCGCGCTGGTGCCGATCGTCGGCATCGTCGGTGTGGTGCTGTTCCTGCTCAGCACGATCCTGTGTTTCGCCTATGCGCAAAGCAAGGGGAACCCCGATGGCATCAAGCAGTTGTTGATCACCTTGGCCAGCCTGTTCGCTGCGGGCATCGTCTGGGTGCTGGTCAATCTCACCGTGCTCGGCCTGTTTGGCGCAGCCATGTCCATGCATTGAGGATCTGCACATGAACGGAATCACCTTGAAGCAGTCGCTGCTGTCGGCCGCTGCGGCGGCCGCATTGCTGGCCGGTCAGGCCGTGCCTGCCCACGCACAATCCGCCGACGCGCTCCGTCGTGAGAACGCACAGCTGCGTGCCCAGCTGGACGCGTTGAACCAACGCTGCGGCGTGCCAGCCCCCGACAACACCGGCGCACTGGAGCGATTTGGCGATATCGAAGCGCGACTGGATTCGATCCGGGCAGGACAGCGCACGCGCGGCTCGGTAGAGATCACGGTGACGATGACACTGCGCAATGTGTCGTCGCAGCCGATGGTGTTGAATTATGAGTACGACACCTTCAACGTGACCGACAGCCACGGCTATACCTACCGCTTCTTCGGCGGGCAGGACAAAGACACGATCAAGGGCATCCCGATCGCCACCACGAACCGGGTCGACCCGACCTTCACCCTGCTGCCAGGCCGATCCAGCACGGTCACCTTCCTCGTGCAGCGCGCCATGAACGAGGCGCAGACCCCGGGCAGCCGCTTCGATATCAGTGCCAGCTTCGGCCAGTACGAAAACCTGGGCCAGGGACGACTGCGACGGCTGCAGACATTCCCCGTTTCCTTCAAGGATCGCCCAGTCACGTCGGCCGGCGTCGCCACGGGTATCGGCGGGCGCGCGGATCAGACGGTTGAAAACGCGGCCGGCAGGTTGTTGGACCGCCTGTTCAAGTGAGCCGGGCACGGCAGGCGCCACCACGCGCCAGCCGTATGCAGGACGGCCCCGCAGCCGCGCCGGGACTCAGGCCCTGGACAGCAGCGGGCTGTCCAGCGCCACATGCAGGTTCACCCGCCCCGGCACGCAGTCGATGCGGAAATGGCGGGCTTGGACCGGCTCGCCATCCAGATTGAGGGTCAGCGGCGCCTCGGCCTCGATCTCCACCCACGGCGCCTGGACACGTTCGGCCACCTGTTCCAGCGCACCGCGCTTGCCGCCCTTGACCAGCGCAGCGAAGGTGGACGCCACCTCCCCGCTCAGCTCGGGAATCACGGTGATATCGAGCACACCATCGTCGATCAGGGCCTCCGGGCACAGCACTTGGCCGCCGCCGGCCTGGCGGCCGTTGCCAACGCCCAGCGCGATGAAGCCACCGGCCCATTCGAAGCCCGGCGCCCGGACCCGCGCCTGGATGGGATCGATCCGGCCCAGCCGCGAGACCCCGGTCACCAGATAGGCCAGCCCGCCGAGCACCTTCTTCAGGCCCTCATCGGTCTCCACCGTCACCTCGGTGCCGAAACCGCCACTGGCTACGTTCGCGCACCACCACACCTTGCCGTCGGCATCGATGCGCAGCAGATCGACCGGCCGCGCCGGCGCGTGCCTGATCAGCTCCAGCGCCGCCAGCGGTTCGTCGGGAATTTCGGCCGCCGTGGCGAAGTCATTGGCCGTGCCCAGCGGCAACAGGCCCAGCGACGGCAGTGCATCGGCCGGCTCCTCGCGATGGGCCAGCGTCTCGGCCACCTCGCTGAGCGTGCCGTCTCCGCCGGCCGCGATGATCGTGTCGACCCCGTGTGCGATCGCCTCGGCCACGTAGCGCTCGGCATCGCCCGACTCCCAGGTCACCCGCACCTCCAGCTGCACCCCGCGCTCGCGCAGTGCTGCCACCGCCTCGCGCACATCCTCATTGCCGGTGGCCTTGCCGTTGAGGATCAAACGCCAATGGGGACGGCTCATGCGGTACTTCCAGGGAGTGGGGAAGCGAAGGCTAGCAGCGCGCGGGGTGGCCGTCGGTGAAGCCGGCGAAACCGTTCAGCCGAGCGCCATGACCGCGACCCTCAGGGGATGCTTTTCCGTGTACATCGGCTCGTTTACATCGACATCGATGCCGCCGTCTGCACCGTCTTCTTCAAAGCACATGTATCGAGGGTTGTTCCAATCGTCGACCACGATGGCTTGCACAACGCTGCGGATATCCGTCGTTTCAACGTAGTGGCAGCCAAATGGCAGATGGCCGTGCCCGAATGACACCAGACTCAGGCGCAGCTGCCGCACCATCGCGTCGTGCCAGCAGTAGAACGTCATTGCGTGACCCGCGACCTGCGAGGCCCGGTGCGTGGCAACCCGGTTGATGAAGGCAACCACCGGCTCAACTTCCAGGTTCATTTCTGGAGGTGGAGAGAAAGCGCAGAGATTCCCACGCGCCTCGGTATTGATGGAGTCCAGATCAACGACCAGTGCATCTTCTGCCGCAAACTGGAACCATGATTCAAGCAGCGCAACGACATCGGCATCATTTTCCATCGACGCATTCTAGTGCGCATGCGCTGCTCTCCACAGGGCCATTGACGACATCATGTCATCTGCCTGTCATCGGCCACCGGGAGAATGGAAGGCCATAGCAGGGAAGATGGATGGAGGCAGGATCAGCCTCCCGCTGTTCCCGGGGCCGCATCTGCAAGGGTGCGGTCTTTTTTCTTGCCGCCGGGAGGGCAGCCGACCAACGGTCGGCTCTACCGGGTGCTCAGCCTTCGGCGAAGGTCCGCAATGCCTCGCCTTCCATCCGGTACACCGTCCACTCGCTTTGCGGCTTCGCACCGGCGGCCTGGTAGAACTGGATCGCCGGTTCATTCCAGTCCAGCACCGACCACTCGAACCGGCCGCAGCCTTCGGCCACCGCGATCCGTGCGATGTGCTGCAGCAATGCCTTGCCGGCCCCGCTGCCGCGCCGTTCCGGGCTCACGTACAGGTCTTCCAGGTAGATCCCGTTGCGGCCCAGCCAGGTCGAGTAATTGTAGAAATACACCGCATAGCCGATGGCCACGCCGTCGGCCTCGCAGATCAGCGCGTGCGCTTTCGCTTCCGGCCCGAACAGGCTCGCGCGGATGCCCGCTTCGTCGGTCTGCACCGACGACTCGGCCTTCTCGTAGATCGCCAGCTCGCGGATGAAGCGCAGGATCAGCGCTGCATCGTCGGCGGTGGCCACGCGGATGGTCACAGTGGCCACCGTCATGGCTCAGCCCCGCGCTTGGGCGACGTTCTGGCGCATCTGCGCGATCACGTCCTGGTAGCTGGTCTTCGCATTGAAGATCGCCGAGCCGGCCACGAACGCATCCGCACCGGCCGCCGCGATGGCACCGATGTTGTCGGCCTTCACGCCACCGTCGATCTCCAGGCGGATGTCCTTGCCGCTGGCATCGATCTTCCTGCGGATCGCGCGCACCTTGTCCAGCGCCGAGGGAATGAAGGCCTGGCCGCCGAAGCCCGGGTTGACCGACATCACCAGCACCAGGTCCAGGTCATCGAGCACCCAGTCCAGGATGTCCACCGGCGTGGCCGGATTGAGCACCACGCCCGGCTTGCAGCCCAGCGAACGGATCAGCTGGATGGTGCGGTGCACGTGGCGGCTCGCCTCCGGATGGAAGCTGATGTAGGTCGCGCCGGCCTCGGCGAAATCCGGAATGATGCGGTCCACCGGCTCCACCATCAGGTGCACGTCGATCGGTGCGGTCACGCCATGCTTGCGTAGCGCCTGGCAGACCAGCGGGCCGATCGTCAGGTTCGGCACATAGTGGTTGTCCATCACATCGAAATGCACCCAGTCGGCGCCGGCCGCGAGCACGTTGTCCACTTCCTCGCCCAGGCGGGCGAAATCGGCGGACAGGATGGAGGGAGCAATGATGCAGTTGGACATGGCCGGGACCTTCAGGATGTTGAAAGGGGGCGCCGCGCGGAATCAGCGCTTGCGCAGGGTCTTGATGCGGTCATAGGCGGCATTGAGCTGGCGCGACTTGCGCTCGGCCTGCTGGCGCAGCTCCGGGGCGGCGCCGACCACCTTGTCCGGGTGGTACTGGGACATCAGCCGGCGGTAGGCCAGGTCGATCTCGGCATCGGTCGCCTCGGAGGTCAGCCCCAGCTCGCGGTAGGGGTTTTCCCTGTTCAGCCGGAACCAGTCGGCGTCGAAGGCATGCCCCAGCAACAGCCCGAACGCGGCCCCGAACAGCGGATTGGGCCTGAACAACAGGGCGCCAGCGATGAATCCGAGCAGTTTTCCGTACCAGCGCATGGTGGTCTGGGCAGCCGAGGCGACAAAGGATCCTCATTTTACGTCACAGCGGGCCCAACCCGCTTTACACTAGGCCGCCCGCTGTCTGTGCGGGCCCTCCGGGTCCCCTGGACAGCTGTCATGACGAAGCCTCAGGAGTGCCCGTGCCGACCACGTTGTTGCAATCCGATCTCCCCGGCCTGCCCTTGCGCCATCGCGGCAAGGTGCGTGATGTTTTCGACATTCCGCGCGACCGGCTCCCCGCCGGCACTCCGCCGGGGGACTACCTGCTGATGGTCGCGACCGACCGTCTGTCAGCCTTCGACGTGGTGCTGCCCGATCCGATCCCCGGCAAGGGCGAAATGCTCTGCCAGGTCTCGAACTTCTGGTTCGCCAAGACCGCGCACCTGATGCCCAACCACCTGACCGGCATCGATGTCGCCAGTGTGCTGCCCGAGGGTGTCGATCCGGCGCTGTACGCCAAGCGCGCGGTGGTCACCCGCAAGCTCAAGCCGGTCCCGGTGGAGGCGATCGCCCGCGGTTACCTGATCGGCAGTGGCTGGAAGGACTACCAGCGCACCGGCAAGATCAGCGGCATCGAGCTGCCTGACGGCCTGCGCCAGGCCGAGCAGCTGCCCGAACCGATCTTCACCCCCTCGACCAAGGCCGCCGTCGGCGACCATGACGAGAACATCGATTTCGATGCGATGGTGAAGGCGGTCGGTGCGGACCTGGCCGAGCGCGTACGCGATGCGACCCTGCGCATCTACGCCTTCGCCGCCGACTATGCGCGCGAGCGCGGCATCATCCTGGCCGACACCAAGTTCGAGTTCGGTACCGATGCCGATGGCCGTCTGTACATCATGGACGAGATGCTGACCCCGGATTCCTCGCGCTACTGGCCGGCCGACGAGTACGAGGTGGGCACCAGCCCGCCAAGCTACGACAAGCAGTTCGTCCGCGATTACCTGGAGACGCTGGACTGGGGCAAGACCGCGCCCGGCCCGAGCATCCCGGCCGAGATCATCGAACGTACCCGCGCCAAGTACGCCGAGGCGCTGCAGCGCCTGGCCGGGATCTCCGTCGACTGATTCGCCTGCGCCCCCGGCCGTGATGGCCGGGGGGTCCCGGCCGTAGAGTCGACCGTTGGTCGACGGCCGCGGACGTTGGTGGCCTAGTGCCTGGGTGAGAGCAAGCCGACCAACGGTCGGCTCTACCCGCCCGGGGCGGTATGCTCTGCAGATCCTGGGAGGGACCATGGCCACCACCGTCGCACGCCCGATCGACCGCTACTTCGCCAGCTATTCCGACGACCACCGCAATGTGCTGAACCAGCGCATCCACGTCCTGGCCGTCCCGGCGATCGCGTGGTCGGTCATCGCCCTGCTGTGGTGCCTGCCGCCGCTGATCACCTGGTTCCAGAACGGAATCTGGGCCGGCCTGGCGATGTTCGCCGCCTGGTGCTTCTACAACCGTCTTTCGCGCACGCTGGGCTACGGCATGCTGGCGTTCTTCTTCGTCAGCGGCTGCGTCTGCCGGTTGCTGGAAGCCGAGATCGGCCTGGTGAACCTGTTCTGGCTGGCGCTGGGGGTTTTTGCCGTGGCGTGGGTGGCGCAGTTCATCGGCCACAAGCACGAAGGCCGCAAGCCGAGCTTCCTGACCGATCTGGTCTACCTGTTGATCGGCCCCCTGTGGGTATTGGCCAAGCTCTATCGCCGGATGGACTGGCGCTACTGACCCGCTTTTCCTGAACGAGCGCGGACACTCACCGGCACTCCACGCCGCACCCTCCAGCATCGTCCCCAGTGGCCTTTCGAGCGACGGCCACCGTTCATCTTCGTGCACACCGTTTCGGCCCCGCAGCCCCTGCGACGCCTGGTTCCGGATCCGTTTCCACAGGCGTCGGGAGGCCACAGTCGGCAAAGTCACCAGCGGGCTTCCATACGGCCGCCGACGGACCCGAATGGGGCCGGGCGCTGCCCGGAAAAAATGAATCAGTGCACGTTACATGCAATTGAGGGCGTATTCGGGTGTATCGGCAGCAATTGCCTGCCTGTTAGACTGAACGGCCTGCTCGTGAATCCCGCATTCCCTGCATGAATCCTAGTCTGCTCCTGCTGCTCGCCCTGCCCTTCCTGATGGCAGTGGCTGTCGCTTCATTCCGCCGCACCTCCCGCTCCACGGCCGCCTGGGTAGCCGCGGCCGCTCCGCTGGGGGGACTGGCGCTGTTGGCGACGATGACCCCGGCGATCATGGACGGCGGCATCGTCCGCAGTTACGGGGAGTGGATACCGCAGATCGGCCTGGCCTTCTCGCTGCGCCTGGATGGCCTGGCCTGGATGTTCGCCGGGATGGTGCTGGCGATCGGCGCACTGGTGGTGATGTACGCCCACTACTACCTCAGTGCCCGCGACAGCGCCCACCGTTTCTACTGCTACCTGCTGCTGTTCATGGGCGCCATGCTGGGCATGGTGCTGTCGGGCAACCTGTTGCTGCTGATGGTGTTCTGGGAAATGACCAGCATCAGCTCGTTCCTGCTGATCGGCTTCTGGTCGCACCGGCAGGACGCCCGCGAGGGCGCCCGGATGGCCCTGGTGGTCACCGGCGGCGGCGGCCTGGCCCTGCTTGGCGGCGTGCTGTTGATCGGCCGCATCGTCGGCAGCTTCGAACTGGATGCGGTGCTCGCCGCCGGCGATCTGATCCGCGCCAGTTCGCTGTATCCCTATGCGCTGTTCCTGGTCCTGGCCGGCATCTTCACCAAGAGCGCCCAGTTCCCGTTCCACTTCTGGCTGCCGCACGCGATGGCCGCGCCGACGCCGGTCTCGGCCTACCTGCACTCGGCCACGATGGTCAAAGCCGGTGTCTTCCTGCTGGCCCGACTGCACCCGGCGCTGGCCGGCACCGACCTGTTCTTCTATACGGTCAGCGGCATCGGTGCGATCACCCTGTTGATCGGTGCCTGGAACGCGATCTTCCAGCATGACCTCAAAGGCCTGCTCGCCTATTCGACGATCTCCCACCTGGGCCTGATCACGATGCTGTTCGGCCTGTCCGCGCCGATGGCGGTGGTGGCCGGTGTGTTCCACATCCTCAACCACGCCACCTTCAAAGCCTCGCTGTTCATGGCCGCCGGCATCATCGACCATGAAACCGGTACCCGCGACATGCGCAAGCTGGGAGGACTGCGAAAGCTGATGCCCATCACCAGCGCGCTGGCGATCATCGCTTCGCTGGCCATGGCGGGCATCCCGCTGCTCAACGGCTTCCTGTCCAAGGAAATGCTGTTCGCCGAAGCCCTGACCGCCGGGCCGGAGGCGATGCGCATCGCCATGACGATCGCCGCGCTGCTGGCCGGCGTGTTCGGTGTGGCCTACAGCCTGCGCTTCGTGCACGACACCTTCTTCGGCAAGGGGCCGCACGATCTGGACCGCGTCCCGCATGAGCCGCCGCGCTTCATGAAGGTGCCGGTGGAGATCCTGGTGGTGGTCTGCGTGGCCGTCGGCGTTGCGCCGGCGATCACCATCGCCCCGGTACTGCACGCCGCCGCCTCGTCCATCCTCGGCCCGGCGATGCCGGCTTACAGCCTCTCGGTCTGGCACGGGTTCAACATGCCGCTGGCGATGAGCGCAGCCGGTGTGGTCGGGGGCATCGCGCTGTACTTCGGTCTGCGCCGCCTGATCGACCTGCACGCGGTGGTCAGCCGCAGCATCGGCCGCAACATTTTCCACAAGCAGCTGGACCTGGTGTTCGGCTTCGCCCACCGGCTCACCCAGGGCCTGGCCAACGGCAGCCTGCAGCGCATGCTGATGGCGCTGGTGGTGGTGGCGGTGATCGTCGCCGCCGCCCCGTTCGTGGCCCATCCCGCCTCGCCCAACTGGCCCTCGCCGCAGCCGATCCCGCTGCTGGGCTGGGCCCTGTGGCTGGTGATGATGGCCTGCGCGCTGGGCGCGCTGTTCGTCTACCGGCAGCGTTTGCTGGCGGTGCTGGTGGTCGGTGGCGTCGGCCTGATGGTGTCGCTGACCTTCGTGTTCCTGTCCGCGCCGGATCTGGCCCTGACCCAGCTGCTGGTGGAGATGGTCACCCTGGTGCTGATGCTGCTGGGCATGAACTACCTGCCGATCCAGTCGCCGCCGGAGAAGTCGGTCTGGCGCAAGCGGCGCGATGCGGTGATCGCGATCGTCGCCGGTGGTGGCCTGGCCGCGATGGCGTACACCGCCATGACCCTGCCGCCCAACACCATGGCCGGCGAGCTGCTGGCACGTGCGCTGCCGGAGGCCTATGGGCAGAACGTGGTCAACGTGATCCTGGTCGACTTCCGTGGCTTTGATACGTTCGGTGAGATCACCGTGTTCGGCATCGCCGCGCTGGTGGTGCACGCCATGCTGCGCCGCTCGCGGATGGCACCGGAGCAGATCATGCCCGGCCCGCCGATCAAGCTGCCGGTACCGGCCGATCTTGCCCAGATCATGTTCCCGCTCACCCTGACCGTCTCGATCTTCCTGTTCCTGCGCGGCCACAACGCGCCCGGCGGCGGCTTCATCGCCGGCCTGGTGCTGGCCGTGCCGCTGCTGATCCAGTACGTCATCCAGGGCACCACTTCGGTGGAATCGCGCTTCGGCTTCGATTACATCCGCTGCATCGGTGCCGGTCTGCTGATCGCCATCCTCAGTGGCTGCGCCTCGATGCTGTTCGGCGTGCCGTTCCTGACCAGCGGCCATCTGGACCTGCACATTCCGCTGATCGGCGAGGTGCCGCTGGCCAGTGCGGTCGGCTTTGATACCGGCGTGTACCTGGTGGTGTTCGGCGGTGTGATGCTGATGCTCTCGATGATGGGCACGATCAAGCCCTCGCGCACCCGCAACGCCCGCAAAGGCGAGATCGATCCCACCCGCCGTTCGGCAAAAACCGGGGAGATGCACTGATGGAACTGGCCCTGGCAAGCGCCATCGGCGTACTGAGCGCGATCGGCATCTACCTGTTGCTGCGCGCGCGCAGCTTCGATGTGATCCTCGGCATGACCTTCCTGTCGTATGCGACCAACCTGCTGATCTTCGCCGGTGGCCGGCTGGTGCAGGGCAAGGCGCCGGTGCTGCGTGAGGGCATCGACAGCGACCTGGGCAACTACACCGATCCGCTGCCGCAGGCGCTGGTGCTGACCGCCATCGTGATCGCGTTTGCGATGACCGCGGTCAGCATCGTGCTGGCCATGCGCAGCCGCAGCGACAACCACAGCGACCACGTGGACGCGCACGAAGAAGAAGAGCTGCCTGCCGATACCGCGCCGGGCCGGGAGGGCGGCGCATGAACCATGCGGTGATCCTGCCCATCCTGATTCCCCTGTTCGGCGCGGCCTGCTCGCTGTTCGTCGAGCACCGCCGTTACGGGCCGAAGGTGCAGCGCACGGTGGCGTGGACCACGCTGACCGCGCTCGCCGCGGCGGTCGCACTGCTGTTCGCGCAGACCGCCGATGGCAGCATCGCGGTGTACCTGCTGGGCGACTGGCCTTCGCGGCTGGGCATCGCGCTGGTGGCCGACCGCCTCTCGGCATGGATGCTGGTGACCACCCTGCTGCTGGCCATCCCCTGCCTGCTGCACGCCTGCTCGGGCTGGGACCGGCGCGCGCCGCACTTCCATGCGCTGTTCCAGTTCCAGCTGGTCGGCCTCAACGGCGCGTTCCTGACCGGCGACATCTTCAATCTGTTCGTGTTCTTCGAGGTGATGCTGATCGCCTCCTACGGCCTGCTGCTCAGCGGCGGGCGCGGCCTGCGCATGCGCATCGGCCTGCACTACGTGGTGTTCAACGTCACCGCCTCGACCCTGTTCCTGATCGCACTCGGCCTGCTGTACGCCTCGCTGGGCTCGCTCAACATGGCCGAGCTGTCCCAGCGCATCGCCGAAGTGCCGGCCTCGCACCTGACCCTGGTCAAGGCGACCATGGGGCTGTTGCTGCTGGTGTTCTGCAGCAAGGCCGCGCTGATGCCGCTGTACCTGTGGCTGCCCGAAGCCTACGCGCGTGCGCCGGCTGCCGTGGCCGCCCTGTTCGCGATCATGACCAAGGTCGGCCTCTATGCAGTGCTGCGGGTCAGCACCCTGTGGTTCGGCGACGGTGCCGGCCCGATGGCCGGCTACGGCAGCCAGTGGCTTCTCTGGGCAGGCGTGGCCACGCTGGTGCTGGGCGGCCTGGGTGTCCTGGCCGCGGCGCGCCTGCGCGTGCTGATTTCCTACCTGGTGGTGGTCTCGGCAGCGACGCTGTTCATCGCCTTCTCGGTGCGCACACCCGAAGTGCTCTCGGCCGGCCTGTACTACCTGCCGCACAGTACCTTCGTGGCTGCCGCGCTGTTCCTCATTGCCGATCTGATCCGCCGCCGCCGCGGCGGTGCCAGCGACAGGAAGGAAATCATCGCGCCGATGCCGGGCAAGGAAACGCCGGCGGTGCTGTTCCTGATCGGCGCCGTCTCGGTGGCCGGCCTGCCGCCGCTGTCCGGCTTCCTGGCCAAGGCGGCCCTGCTGGCCGGCATGCCGGCGCAGTACACCTGGGCGGTCTGGGCCGCGGTGCTGGGCAGCAGCCTGATGGTGATCATCGGCCTGACCCGCGGCGGCATCCGCCTGTTCTGGCGGGTGCCGGTGGTCGAAGAAGGCGCCCCCAAACCGCGCAAGGCGCCCACGCGCACCGTGGAGCTGTTCGCCGCGGCGCTGCTGCTCAGCTACGGCATCGCGATGAGCGTGTTCGCCGGCCCGCTGATGCAGCACACCGATGCGATGGCCACCCAGCTGCTGCAGCCGCAGGACTACGTGGGTGAGCTGCGCGCCACCACGCCGGAGATCCGCCAGCCATGACGCGCAAGCCTTCCCTCTACAAACGCGTGCTGCCCTCGCCCTCGCTGAGCGTGATGGTCGTGGTGTTCTGGCTGCTGATGTCCGACAGCTTCACCCTCGGCCAGATCGTGCTCGGCATGATCCTGGGCGTGGTGGTGCCGCTGTTCGCCGCGCGGCTGGATCGCGAGTTCGCCCGCATCGGCTCGCTCCGCCCGCTGCCCAAGCTGCTGTTCGTGACCCTGTGGGACATCCTGGTGTCCAACATCCGGGTGGCGATCCAGGTGCTGGGGCCGGAGCGTCGCATCCATCCCGGTTTCATCTGGCTGCCGCTGGATATCGCCAACATCCACGGCATCGCCGCGCTGACCAGCATGATCACGCTCACCCCGGGCACGGTTTCGGCGGCGTTGTCCGATGACCGCAGGTATCTGCTGGTGCATGTGCTGCACCTGGATGATCCGGACGAGCTGATCCGGCAGATCAAATCCCGCTACGAAGCCCCGCTGATGGAGATCTTCCCATGACCGGACATATGTTCATCCAGACCACGATGGTGGTGTGCATGCACGTGGTCGGCCTGGCCATGCTGCTGGCCACCTGGCGCCTGCTGCGCGGCCCGACCGTGCCCGACCGCATCCTCGCCCTGGACACGCTGTCGGTGACGGCGATCGCCGAGCTGATGCTGTTCGGCATGTACCTCAACTCGGCGGTGTATTTCGAAGCCGCGCTGATCATCGCCATGCTCGGTTTCGGCAGCACGGTGGTGCTGAGCAAGTTCGTGCTGCGCCGGGACATCGTCGAATGATCACCTTCATCCAGATCGTGCTGTCGATCCTGCTGCTGTTCGGCTGCTTCTTCATCCTGGTCGGCGCGCTGGGCCTGGTGAAGCTGTCCACCTTCTTCAAGCGCCTGCATGCGCCGACCAAGGCCAGCACGCTGGGCGTGGGCTGCGTGCTGGTCGGCTCGGTCTGTTATCACATCTTCCTCGGCGAGGATCCGCAGCCGCGCGAGCTGCTGATCACCGTGTTCCTGTTCATCACCGCGCCGATCAGCGCGCACATGATGGCCAAGGCGGCGCTGTCGCTGCTGATGGAAACCCGGCCAGAGCTGCCGGGACACAAAACCGCCAAGGAAGAACAGCTGCCGCCGCCGGAACCGCGCCGCGCAGACGAGACCGACGATGCCAAGGCCCCCGTTTCCCGGGACAGCCAGTAGAGCCGACCGTTGGTCGGCTGCAACACGCCTGCGAAACGGTAGCGCCGGCCGCTGGCCGGCTGCTTCAACGGTTGGCCGTCAACCTCACACGCTGCCGATCAACGCCAGCTCGAGCGCGATCCAGCCGACGAAGGCCACCACCAGCACCGCGCCTTCGCGGCGGCTGATGGTGAGGTCACCGCGGAGCATGGGATAGAGCACCAGCACGAAGGCGATCGCCGCCGGCAGCTCCAGCTTCACGAACGATGCGGGCAGCGCCAGCGGGCGCAGGGCAGCCATGCCGCCGACCACCACCAGCAGGTTGAACAGGCTCGAGCCGATCACATGGCCCAGCACCATGTCACCCTGCCCACGCCGCGCCGCCGCGATCGCCCCCGCCACTTCGGGCAATGCGGTGCCGATCGCCACCGGCAACAGGCCAACCAGCAACGGCGACCAGCCCAGCCCGGCGCCGAACACCGGCGCGGCCTGCACAACCCAGCGCGCGCCGACATACAGGCAGAGCGCCGCGAACAGCAGCCGCAGGAGGTTCAGGAACAGCCCGGTGCGGGTCATGGCATAGCCGGCGATGGCCTCGCGCACCGGCTCGGTTTCCAACCGCGCACGGCGCAGCAGGAACACCAGCAGCCCGACGAAGGCGAGCAGCAGAACCGCCCCTTCCCAGCGCGCGATGACGCCATCCAGGCCGAACAGGATCAGCAGCAGGCTTGCCGCCGCCAGGCATACCAGCAGCGGCGAGAGCAGGCGCGCACGGACCAGCAGCGGTGCGGCCAGCGCCGCCAGCCCCAGGGTCAGGCCGACATTGACGATGTTGCTGCCCACCGCGTTGCCCAGCGCGAGTTCTTCCGCCCCGACCACGAAGGCGCGGGCGTTGACCACCAGTTCCGGCAGCGAGGTGCCGAAGGCCACCAGCAGCAACCCGGCCACGAACGGTGAGGCGCCAAAGCGCTGGGCCAGCCCGGAGGCGGCACGGACGATGCTGTCCCCGCCCAGTGCCAACAGCACCAGGCCCAGCACGAACCAAACAGTGGCAGCGATCATCTGGTGCTCCCCGGTGACGGATGTGGGCCGATTCTAGGGCCCGCCCGGCCCGAACGGTGAACGCCCGCCCCGGCACCCGGGCCAGGGCGGTAGCGGTGGCTCAGGAACAGCCTTCCACGTAGTCGACCTGCGGTGTCTTGCCAACGCGCCACGCGGTCACGTTGCCATCGCCGTTGATCTCGAAGTTGATCAGCGCACCGCCCTCGGCCGCCGGGCGCACGCGCAGGTTGTGGCCCTGCGCGTCGTACTTGTGCGGGGTCAGATCGCCGCGGTCGGGGTACAGCGTCTGCAGCTGGCCCAGCGACATGCCGACCTTGCCGCCACCGGGGGCGACGGTGCGGTCGTTGCGCACGTCATAGCGGACCAGGCGCCTGCCCTCGATCATGAAAATGACGTCCTCGGCCTGTGCGCCTTCGGGTTGCAGCGCATGGCAGTAGTCGTCGGCGACCTCGCCCTGCAGCGGTTCTTTCCAGGCCGCGCGGACCTCCTCCAGCGTACTGCCCAACGCAACGGGGCCGTAGCCGTCCAGGCGTGCCGGCCCCGCCGTTGGCGTCCCCGATGCCGCCGTGGCGGGCGCGCTGGGCGCGGTGTCCGCTGCCGGCGCAGGCACCGCTGCCTCGGCGTCGCTGGACGGGGTTTCCGGCGCGCGTCCGCACGCGGCCAAGGCGAGCACCATCCCCAGTGCCATCACGCTTCCCAGCTGTTTCATGCCTGCATCTCCCGGTGAATGGGCGCAGCCTAGCGCGTGCGCCGTGTGGGCGGCATGCACGCTGTCGTTGTCATCGGCGTTTCACCTGCCGCGTTCAGGCTCGGCCTGCACCGCATCGACCCCGCCCCCATGCAACCGCAGAAGACCGACCTTGCCCGCACCGCGCTGCAGGCCCACCGCGCTCCGCTGGACATGCGCCAGCGCCGGCTGTTGATCCTGTGCGACGGCCAGCGTGACCTGGTCCAGCTGGGCCAGCTGGTGGGCCCGGAGACCCCGGCGATGGTGATCCAGCTGATCCAGAGCGGGTATCTGGTGTCCAGTGCGGCCGCGGAGGTCGCCGTTGTCGCCCCCGCCGCGCCCGCGCCCAGCGTGATGCCGACCGCGGCGCTGGCGCCGGTGACCGAACGCCGCCGCTCGCTGGTCGCCGCGCGGATCTACCTGCTCGACATCCTGGAACTGCAGCGCCATCCGCAGGCGGCGGCGCTGTTCCACACCCTGCAGCAGGCCCGCAGCGACGATGCGGTCATGGCCGCACTGCACGCCGCGCTGGAGGCGCTGCCCGGGCTGACCTCGACCGGCTACGCCGAACGGGTGCGGCAGCGGTTGCTGGAGGTGCTGCCGACGGCGCATGCCGAGCGGTTCCAGATCGCGGCGGTTTGAGGGTAGTTACCGGATCCGGTTTCGATGAGGATATTGAATTGGACGCGGCAAGAAGCTGCGCGCAGGGTAGGAGCCCTACCCGCCAGTGAGGTTTTACTAATGTATGATTCCCAAATAACAGTTAATTGGGAGTCGATCATGGTCGAAACGATCAAACTGGCGACTGCCCGGGAACTCGCCGAATCCGGAAGCCTGCGCGAAACGACGGTGACCGCCGAAGCGGGAGGCTACGTTGTCACCTTCGCCCTGGAGAACAGCGACCGTGCGTTGGCCACCAAAGATGGGACGCCGCGCATTTTCTCTGGCGTCGCGGCGGCCGCGCGTGTCCTGGCCCGGTTGGGGATCACACGCTATCGCGTAGACGCCTCGGCGACGGCTGGCGCCGAGCCCCCGCGCCGCTCGCGACCGGATCGGGCTCGGGTGCTGAAGCAGCTGCATGAAGACTCGGCCTATCTGGAACGCATCCGTGAAGCAGTGGCTGAAGCGCGCGCGGATTCACGGCCGGCACTGTCCGGTACCGATGCGCACCTGCACATGGCGGCGCTGAAAACGCGACTCGGTGACGAGTTGCAAACGGCATTGAAGCGCCGCCCGTCCACGAAATGACGGTTGCGTGGGGCAGGCTGGCCCTTGAGGATAGAACCCAACAACTTGTTGCCGCCTTCGAGCGCGCCATGGCACTGCCGGACCCGCATCTGTTCATCGCAGCCGTAGCGCGAGACGATGCGATCGAGAACGAAGGAGAGGCCCTGGATGGCCCGGCGGTCTACCGCCTCGATGCCATCAAAGGGGCGTTCCTGTATGCAACGCGCGATGGCCGGTATCTGATCGCCTACCAACGCAACGGCAACGACGTTTACATTGACCGCGTGTTGCCTACCCGCAGGTCGGACGGCAGCTGAGCGCCCGCCTACCCCGAGAAATTCGCCTTCAAGCCCTGCCAGCAGTGCTGGTACCCGCGCTGGCGGTGCGCTGCCGCCATCGCCTGGGCGGTCGGGCGGATCACGCCGCGGGTTTCGAACATGAAGGCCATGGTGTCCTTGATCACGTCCGGTCTGCTCAGGTCGGCGGCGGAGGCCTTCTCGAAGGTCGCCGCATCCGGGCCGTGGCCGCTCATGCAGTTGTGCAGTGACGCGCCGCCCGGCACGAAGCCTTCGGCCTTGGCATCGTAGGCACCGTGGATCAGGCCCATGAACTCGCTGGCGATGTTGCGGTGGAACCACGGCGGGCGGAACGTGTTCTGCGCGACCAGCCAACGCGGCGGGAAGATCGCGAAATCCATGTTGCTGGTGCCCGCTGTATCACTGGGCGAATGCAGCACCAGGAAGATCGACGGATCGGGGTGGTCGTGGCTGATCGAGCCGATCGTGTTGAAGCGGCGCAGGTCATAGCGGTACGGCGCGTAGTTGCCGTGCCAGGCGACCACGTCCAGCGGCGAATGATCGATGTCCGCGCGCCATAGCTGGCCCTCGAACTTGGCGATCAGTTCGAACGCGCCATCGACGTTCTCGAATGCGGCGTGGGGCGTCTCGAAGTCGCGCGGATTGGCCAGGCCGTTGGACCCGATCGGGCCCAGGTCGGGCAGCTTCAGCAGGGCGCCGAAGTTCTCGCAGACGTAGCCGCGTGCATCGCCATCGGGCAGTTCGACCCGGAAGCGCACGCCACGCGGGATCACCGCGATCTGCTGCGGTTCGATCTCGATCACGCCCATTTCGGTGAGCAGGCGCAGGCGGCCGAGCTGCGGAACGATCAGCAGCTCGCCATCGGCGTTGTAGAAGTAGCGGCCCTGCATGTCGCGGTTGGCCGCATACAGGTGGATGCCCACGCCATGGTGGGCGTCGGGCGAGCCGTTGCCGCCCATCGTGTACAGCCCCTCGACGAAATCCGTGGGCGTACCCGGCAGCGGCAACGGATCCCAGCGCAGCTGGTTGGGCGAGACCGCGCCCTGCGCGAAGTCACCGTGCAGGTGCGGCTGGGCGAAGGGGGTGAACTCACCGTGGGTCACCGCGGGGCGGATGCGGTACACCCAGCTGCGGCGGTTGCTGCCGCGCGGCGCGGTGAATGCGGTGCCGGACAGCTGTTCGGCATACAGGCCATGGGCGACACGCTGCGGGGAGTTCTGCCCCACCGGCAGCGCACCGGGCACCGCCTCGGTGGCGAACTCGTTGCCGAAACCGGTCTGGTAGCCGCGCGATGACATCGGGTTGTTCATGGTCCTGCTCCGCCGGAGGCGTGGATGGCAAGGGAGTACAGCCGATGGCACCGGCGCGGACGCCGATGCCATCGTTGCAGCGTAACGCGGGCGGCTGCCGGTGCGTTACAGCGCGCGTCTTACAGCACGCCGCGCTTCATCTGGTCGCGCTCGATGCTCTCGAACAGCGCGGTGAAGTTGCCTTCGCCGAACCCTTCGTTGCCCTTGCGCTGGATGATCTCGAAGAAGATCGGGCCGATGCAGTTGGTGGTGAAGATCTGCAGCAGCTTGCGCTGCTTGGTCTCCGGATCGGCATCGATCAGGATCTTGTTCTTCGCCAGCCGGGCCACGTCTTCACCGTGGTTGGGCACGCGCATGTCGATCACGTCGAAATACGTCTCCGGCGTGTCCAGGAACTCCACGCCCTGGGCGCGCATCGCTTCCACGGTCTCGTAGATGTTCTCGGTGAAGCAGGCGATGTGCTGGATGCCCTCGCCCTTGTAGGCGTCGAGGTATTCGTTGATCTGGCTCTTCGGATCGGAGGATTCGTTGAGCGGGATGCGCACGATGCCATCCGGGGCGGTCATCGCCTTGGACACCAGGCCGGTCTTGAGGCCCTTGATGTCGAAGTAGCGGATCTCGCGGAAGTTGAACAGGCGCTCGTAGTAGTCCGACCACTGCTGCATGTTGCCGAAGTACAGGTTGTGGGTCAGGTGGTCGATGAAGGTCAGCCCGAAGCCCTTCGGGCGCGGGTCCACGCCCTCGATCGGCGCGTACTCGGTATCGAACATGCTGCCGTTGGCGCCATAACGGTCGACCAGGTACAGCATGCAGTCGCCGATGCCCTTGATGATCGGGGCGGCGACGGCGCGGGTGTCAGGCTTGAAGTCGATCGCTTCGGCGCCGTTGCCCAGGGCCATCTGGTAGACCTCGTCGCCCGGCTTCTTGAAGCGGATCGCGAAACCGCAGGCGCACGGGCCGTGCTTCTCGG
This sequence comes from Stenotrophomonas sp. BIO128-Bstrain, assembly GCF_030128875.1. NCBI lineage: Bacteria > Pseudomonadati > Pseudomonadota > Gammaproteobacteria > Lysobacterales > Lysobacteraceae > Stenotrophomonas > Stenotrophomonas sp. BIO128-Bstrain. The sequence continues at coordinate 4,193,529 of NZ_CP124620.1, read as the reverse complement.
CGAAATCCGAGGCGAACGAGTCCGGCTCTTCATTGACCAGGAAGTTCACGTCGCCCTGGCGATAGACTGTGATCGCACGCTGCTTGTGGCGCAGCACGGCGGTGAAGCCCATCTTGCGGAAATAGTCGTGCAGTTCGGCGCCACGGCCGGCCGGGGCGGCGAACTCGACGAACTCGAACCCATCGATGCCCATCGGGTTTTCGAAGGTGGTGACCTGCATGCCCGGATCGGGTGCGTAGGACGCGGTGCTCGTTTGGCTGGTCATGCTGTGGCTCCAAAGCAGTCCGCATCGGAAAAAACCAGGTGCGGTAGGAAGGCAGACCCGCGAGAATGCGGAGTCCGGAACGTAGGTTATAGTTTCACATGAAACCACCATCAAGGTGCACCGCAACATGAGCCCGCCCGATCCCAGCAGTCACAGCATCCGCGCGTCGCACGCCCTGCTCGATCTGGAGCAGTTCCTGCCGTACCGGCTGAGCGTTCTGTCCAACCGTGTCAGCGGCAACATCGCCAAGCTGTATGGGGACCGTTATGGGCTGGCGATCCCCGAGTGGCGGGTGATCACGGTCTTGGCGCTGTACCCGGGCTCGTCGGCCAGCGAGGTGTCCGATCGCACCGCGATGGACAAGGTCGCGGTCAGCCGCGCCGTGGCCAGACTGCTCGAACGGGGCTTCATCAAGCGTGAAACCCATGGCGACGACCGGCGCCGCTCGGTGCTGGCGCTGTCGGCGGCCGGTTTCGAGGTGTACGAAACCATCGCCCCGCTGGTGATCGACATCACCCGCAAGCTGATGTCCGTGCTCAGCGAGGAAGAAGAACAGATGCTGGAAACGCTGATCCTGCGCCTGGCCGGCGAAGGCCTGCAGCGGATGGACGAGTAGCGCCTCAGCTCAGGTGTTTGCGCCGCGCATGCACCCAGGGCGCGGCCAGGGCGCCGATGGCACCGCCGGCGAACCCCAGCGAGGCCGCCACGGCGGCCGCTTCGATCGCCCCCGGCAAGGCCAGCGCGGCCACCACCAGCAACAGGGATGGCAGACCGATGAAGGTCGCCATGAAGTAGCGCCAGCGCGGTGACCAGGTGCCGACCTGGAGCAGGCTGACCGGCATCCAGGCTTCGCCGGAGGCGTCCTGGGCAACCTTGGCGGCCACCTTGCCCAGGTCCGCTTCGACCGGGCCCTTGCCACCACGCGCGGCGGCCAGCATCGCGGCCACCTCATCGACCGCCGGGAAGCTGGTCGGCCAGCTCTGCGGGGGGGTGACCCCATAGGCGGTCAGCAGCGGCACGCTGAGCCACGGCGCCAGCAGCGGGCGCACCTTGCGGCGATCCAGCACGCACCAGAGCTGCGTCACCCCGTGCGCGGTCACGCTGTACAGCGCCAGCTGCGCCGGCGCCGGGTACGGCAGCAGGTGCACGCGCGCGGCCATGCTGTCGTAGCCCATCGCACGCAGGAAGCCCGCGCGGGTACGCCCCTCGTGTGCCCAGGCCAGGCCGAGCGCCCCGACCAGATACACCTCGGCAGGATCCTTCGTACCGGCACTGGCGCGATCGTCGCTGGCCAGGAAGAACGCCAGCGATTTGGGTTCTTCGACGTCGTGCTGGTCCCAGCGGCCGGCATCACCGAGTACATGCTTGAGCGGCACGCGCGCCGGGGCGGTTTCGTCCTTGCTGGCGTTGTGCAGGAACGGGACCACGCTCAGCACGAAGCCCTGCAGGTCCACCCCGCGCAGGCCGCTACCCTGCCACTCGGCCGGGATCAGGCCGGTCAGGCTGCCCTGGCGTGCCAGCGCGTCCAGCTGCGCCTTCTGCTCGACCAGTTTCTGCACCGCGGCCTTGAGCAGCACGTTGCCGGGCACGGAGACCATCGGCAGGCGGTAGCGGATCGCACCCGGCGCCGGCGTCCCGCCCTCGCCATCGAGCGCATCCGGCGCGGTCTGGTCGTCCAGCAGCACATCGACCGACGGCAGGCTCACGCCGGCCGGCGCATCGAGGGAAACATCGGTGGGGGTGTCACTGGTGCCCGGCTGCATGCGTCCAATTCCGTCGGTTGCCCGCCACGAACAGCGCGGCATGAGGTCCTTGGAGGTAGCGGCAGGGTGGCCGACAAATTGAGCGCAAAAAAAAGGTTCTTCACCCAACTCCGGGGAAGGCCGCCCGGATCTTCAGGAAGAAGTACGCGTCATCTCGGTATCCGTAGGCAACGCGCTTGATGACCTTGATCTTGTTGTTGATGCCTTCCACCAGGTTCGTCCCGAGCGGCCATCGGCAGTGGGCCAGGATGCCCGGGAGATAAGGCTGCAGACGGCGGACAAAGATGCGCAGCGGCTCCAGCCCGCTTCGCAGGGCGCGATGCTTCCATGACCGCCAGGCCTTCTCCGCCCAGCTCTGGCTTCGGTAGCGCCACAGCTGCTTCAGGTCGTCTTTGAGCAGATAAGTGGTCAGCAGGGCTTTGTTGGCGGCCAGCAGCTCCTCGAGTTGGACGCGCTGCTCGGCCGGGACGTTTTGCCGGTTGCGCAGCAGGAGCCAGCGCGAGGTCTTCACCACCCGTCGCGCGGGCTTGTCGGTGCGTAGGCGATTGGCCTCGTCCACCCGCACCCGATCAATGACTTCGCGCCCGTACTTGGCCACGACATGGAAGAGGTCGTAGACCACTTCAGCATTGGGGCACTGGGCTTTGACCTCCACATCAAAGGCCGAATTCATGTCCATTGCTACGGCTTGGATGCGTTCGCAACCGACCCTGCCGAGTAGTTCAAAGAAGGGACGGATGTCAGCGCGGCTGCGTCCTCGGCCGACCCAGAGCACGCGCTTGCGCGATGGCTCGACGACCACGGTGGCGTAGCGATGCCCCTTCTGGATCGCAAACTCGTCCATCGCGATCACGCGTACGTCCGATAGGTCCACTGGGCCCAGCGTCTGCATCAGATGCCTGAAATCAAGCGCTTTGACCGTCTTCCAGTCCAGACCATGCCACTTTGCGGTGGCATGGATCGAGGTGGTGGCGCACATGCGTGCCACGCTCTGCGCAAGCCGTTGCGTTACCCGGGCATGCCGCTCCAGCCAATCCAAGTGCTCCAGTTTCGGCCCGCAGCGAGGGCAGGCCAGCCGCTGCCGCTGGACTTCCAACTCCACCGGCTCGTCGAACACGGGCAAGTCACGGATGCGCCGGAGCGTCTGGTCGTGGATGGCCACGACCCACTTGCCGCAGCCACTGCAGCGTCGTCGGCGGCGTGAATCAGGCAACAGCGAAAGCACCAGCCACGTGGCTCCGCCACGTGCCTCGCGGCGCCATCCATCCAGGCGATACCCCGCCCAGCCTCCCAGCAACGGCATACAATCCAGCTTGGCCACGGCCGGCCTCGGTTTGTTTTCTCGACAACTACAAATCTAGCTGGTCGGCCGTGCGCCTTCTCCCCTCAGATGGGAGAAGAACCAAAAAAAAGGCCGCGGAATCCGCGGCCTCTTCGATCACGACGCCTTCGGTGGCGCCCATTGCTTCATGAAGGCGAAGAAGCGGCCACGGTCGTAGCCCTTTTTCTGCCCCTTGTCCGCTTCCAGCTCGCCGGTGAACTGCGAGTGCAGCAGCGTGCCGTCGGCGTCGAGCACGAACAGGTGCGGGTAGCCCTTCACTGCCGGGAACTGCGACAGGAACGCCGCGTTCTCGTTTTCTTCGCTGTAGTTGACCTTCATCCAGACGTAGTTGGCATCGCGGAAGCTGCGGATCTCCGCATCGCCTTCGATGAACCCGTCCATCAGATGGCACCACGGGCACCACTCGCCGCCCACATCCAGGATGATCCGCTTGCCACCGCGCTGGGCCTCGACTTTGGCCGTGGCCAGATCGGCGACCGGATCACGCGCAGGATCGAACTGGGCGTTGAGCGCCGCGATCGCGGCGATGTCCGCCGCGGCCGGGGTGTTGCCCGAGGCCACCGGTGCGCCGGGATCGGCGACCGGGGTTTTCTGCTCGGAGGTGTCCAGCGGCTGCGCAGGCGCAGCGGTGGGCGCCGACGACGGTGAACAGGCGGCCAGCAGGCCGGCCGCGATCATCGACATTGCCGCTGCTTTCATGCGCATCGCGGTCCTCACTTGACGCCGTGCATCAGCTTGTTGATCAGCGGGGCGACCAGGAACAGCACCACGCCGGAAATGATCAACGCCCAGAAGCCGAAGGTGTAACCCTTCAGGGCCGATTCCACGGTCATGCCGCCTTCGCCGCTGACCACGCCGGCGAAGATGCCGGACATGTTGTTGCCGATGCCGGTGGACAGGAACCAGCCGCCCATGCCGAAGCCGACCAGGCGCACCGGGGCCAGCTTGGTCACCATCGACAGACCGATCGGCGACAGGCACAGCTCACCGATGGACTGGATGACGTAGACCATGAACAGCGTCCAGAACGGAATCTTGCCGTCCACGACCATGCTCGACAGCGCCACCATCAGCAGCGCGAACGCCGCACCGTTGAACAGCAGGCCCAGGCCGAACTTGCGCGGGATCGACGGGTTGGCGCGGCCCAGCTTGATCCAGATCCAGGCAATGATCGGGGCCAGGGTGATGATCGCCACCGAGTTGACCGACTGGAACCAGGCGGTCGGGAATTCCCAGCCGCCCAGGTTGCGGTTGACGATGTTGTCGGCCAGGAAGGTGAACGAGCTGCCGGCCTGTTCGAAGAACATCCAGAACATCACGTTGAAGGTGAAGATGATCAGCATCGCGATCACACGGTCACGCTGGACCTTGCCTTCGCGGATGCCTTCGACCAGCAGCAGGATCGCCAGCGCGATGAACATCACACCCAGGATCCAGGCCAGCGCGGTGGCGCCGGTGGAGAGCAGGAAGAAGGCCACCGGGATCGCCACGATCGCGCCGATGAACACCATCACGATGCGGCCGTAGCCTTCGGCACCGGCCGGCGGGGCGCCAATGCCCTTCAGGCCGGCACGGCCGACGTAGAACCAGGCCAGGCTGATCAGCATGCCGATGCCCGAGGCGATGAAGACCATCTTGTAGGACGGCATCGCCTGCGTGCCGAACACGCGCTCGGCCAGGTACTGGGTCAGCACCGGGGCGATCATCGCGCCGATGTTGATGCCCATGTAGAAGATGGTGAAGCCCGAGTCGCGGCGCTCATCCTTCAGGCCGTACAGCTTGCCGACCATGGTCGAGATGTTGGGCTTGAACAGGCCGTTGCCGATGATGATCGTGGCCAGGCCCAGCTCGAAGATTTCCTTGTTGGGCATCGCGACCATGAACAGGCCGGCAGCCATGATCACCGCGCCGGTCAGGATGGAACGCTGGTAGCCCAGCACCCGGTCGGCGACGTAGCCACCGAAGATGGCGGCGGCGTAGACCAGCGCCAGGTAGGCGCCGTAGGTCCGGCTGGCCGCGGCCTGGCCGGCCGAATCACCGTCGAAGAACTGCGCGACGATGTACAGCACCAGGGCCCAGCGGATCCCGTAGAACGCGAAGCGTTCCCAGAATTCGGTCATGAACAGCATCCACAACGGGCGCGGATGGCCCAGCGTGGTCTTGAACTCCGGCAGCGCCGGATCGGGAACGGATTTCGCGGCGGCGTCTACGCTCATGCGGGATTCCTGGGTTCGGTGGAAGACATGCACGTCCGATGTGCGAAAGCAGCGCGGGAGAATCCCAGACCAACCACGTTCACGTCAAATACACGCTGATGTGTACCGCTGGCAGCATGGTCGCTGAACTTGCATCTGCAACTTCCGGCCAGAGACCGGCAGCGCAGCAACGGCGGGGCCTGCCGCACCCTACGGCGGATGGGGCAGGTAAATATGAATAGGCTTATTGCGGCCGATGCCCGATCAGGCGTCCGGCGGCATCGGGTCGTCGTTGCGGATCGTGGTGCGCACCTGGAACAGCTCCGGGAAGAAGGTCAGCTCCAGCGCCTGGCGCAGGAAGCCGACCCCGCTGGACCCGCCGGTGCCGCGCTTGAACCCGATCACCCGCATCACTGTGCGCATGTGGCGGAAGCGCCACAGCTGGAAGGCGGTCTCCAGATCGACCAGGTCCTCGCACAGCGAATACTCCCGCCAGAAGCGGTCGGTATTCTGGTAGATCCGCTCGAACACCGGGTGCAGGGCGTCGTCGGCCACGTGCGGCTGCTGCCAGTCGCGGCCCTGGTAGCCGGCCGGGACCGGGTGGCCGAAGCGGGCCAGGTAGCGCAGGAACTCCTCATACAGGCTGGGGGCATCAAGCACCTCCTGCAGCTGGGCCTGGCCGGCCGGGTCGTGCGAGAACACCTGCAGCATCTGCGCGTTCTTGTTGCCCAGCAGGAACTCGATGTAACGGTACTGCAGCGACTGGAAGCCCGAGGACGGGCCCAGCACATCGCGGAAGCCCATGTACTCCGAAGGCGTCAGCGTTTCCAGCACCGACCACTGCTCGGTGAGCTGGCGCAGCACCTGCTTGCTGCGCGCCAGCACCTTGCGGCACTGCCAGACCTCGTCGCGCTGCAGGAACCCGATCGCCGCGCGCAGTTCGTGCGCCAGCAGCTTCAGCCACAGCTCCGAAGTCTGGTGCTGGATGATGAACAGCATTTCGTCATGGTGCGGCGGGTTGGACAGCGGCTGCTGGGCCGACAGCAGCTGATCCAGGCGCAGGTAGCCGCCGTAGGTCAGCCGCCCCTCCAGATCGGTGTGGATACCAGCTTCGAGATCGCGTTGGTTCTTGTCGACGGACATGGCAGGGACCGCTAAAGGGGCTGAAAGGGTAGCGCAGTGACCGGGTCGCCGCGCATCCGGCCGTCAGCGGCTCACCGCTCCGCCAGGTCGGCCGAACCCACGATCCTGACGCCGGGCGTGGGCACCAACGCCGCCTCGACCAGCGCGGCGGCGATGTTCCCGGCCGGATTGATCCGCCAGGCGCGCGGCAGCACCGGGCCGAGCACGCCGAGCACCACGCTGGCCAGATGCTCGCCGGTACGCCGTTCGGCACGCTCACCGCAGATCAGCCCGGGCCGGACCAGGGTCAGCGAGGGGTAGCCCAGCGCCCGCAGGTCCTGCTCCAACCGTCCTTTGACCTGGTTATAGAAGATCCGCGAGCCCGGGTCGGCGCCCATCGCCGAGTTCAATGCGAAGGCATGCGCACCGTGGGCACGCGCGAGCCGCGCCACGGCCAGCGGGAAATCATGGTCGACCCGTGCGAAGGCCTCCTTGCTGCCGGCCTGCTTGATCGTGGTGCCAAGCGCACAGATCACGGCATCCACCGCCCACCAGTCGGCCCCGGCCGGCAGCTGCGCGAAGTCCACCACCGGGTTGAGCAGCGCTGCATCCGTGGTCTTCAGCGCGCGGCGGGTCGGGGCGATCACCGCATCGCAACGCGGGTCATCCAGCAGTTGCCGCAGCACATGGCCCCCGACCAGTCCGGTCGCGCCTACCAGCATCACCTTCATCGCACGCTCCTGCGGTCAGATTGCCTACCATCGTGGCATATCGGGCGTAGCGGGCCCCGCGTTCAAGCCGGCGTGCCGCGCGCCGATACTGTTGCCACCTCCCCTCGCCCCGGCGCCCCTCGCCGGTCACTGCCAAGGACCTGCCGCATGACGGACCCGCACGACGCTTCCCCCCGCCCCGGCACCGCCGTCGGGCGGCTGCTGTCGCGGCGACAGAGCGTGGGCACCGGGGTGGAGACCGCCAGCGAGCCGGCGCCCGGGCCCAAAGGCGGCAGCAGCGCGATGCTGCAGCGGCTGTTCGCCGGCATCGATGCGCCCGAGCCGCTGCTGGCCGCGTTCGCCAATGGCATGTCCACCCTGCCCGGCGAGCTGGGCGACATGGGCCTGCGCCTGCAGTCGGCGCAGCGCAGCGCGGACTGGGTGAGCTATGGCCGCGCGATGCGCCAGCTGATCGACAAGTACATCCGCACCATCGAGCAGGAAACGCCCGACGGCCAGCCTGACAGCCTGCGCCTGCGCGAGCTGCTGCGGCACACCGTCGGGGTGACCGTGGCCAGCCTGCTGCAGAACATGCCCGAGCTGCGCGAGGAGCCGGTGCAGCTGGCCGGTGAACTGCGCCACTGGCATCCTGGCCAGCCGCTGCAGCCGATCGAACAGCGGCTGCGCGAGCTCTCGCACCAGATCGGCGTGCGCAGCGACGGCTGGCAGGAGCAGCAGGAGCTGCTGCTGAGTCTGTTCGATCTGCTGTTGGACAACATCAGCGAGCTGCTGGATGACAGCAGCTGGCTGCACGGCCAGGTCCACGCGGTGCGCTCACTGATTGGCGGCCCGCTGGATCGCGATTCGGTCGAACAGGCGCGCGCCAACCTGCGCGAGGTGATCTACAAGCAGGGGCTGCTCAAGCAGGGCATCGTCGAATCCAAGGCGGCGATGAAGAACGTCATGGGTGGCTTCATCGAGCGCCTGGACGGCATGGCGGTGAGCACCGGCGAGTACCACGACCGGATCAGCAGCTACGCGCTGGCCCTGAAGGAAGCGCGCAGCATCGCCGACCTCAACCAGCTGCTGCAGGATGTGCTGCAGGACACCGGGCGCGTGCAGGACCAGGCGCTGCAGGCGCGCGACCACCTGGGCAATGCACGCCGCGAAGTGGAACAGGCCGAACAGCGCATCGCCGAACTGGAGCAGGAGCTGCGCGAGGTGTCCGGCTTGATCCGTACCGACCCGCTGACTGGCGCGCTCAACCGGCGCGGTCTGGACGAGCTGCTGGAGCGCGAGCTGGCGCGCGCCGCACGCCACGGCCATCCACTGGCGCTGGCGCTGCTCGACCTGGACGATTTCCACCAGACCAACACCCTGCACGGCCATGCCGGTGGCGATGCGGTACTCCGCCACCTGGTGAGCGTCTGCCAGCTGCACCTGCGCAGCAGCGATGCCATCGCCCGGCTCGGTGGCGACGAGTTCGTCCTGCTGCTGCCGGAAACCCCGGCGGCCGACAGCATGTCCACCCTGCTGCGGCTGCAGCGCTCGTTGGCACAGCGGCCGCTGCCGCTGGACGAACAGCGCGTGCCGGTGCATTTCAGTGCCGGGCTGGCGCAGTGGCAGCCGGGCGAGCCGGCCGAGGCGCTGCTGCGGCGCGCCGATGCGTCGCTGTATGCGGCCAAGCGGGTCGGCAAGAACCGGGTACTGGCGGCCGAGCCGCCGCGCTGAGCCTGCGCCTGTGATATTCGGCGCAGCGGCGCGAATCATCCGGGTATGGACATGACACTGCCCGCCACCGACACCGATCTGCGCCCGCGCTTCGCCGCGCTGCTGGAGCAGCACCGCGGCATCGTGCTGAAGGTGGCGCGCGGCTATTGCCCGCAGCACGAGGACCGGCTCGATCTGGTCCAGGAGATCAGCGTGCAGGCCTGGGCGGCCTTCGAGGCGTTCGACCCGGCGCGGGCGCGTTTCTCGACCTGGCTGTACCGGGTGGCGCTCAACGTGGCGATCTCGCAATGGCGCCGGCAGCAGCATCGGCAGCGCCACCACGCCGCGCTGGACGACGACCTGCCCGCCGCCGACGAAAGCGCGCCGCCCGAGCAGCGTCACGCGCTGCACCAACTGGAGGTCGCCATCCACGCGCTGCCGCCGCTGGATCGTGCGCTGATGCTGCTGCACCTGGACGATCACGACCATCGGCAGATCGCCGAAGTGCTGGGCATCAGCGTCGCCAATGTCTCTACCCGCCTGCACCGCCTGCGCCAGCAGCTGCGCACGCGCCTGAACCCCACCGACTGAGAACCCCGCCATGCAACCGGATGACCTCAAGCAGCTGTGGAACAGCACCAGCCAGCACGCGGATGCGCAGGAGACCTTCGCGCTGGAGGCGTGGCGCAGCCATCGGCACCGGGCGGTGCAGCGCCAACTCGGGCTCTTCAGCCTCTGGCAGGGGCTGCAGCTGGTGGCCTGGCTGGCATTGGCGGTGTACTGCGGGAGCCAGTGGTGGCAGCAACCGCCGCTGGCGGTGATGCTCAGCGCGATGGCGCTGCACGCCTATTGCATCGCGGTGATCATCGCCAGCATCACCCGCCTGCATCGCCGCCGGCAGCTGGAGCCGACACACACGGTGGTGGAGCAATCGCAGCAGCTGGCCGCGCTTGCCCGGCACACCGCATTGACCGAGCTGCTGCTCGGCCTGCCGTGGTGCTGGCTGTGGCTGGCGGTGCCGGTCCTGGTGGCCTGGCAGGCCTGGGGGGTGGACCTGGGGGCCTTGGCCGCACCGTGGCTGCTGGCCTCGCTGGCGGCGGGGGCGCTGGCCATGCTGGCCGCGGTGCTCCTTGCCCGCCGCTGGGTGCAGCACGCACCGGCGTCGCCGTGGCTGCAGCGCGCAATCGACGCGCTGTCCGGGCGCCGGCTGGCCCGCGCCCGCGCCGAGCTGGACGCCCTGAGCGGCTGGACGCCGACCTGAACCGGCCGGCCGTCAGTGCGCGGGCTTGGACCCGCGCAGCTTCTGGAACCCGGTCACCGCTGCCAGCACCACCGCACCGATCACCACGCCGACGATCACGTTGCCCAGCGCATTGATCAACCAGCCCCAGCTGCCGTCACCGCCCATCTCCAGGATGGCGTGGTGCAGCGGTTCGATGCTGTGCACCAGAATGCCGCCGCCGACCAGGAACATCGCCGCGGTGCCGGCCACCGAGAGGAACTTCATCAGCCACGGTGCAGCCACCAGCAGGCCCCGGCCCACTGCGGCCAGCGCCGCGCCCTTGCGCGACAGGTACAGGCCCAGGTCGTCCAGCTTGACGATGCCGGCGACCAGACCGTAGACGAACACCGTCATCGCCAGGGCGATCACCACCAGCGCGCTGACCTGGTTGAGGAACGGTGCACTGGAGACCACGCCCAGCGACAGTACGATGATCTCCGCCGACAGAATGAAATCGGTGCGGATCGCGCCCTTCACCTTGTCCTTCTCCCACGCGACCATGTCCACCTTCTCGTCGGCCAGGGCCTTGGCCCGCTCGGCCTTGCGCTGCTCATCCTCGTCGCGCGAATGCAGGAAGCGGTGCGCCAGCTTCTCCACGCCCTCGTAGCAGAGGAACGCGCCGCCGATCATCATCAGCGGGGTGATCGCCCAGGGCAGCCAGGCGCTGATCGCCAGCGCGGCCGGCACCAGGATCGCCTTGTTCACCAGCGAGCCCTTGGCGACGGCCCAGACCACCGGCAGCTCGCGGTTGGCACTGACCCCGGTCACCTGCTGGGCGTTCAGCGCGAGGTCGTCGCCGAGCACGCCGGCGGTTTTCTTGGCCGCGACCTTGGTCAGCACCGACACATCGTCCAGCAGGGACGCAATGTCATCGAGCAACGCGAACAGACTGGCACCGGCCATGGTGGATCCAAAGGAGGAAGCGGGAGCGCCGATTCTGACCGATCCGACCCCTGTCGCGGTAGCCGGAGCGGATTCACCAGTCCACCACTGCGGCCCGGCCACACTGCCGGTGATCGTCGCCCCGGAGTCCTGCTTGAACACCACGCCCGTCCTTCCCGGTTCGCCGTCGCTGGTCAAGGGCATGAACCGCCGCAGCCAGATCCTGCGCCTGCTGTTGCGCTACCGTAATTCCGGCGTATTTTCCGGCATGAACCTGGACGCAGGCGCGGTCCACGATGTGCCACCGGAAGGCAACCCGGAACAGTTCGTCACCGACCTGGAATCGCTGGGGCCGACCTTCGTCAAGCTGGGCCAGATGCTCTCCACCCGCCCGGACATGGTGCCGGTGGAGTTCGCCACGGCCCTGGAGCGCATGCAGGAGAACGTTGCGCCGATCCCGGTCGAGCGCGTCGCGGCGATCATCGAAAAGGAACTGGGCGCGTCGGTGTCCAAGCTGTTTGCCAGCTTCGACCCGGTGCCACTGGGCTGCGCCTCGATCGCCCAGGTGCACCGCGCCGAGCTTCACGATGGCCGCCAGGTGGCGGTCAAGGTGCAGAAGCCGGAGGTCGCCGCCCAGCTGCGCTCGGATCTGGACGTGCTGCGCAGCTTTGCGCTGGCCGCCGACCATCTCACCCAGGTCGGACGCCGCGTGCGCCTGCGCGACTGGCTCAATGAATTCGCCAAGACCCTGATGCAGGAGCTGGACTACCAGGCCGAGGCCGAGAACCTGCAGCGCTTCGGCCAGCATCTCAAGCCGTTCAAGCCGCTGTGGGTGCCACAGCCGATCTGGGACTACTGCAGCCACCGCGTGCTGACCATGGAGCTGGCGCAGGGCGTGCGCGTGGACATGATCCCCGATGTGCGCCGTACCGAGCAGCCGATGGCTCCGCTCGCTGCCGCGCTGATCCGCGGCTATGTCGACCAGATCTTCGTGCATGGCGAGATCCACGCCGATCCGCATCCCGGCAATCTGCGCGTCACCCCGGCCGGTCGCCTGGCGATCTTCGACCTGGGCATGGTCGCGCACATGCCGCCGCGCCTGCGCGAGCGCCTGCTCAAACTGTTGTTCGCCGCGGTGGATGGGCGCGGTGAGGAAGTCGCCGATGAAATCATCGGCATCAGCACGCGGCTGGAGTTCTTCGACGAAGAACGCTATCTGCGCGAGACCGGGCAGATCATCGCGCGCTATGCCGCCAACAGCAGCTTCTCCGAAGGCCGCGTGGTGCTGGACCTGGTGCGCATTGCCACCGCCAGCGGCCTGCGCACCCCGCCGGAGCTGAGCCTGCTGGGCAAGGCACTGTTGAATCTGGAAACCGTGTGCCGGCTGCTGTCGCCGGACCTGGATACCCGGCGCATCGTGGAGAAACAGCTGCAGCACGTGATGCGCGCGCGCCTGAAGAAATCGCTGTCGGCCGCCAACCTCGCCAGCGAGGCGATGGAGATGCAGCAGTTGCTGCGCGACGGGCCACGCAAGATGACCGACATCCTCGCGCTGTTGGCCGAGAACCGCCTGCAGATGAAGGTCACCGGGCTGGAAGAATCCCGCCTGATGGAGAACCTGCAGAAGATCGCCAACCGCGTCTCTGCCGGCATCGTCACCGCGGCGCTGATACTGGCCGCCGCGATGATGATGAAGGTCGATACCGGATGGCATCTGTTCGGCTATCCCGCCATCGCGTTCACCTTGATGTTGATCGGTGTCTTCCTCGGATTGGGCATCATCCTCAGTGCGCTGATCTTCGATCGTCGTGCGCGCTCCAAGGAAGAACGCGGGCATCGTTGACGCGCTCACCACGCGCGTCACGCATTCAGACAACCGGTAAAACACACCGCGGAACGCGCGATGCAATGCAGCATCATGCGTACGTCTTCACGCCTGTTTTACGTCGCATCTCGCAATGCGATGCGTGAATACCGCTGTCGTTTTCAACAAACATTTCAGTCAGGTTCGTGCAGGCATGATCGGGTCATCGGCTTGTCATGCATGTGTGGCTGGGACAGCCGGTCGGATGGGACATACGTCGTCATGACGTCCATCACCACCTGTCTCCACTGCCAAAAGTGCTTATGCTCTGGATTCTGCTGCTGTCACTGTTGCTGCTCACCTGGCTGTTCCTCGCATCTGACAAGTGGGTGTGGTGGAAGGCAAGCCTGATGTCATTGCTGCTGCTGACCCTCAGTGCGTGGTGGTTGATCAACAAGTTGTCAGGTGATGGCCTCAATGCTGCCACCCTGTACCACCTTGGCGCAGACATGGAAGGCGCCGGCATCGCCGACTTCAAGCACTACATCGCCGGCTTCATCGCACTGGCGCTGGTCTCGCTCACCCCCTTGCTGCTGGCACGCCTGCGTCGCCGGCACCGCCCCGCACACGGCAAGGCAGTCTTCGCCGGCTTCCTGGCGATGTGGTTCGTCGCGATCGTGGTCAGCCCGCTGTACAGCGATGGCCAGCGCCTGTACCAGCAGATGCGCCCGGTCGACTACAGCATGGTCAAGGCCGAGTACCGCGTGCCGCAGCAGCCGCTGACCAAGCCGCGCAACATCGTGTGGATCTACGGCGAAAGCCTGGAGCGCACCTATCTCAATGAAACCACCTTCCCCGACCTGATGCCCAACATCAACCGGCTGGCCGCGCAGTCGCTGGACGTGCGTGGGCTGGTCTCGGCCGAAGGCGGTGGCTGGACCATCGCCGGCCTGGTCTCCTCGATGTGCGGCGTGCCGTTGACCACCGCCAAGGAAGATGAGAACAGCATGGGGCGCATGGGCAGCTTCCTGCCCGAAGCGGTCTGCCTGGGCGACTACCTCAAGCAGCAGGGCTACACCAACCACTATCTGGGCGGCGCCAACGGCCAGTTCGCGGGCAAGGGCCAGTTCCTGGCCACGCACGGCTTCGATACCGTCGATGATCTGGCCTGGTTCAAGACGCAGAAGATCACGCGCGCGCATTTCTCGCCGTGGGGCGTGCATGATGACGTGCTGCTGGACAAGGCGTACGACCGCTTCGTGCAGCTCTCGCGCAAGGGCGACCCGTTCATGCTCACCACGCTGACCATGGACACCCATCATCCCGCAGGTCACCTGCCCGTGGCCTGCAAAGGCACCCGTTACCAGAGCGAGCACGGCAACATCGGCATGCTCAACGCACTCAAGTGCACCGACGGGCTGATCGCCAAACTGGTCGATCGTATCCAGGCCAGTCCGTACGGCGAAGACACGTTGATCGTGATCGCCTCCGATCACCTGGCCATGCCCAACGATCTCAGCCACATCCTGGCCAAGCAGGATCGCGAGAATCTGTTGCTGTTCCTGGGCAAGGACATCGCTCCGCGCCAGCTGACCGCGCCGGCCGGCTCGACGCTGGACTCGGGCGCCACGCTGCTGAGCCTGATCGACCCGGCCATCGATTCGATCGGCTTCGGCCGCTCGCTGCTGCATCCGGAGCGTTCGGACAGTGCCAGCGCCGCGGTGTTCCGCGACAACGGCAAGGACTACCCGCGCTACCTCGCGTTCTCGCGCTCGCTGTGGCTGGGCGACAAGACCCGCCAGCTGCGCATCGATGACGACAACCAGGTGGTGATCGGCCTGCAGCACGTGCAGCCCCCAGTGCTGCTGGAGTACGACAAGCATTGGGATCTGAAGTCGGTGTATCTGGAGAACACGTCCAAGCAGTTCGATCTGGCCGACCCGTCCAATACCCTGGCCTACGTGGATCGCTGCACTGCGTTCGAGGATGGCTCGGCCGATGGCGACTGGTGCGCGATGCTGGTCAACCAGGACAAGGGCATCAAGCTCTTCCGTGATGACCAGCTGCGCGGTGGCGTGGCGGTGGATGGCCCGCTGGACCCGTTCAACGGCCCGCGCCCGAGCATCCGCCAGGCGCACATGATCACGCAGAAGGGCCGCCGCACCCGCGCCGGCCAGTACATGGTGCAGCTGGTGACCAAGCAGTCGCCGGACCGTGGATTCTGGATCGAAGCCGTCTCCTCGCAGCGCAAGGTGGTGGTGGCCCAGCAGTGGGTGCAGCCCGATGCCGAAGGCCGCATCAACCTGAGCTTCGGCCTGGACCACGAGGTGGATGATCTGGAAGTGCGCGCCTGGTTGAACCACGCCGAGAAGCTGGCCGTGGATACCTTCGCGCTGGTGCCGTCGCGCCGCGGCAACCGCGGCTGATCCGGCCCTCCCCCGGGCATCCGGGGCGGTCCGTCGTTCGTATCGGGTCCGCTGTCCGTAGCAGGTCTGCTGGTCGTATCGGTAGTGCCGGCCGCTGGCCGGCTCCCGGTTCTCTCTGCATCGTGCAGCTGCCGGCCAGCGGCCGGCACTACCTGGATAAGGGCGCTGCCGGCCGGTGCTAACTCTATCAGCGCGCTGCCGGCCAGCGGCCGGCACTACCTGGATCGCGGCACTACCCGGATCAGGACGCTGCCCGCCAACAGCCGGTACCTACCGGCCTTGTTATGCGTCGGGGTCCGGCGTTGCCGCCGGGTCACGTACCAGATGGATATCCGTCGGTGCGGACAACGCGATCCCGGCGGCGGCAAACTTCTGCAGCATCGTGAAATACAGCTCGCTGCGTGCGCCGTACACCGCACGCGGACCCGAGACGTAGGCGAAACTGTTGATCGTGATCTGCCCATTGGCGATCGAATCGATGAACACCGACGGTGCCGGGTCACTCAGCACGCCCGGGTGATCGGTGTATGCATCCAGCAGGATCTGCCGCAGCGCGGCCACGTCGGTGTTCAACGGCACCGAGAACTGGATCTGGATCCGGCCCTGCGCGTTGCCCATCGTCATGTTGCGGATGGTCTTGGTGATCAGCTCGGAGTTGGGCACGATCAAGGTGGATTTGTCGCCGACCTGGATCTCGGTCGAACGCACGCTGATCCGCTTGATATCCCCTTCCTGGTCGCCCAGCTTGACCCAGTCGCCTATCTTGACCGGCCGCTCGGCCAGCAGGATCAAGCCCGAGACGAAGTTCTGGGTGATCGCCTGCAGGCCGAAGCCGATACCCACCGACAGCGCACTGACCACCAGGGCCAGCTTCTCGAAGCCGATGCCCAGCGCGGTCAGGCCCCACAGCACTGCGGCGATGATGCCGAGATAGCGGGTGACGGTGCTGATCGAGTTGCGTGCACCGGCGTCCAGTTCGGTCTTGGGCAGGTAGGTGTCGCTCAGCCAGCGCTGGAACGCCTGCATCACCGCCCAGACCACCAGGAACACCAGCACCGCGTACATCACACTGCTCGGCCGGAGCGTGGTCTCGCCGATCTTCAGCCCACCGGACAGCGAATCCAATCCCCCGAGGAAGGCGTTGAGGTTGCCGAACGGTGCGGCCAGCGCCAGCAGACCGAGCACGATCACGCCCACGCGCAGCACCGCCGAGAGCAGTACGCCGGCCTGCTCCACCCGCGATTCGCTGAGCCCGGTGGTCAATACAATGGTCTGCCCGGCACGGCTGCTGGGCGCGAGTGCCCAGGTGGCCAGGTCATCGGCGAACTTGAGCAGCAGCGAGACGGCCATCAGCACCACCGCGCCCCAGACCAGTTGCTGGGCCACGAACAGCGCGAAGTTGAGATAGCCCAGCAGCGTGGCGATCACCGCCGCTGCCACGGCGATGTGGCCGGCCAGGCGCGCGAGCACGATCCAACCGCTGCGGCGGGGCGCGCCGCGTACCTTGCCATCGCCACCGGCGCGGGGATCGGCACGCGCTTCGGCTTCGGCAGCTTCAGCCGCCTGGCGGTTGTGCATGCGCGCCAGCGAAACCAGGATCGCGATGATCAACGCCATGTACGTGAGCGCGATCAGCCCATCCACGGCCACCGTGGTGACTTCGCTGGTACGTGCCGCGCGGTCCAGGGCGACCAGCATGATGCTCAGCCAGGTCAGGCCGGCCGCGCCCCAGGCGTACTTGCGCAGGCGCCAGGCCGCGCTGTCATCCAGCGACAGCAGCCGCCACGACGGCCGCTTGGGCACCAGCAGGCAGGCACTGAGCGCGGCGATGAAGGCGGCCATGAAGGTGGCCACTTCGAAGGTCTGGGCCACCGACTGCAGGCGCGGCGGGATCGCGCCGATCGCATCCAGTGACTCGACCAGTGCCACCGCGGCCAGGCCGGGCAGCAGCGTGCCGACCAGCAGCAGCCACACCGCCAGCCCGGAGCGACGCAGGCGGCCATCCGGCGCGCGCTCGGAGGCAGCGAAGCGCCGGCCCAGCGCGCGCAGCCACAGCCGCAGCGGGAAGAACATCACCAGCGCCACGACAAGGCCGATCAGCGGCGCGGTCCAGCCGTGCCGGGCGATCGCCTTGCGCGCGGCGTCCACGCCCATGTGGTACAGGATCGCCAAGCGATCCACATCCCCCGGCACATCCTTGGCGAAGCTGCGCCACAGCGCCGGCGACAACGGCGAGGCGACCTTGCGGGTCAGCTGTTCGCTGAACTGGGTGACCCGCATCTTCTCGATCCGCTCGCCGAGCTGCTTGGCGTCCACCGAAAGCAGCTTGGCGCGGGCGATCTGCGCGTTGATGTCGGCCTTCTGCTGGTTCAGTGCCTTGCGCTGCCGGCTGACCTCCGGTGGCTCGACGGTACCTTCGGCCACCTCGCCCAGCTGCGACAGGCGCGCGTCCACCTGCTTGAGCTGCGGGTCCAGTGCACTCTGCAGGCCGTCCGCATCGCGCTGGACGGCCAGCGCGCGGTCGGACAACGCCTTGAGGGTCTCGGTGGTGGCCGCATCCTCCAGGTCGTCATTGATCGACCGGAAGGTTTTTTCGGCCTGGGCCAGCTGCTTGGCAGGGTCCGGATCCGGGTCGCCGGCCTGGGCCAGCGCGATCGGCGCGGCGCCGAGCCAGGCGAACAACAGCAGCCACGACAACGACCGCACCACAAACGAAGAATGACGAAGCGACACGCCAGCACCAACGGTTCGCGCGGACCACCGCGCCTGCCCGCGACTATAAACCGGGCCCCGTTCAGAACAGGTATGCGGCCCTCAGTACTTCAGGCGGAGCTCTTCGACCTGCGGCTGCAGGCGCGCGTACCAGTCCTGGAACTCTTCTTCGGTGATCTCCTCCGGCGCGTAGACCGCGATCTCGTCCCAGGCATGATCGGTCGGCAGCGGCTGCCGCGGCCCGGCACGCAGGGTATAGGTCACGCCCTCATGGTCGAGCACGTCGTCGGCGGTCTCCCGCTGCTGGCGGGCAAAGCCGGTTTCGCTCTTGAGCAGAATCACCTGGTACATCCGCATCTCCATCGCTGTTGAAAGAAGCGCTCATGGCGCCCCTGCCCAGCATAGCGCCGCCCACGCGGCCGGAGCATGACGCATCGACAACGCAGCGTTCTCGACGCCGTACTCGCCCCGGCTTCACCCGGCCGTGGCAGCAGGCCCGGCATCGTGGGATCGCATTCCCACCAGCCGTTGCCCATGACCACACATCCCGACCTGAAGACCGTTCCCGACCTCAAGCTGCCGCGTTACCTGGGCACCTGGTACGAGATCGCCCGCCTGCCCATGAAGCACGAGCCGGAAGGCTGCACCGATGTGTCCGCGCATTACAGCCTGAAGGACAACGGCCATGTCGCCGTGGTCAACCGCTGCCGCATGGGCAACGAGATCGAGGAAGCCGACGGTGAGGCCTGCCCGGTCGATAACGACACCGCGCGGCTGGAGGTCAGCTTCCTGCCCAAGGGCCTGCGCTGGCTGCCCTTCACCAAGGGCGACTACTGGGTGATCCAGATCGCGCCGGACTACAGTGTATCGCTGGTCGGCAGCCCGGACCGCAAGTACCTGTGGCTGCTCTCACGTACCCCCACGCTCGATCGCACCACGCAGGAGCATTATCTGGCGCAGGCGCGGCTGCAGGGCTTCGACCTGTCCGAGCTGATCCAGACCCCGCACACCGGCCATCCCACCGCCTGAGGCTGCAATGGATCTGAAGAGCGGTTACCCGTTCTGGGCCGTGCGCAACGGCCTGATGCATGCGTTTCCACCGCTGGAAAACGATCTGAACTGCGAGGTGCTGGTGGTCGGTGGCGGTATCAGCGGTGCGCTGATCGCCGACGAGCTGTGCGCGCACGGCCATGACGTGGCGCTGATCGAACAGCGCGACATCGGCTGGGGCAGCACGGCGGCCAGCACCGCGCTGCTGCAGTATGAGATCGACACCCACCTGATCGATCTGGCCCAGCGCTACGGCGAGGAGGCCGCCGTACGGGCCTACCAGGCGTGTGCCGATGCCATTCCGGCCATCTGCGCGGTGGCCGCGCCGTTCCGCGATGTGGATTGCCATCGCATGGCCAGCCTCTACTACGCGAGCAAGCGTGGGCATCAGGCCGTACTGGCCGAAGAATGCGCGCTGCGTGCCAGGCATGGCTTCGACGTGCGCTGGCTGGACAGCGACGCCGTCGCGGACGAGTACGGCATCCGCGCGCCGGGGGCGATCCTCAGCGCGCTCGCCGCACGCATCGATCCATACCGGCTGACCTACCGCCTGCTGATGCGGCTGCACAAGCGTGGCTGCGGGGTCTACGACCGCACCGTGCTCGACACGCTCACCCCCACCGCGCGTGGCGTCACCGCCACCACGCTGGGCGGTGCACGCATCCGGGCCCGGCATGTGGTGCTGGCCACCGGCTATGCCGGACAGCGCTGGTTGAAGCCCTCGGTGGCCCGCAACCGCAGCAGCTACGCTTTCATCACCGACCCGATCCACCCGGATCTGCTCGGTCCGCTGCGCGAAACGATGGCCTGGGAATCGGCGCGCCCCTACCTCTACCTGCGCAGTACCGGCGACAACCGGCTGCTGATCGGCGGCGAAGACGACGCCATCGATCTCCCGGCGCGGCGCGACCGGCGTGTGGAGAGCAAGACCGGCAAGCTGCTCAAGAAGATCGCCAAGCTGTTTCCGCACCTGCCGCTGCAGCCGGCCTTCTCCTGGGGCGGCACCTTCGCCGAGACCCACGATGGCCTGCCCTTCTTCGGTCCACACCCACAGTGGGGGCCGCGGGTGCTGTTCGCGATGGCCTACGGCGGCAACGGCATCACCTACTCCATGATCGGCGCCGGGCTGCTGCGGTCGCGGATCGAGCGCCGCCGGCATCCGCTGGCCGGGCTGTTCGGATTTGAGCGCCTGGGCTGAGTTCCCCTTGCAACGCACGCCATGACAGGCATCATTCAAACTACGGCTGCTAGCGTCAGCGCTGTCGGCCGTCCCGCCTGTCTGCTCCGGAGCCTCTCATGATCCGCCTGCTTCCCCTGCTGCTGTGCCTGTCCCTGCCCGGTGTGGCGCTGGCCCAGTCTGCCGCAGGCGCCACCGGCCCGCAGTCCTCCACCGGGCTGGACCTGAGCATCCCGGACGCCCCGCTGCAGTACCTGAGCGACCAGTCCCTGCGCGGCGATCCGCCGGGCACGTTCTACGGCGACCGCACCGGCCGGCGTTCCACCGACCGGGCCGCCAACGGCATCGCCCACGTGACCGACGACAAACTGCGGGTCAACGGCAGCGTCACCACCGGCATCGGTTACGCGAAGAATTTCGGCAACACCCATTACAACGCCGCCGAGCTCAACCTGAGCAAGAACTACACGTCCGACGAAGGCAATACGCGCAACGTCAACGTCAACATCCGGGTGAGCGAAGGCAAGGGCCCGGGCTTCTTCGGCCCGTACGGCTATGACGGTTTCGATGGCTACGGCGGCTACGGCCGTGGGCCCGGCTACTGGGATTACCCGGCGCGCTGGTAAGCGCTGCAGCGGTGGGGCACTCACGCGGACGGCCGGGGCAACCCGGCCGTTCGTGCATCCGTGCGCCGTGACGCGGGATCAGTCCCACCAGCCATCGCGCTTGCTGGCCAGTACGCGGCCATCGTGACCGCTCATGCGCACTTCCACGCGCTGGTTGCGGGCATTGCGTGCATCCAGCGTCCAGGTGGCGCCATCGCGCTCGAGCGACTCGATCTGCGTCAGCCCGGCCTTGCCGGCCAGCGCCAGGATCTGCCCGGCATCCAGCAGCGCGCGGCCATCGCGCGGGTCGAAGATCTCACCCTTGGTGTCATCGATGATCACTTCATCGA
The DNA here is from genome assembly GCF_030128875.1 of Stenotrophomonas sp. BIO128-Bstrain. NCBI lineage: Bacteria > Pseudomonadati > Pseudomonadota > Gammaproteobacteria > Lysobacterales > Lysobacteraceae > Stenotrophomonas > Stenotrophomonas sp. BIO128-Bstrain. The sequence continues at coordinate 4,172,134 of NZ_CP124620.1, read as the reverse complement.
CGGTGCCGTCCTTGCGGGTCACATCCGCCTCCCACACGCCATCATCGTGCTCCAGTTCGTGCACCTGGGTGTACCCGGCCGCGCTGAGCCTGGCCTGCACCTGGGCGGCGGACAGGTTGGCGGCGAAGGCCGGGGTGGCGAACAGGGCGGCGGCCAGGGTGGTAGCGGCAATCATCGTCTTCATGGGAATCCTTGAGGGGGCGCCGGTCCATTCCGGCACCGCCAGTCTGGCCACCACGCCTAACCGGACCATGAGGGCGCCTGTTAGATACTGTTTAGACATCCCCGGTATACCGGTGCCCTGCCCTTCCCCTTGCGTGCCCGCATGTCTGCCCTGTCCCTGATGCTGCCCCTGCTGTTGACCCTGGCCCCGCAGGACCCGATGCGGGTGCTCGACGGTGGCAGCCGCCAGCAGGACAGCGTGCGCCAGGCCGTCCGGCAGGGCCGTTTCGTACCGCTGGAACAGGTGGTGGCCGATGCACTGCGGCGCTATCCCGGCAAGCTCATCGAAGTGGAGCTGGATGAGGACACCTACGAGGTCGAGATCCTCGGCCCGGACGGCGTGGTGATGGAGCTCGATTACGATGCGGCCACCGGCCGCCTGCTGAAAATGGAAAAAGACTGATGCGCGTGCTGCTTGCCGAAGATGACGCCTTGCTCGCCCGCCGCCTGCAGACGCTGCTGGAAGACGCCGGCTACGTGGTCATCCACAGTGCGGAGGGCCGGGACGCCGAGTACCAGGGCCAGATCGAGGACATCGCCGCGGCCGTGGTCGATCTGGGCCTGCCGGGCCTGGACGGGCTGAGCGTGATCGAGCGCTGGCGCCAGGCGGGCCGGGACTTCCCGGTGCTGGTACTGACCGCCCGCGCCCGCTGGCACGACAAGCTGGCCGGCTTCGATGCCGGTGCCGATGACTACCTGACCAAACCGTTCCAGCCCGAAGAGCTGCTGCTGCGCCTGCGTGCCCTGATCCGCCGCAGTGCCGGCCACGCGCATCCGCGCCTGCAGTGCGGTCCACTGGTGCTGGACGTCAATGCCGGCCGCTTCGAACTGGACGGTGCACCGCTGGCGCTCAGCGCGCAGGAGCACCGCATCCTCAGTTACTTCATGCATCACCCCGATACCGTGCTGAGCCGCGCGCGGCTGGGCGAGAACGTCTACGAGGACGGCTTCGATCCGGACTCCAACACGCTGGACGTGCTGATCGGGCGGATCCGCCGCAAGCTGGGCAGCGCGTTGATCCACACCCACCGCGGGCAGGGCTTCCGCCTCTCGGCGACGCCATGACCACCGGCTCGCTGCGCACCCGCCTGCTGGTGGCCGGTGGCCTGGGCCTGGTACTGGTCTCCGCGCTGGCCACCTGGTGGCTGGGCGCGATGTTCGAGCGCTCGGCACGCACCGCGATGGACGAGCGCCTGGGCAACGACCTGATCGCGGTGCTGGCACTGGCCGAGAGCGATGCCAACGGCCAGCTGCACTGGCGCGACACCCTGGCCGACGAGCGCTACCGGCGCGTGTTCTCCGGCGACTACTGGCAGGTGCTGGACGCGCAGGGCCGCCCGCTCGGGCAATCGCGCTCGCTGTGGGATGACGCGCTGGCCGCCCCGACCGCGCTGCAACCGGGGCCGGCGCAGGCCTTCGATGCCAGCGGCCCGTTGAAGCAATCACTGCGCGTGCTGGCCCAGCAGGTGACCCTGCCGCGCGCCGCCGCACCGGTGATCGTCATGGTCGCCACCGACCGCAGCCAGCTGGATGCCCAGGTTGCCAGTTTCCGGCAGCGCACCGCACTGGCCCTGGCCGTGCTGATCGCACTGTGGTTCGCTGTACTGGTCACCCAGGTGCATTACGGGCTGCGGCCGCTGGCCGAACTGGGCCGCATCGCCGGACAGGTCCGCAACGGCGAGAACGTGCGCTTCCCGCAGCAGGGCCTGGTCAAGGAAGTCGCGCCGCTGGCCGGCCAGCTCAACGCGCTGCTCGATCACCACCAGCGCATGGTGGTGCGCGCCCGCCGCAGCGCCGAAGACCTCGCGCATGCGCTGAAGACACCGCTGACCGTGCTCATCACCGAAGCCGAAGGGGATGGCAGCGACTGGCGCCAGACCCTGCGCAGCGAGACCGCGCGCATGCAGGCCAGCATCGATCGTTACCTCGCTGCAGGCCTGGGCGCGGACAGCCAGCAGCGCACGCCGGTGGCGCCGGTGGTGAGCGCGCTGTGCGGGCTGATGCAGCGCGTACATGCCGCGCGCGGGCTGCGTTTCACGTGCGACAGCGAGGATGCCGCCGTGTTCGCCGGTGCGCGCGAGGACCTGGAAGAGATGCTCGGCAACCTGCTCGACAATGCCGGCAAGTGGGCCGCGCAGGCGGTGCGGGTGGACGTGGCACGGGACAGCACGCAGCTACGCATCACCGTGGCCGATGATGGCCCGGGACTCCCGCCAGCGCAGCTGGAGCGCGTGCTGGAACGCGGCGTGCGGCTGGATGAGCGCGCGTCGGGCAGCGGGCTGGGATTGTCGATCGTGGCCGACATCGCCGAGAGCTACGGTGGCACGCTGGTCCTGGCCAATGACACGCCGGGGTTGCAGGCGACGGTGACGTTGCCGGCAGGCGGAGAAGCCACCGGGTAGAGCCGACCGTTGGTCGGCTGCCTTTCGCGAACACCCGAACGCGCCCAGGCGCGCGCCAGCCGACCAACGGTCGGCTCTACCGGGGCCGGCGGTTCAACGGGCCTGGTGCATCCACCAACAATCAATGGCATCCAGCACGATGTGGATGATCAGTCCGATCCCGAACAGGCGCGTCTTCTTTGGTACGCACAGCCCCGCATACACCGCGATCGCCGGGGCGGTGTGCAGTGGATGGAACCCGATGCTGCAGCGGTTCGGGGCGTAGATCGGATCGGCCAGCAGGTGGTCCAGATCGATGATCCAGCCCAGCAGCATCAGCACCCAGGCGGACAGGAAGCGCTTGCGCCAGAACATCCACGCCAGCAGCGCGGGGACGGCCGCATGCAGGAACAGATGAAAGATCGCGCGCGCGCTCATGCCGGTGTCGGGTGCCTTGCAAAGACCGCCGGGCAATGCCCGGCGTTACGGACAGCCGGGTGCGGCCCGAAGGCCGTCACCCGTCAACGCTGGCTTACGTCAGCGGCTCGTCGGACAGGTAGGTGTAGCCGGTCAGGCCGGCCTCCAGTGCCTCGGACAGTTCCTGCGCGCGCTCGGGCGACAGCTTCGCCGCCGCCACGCGCTCGGCATAGCTCGCCCGCAGATCGGCCAGGCTGTAGCCCACATAGTCGAGCATCACATCGGTGGTGTCACCACGGCGCTGCTGGGTGATCGCATAGCCATCGGCATCGGCCAGCACTTCTACCGCATCCGTGTCGCCGAACAGATTGTGGATGTCGCCCAGGATTTCCTGGTACGCGCCCACCATGAAGAACGCGATGCGGTAGCTTTCGCCCGACTTCAGCGCATGCAACGGCAGCGAGGTGTCCAGGCTCTCGTTCTCGACATAGGTTTTCACCATGCCGTCCGAATCGCAGGTCATGTCCGCGATGATGCCGCGGCGCTCGGGCTGCTCGTTCAGGCGCTCGATCGGCACGATCGGGAACACCTGGTCGATCGCCCAGGCATCGGGAATCGATTCGAACACGCTGAAGTTGACGAAGTACTTGTCCACCAGGCGTTCGTTCAACTCGTCCAGCGCCGGGCGATGGCTCTTCTCGTCATAGCTCAGGCGCGCACGCACGGCGTGGGCGATGGCGTAGAACAGGTCGTCGATGCGGGCGCGCTGCGGCAGGTCGATCTGGCCCAGCGCATAGCTGGCAAGGCCTTCGGCATGGAAGTGCTGCGCTTCCTGGAACAGCTCCACCGCCGGGCGCTCGTCGAGCTCGGCGTGGATTTCGCGCAGGTGGCGGATCGCCGCCGGCTCGTCGTCGTGCTGGTCCGGCACGCGGCCTTCCTGCGCCTCTTCCACTTCGGAGACGTTGGCGATCAGCACCGCGTGGTGCGCGGTCATCGCGCGGCCGCACTCGGTGACGATCCGCGGCGGGGTCAGGCCGTGTTCTTCGCAGGCATTGGCCAGCGGCTGCACGATGTTGCTGGCGTAGGAGTTCAGGCCGTAGTTGATCGAGCAGAAGCTGCGCGAGCGGGTGCCTTCGTAATCCACGCCCAGGCCACCGCCCACGTCCACGTGGGTGATCTTCGCGCCCAGGCGCGACAGTTCCACGAAGTAGCGGGTGGCTTCGCGCATGCCGTTGGCGATGTCGCGCACGTTGGAGATCTGCGAGCCCATGTGGAAATGCAGCAGGCTCAGGCAGTCGGCATATTCGGTATCGCGCAGCGACTTCCACAGGTCCAGCAGCTGGCGCGGCGAGAGGCCGAACTTGGCCTTGTCGCCACCGCTGTTCTGCCACTTGCCCGCGCCCAGCGAGGCCAGGCGCATGCGCACGCCCAGGCCCGGCTTCACATCCAGCGCCTTGGATTCCTCCAGCACCAGCTTCAGCTCGGAGGGCTTCTCGATGACGATGAAGGTCTGCAGGCCCAGCTTGCGGCCGATCAGGGCCAGGCGGATGTACTCGCGGTCCTTGTAGCCGTTGCAGACGATCAGCCCACCCGGGCGCGAGAGCGCCAGCACGGCCATCAGCTCGGGCTTGCTGCCCGCTTCCAGGCCGAAGCCCTCGCCGTGGTGGCTGGCCAGGGTGCCGGCCACGCCACGGTGCTGGTTGACCTTGATCGGGTACACGGCGGTGTAGCCGCCCGGGTACTCCCAATCGGCCTGGGCCTGCGCGAACGCGGCCTGCAGCTTGCCCAGGCGCTGGCCCAGGATGTCCGGGAAGCGCACCAGCAGCGGCAGCTTGGCGCCGGCCTCGCGGGCGGCGTCCACGATCTTGGGCAAGGACACCACCGGGCCGTCCTGGCCAGTCGGTCTCACCACCATGTGTCCTGCCTGATCCACGTCGAAGTAGCCATCCGCCCAATGCGGAATCGAGTAGGTCTTGCGGGCTTGGTCGAGGGACCAATCGGTCATTTCAGTGGGCCTGGTTGGTAAAAAAGGGGGTGCATGATAACGCCTATGTGGCGACAGCTCCGTTATCATGCGCGCCCGCGCCCGTGCTCAGGCTTGAAACCTGAACGGGCCAACCCGTCCGGACGTGGCTTGCGCCACGCGGCACCGCCGCCAGCCCGGCTCCACCACCCTTCCGAACAGGACTGCTCCTCCATGACTGACAACAACAACTGGTACATCGAACACTTCGAGCGCACCGGCTCGGCCATCGGCTACCGCCTGACCGGCAAGCTGGACGAAGTGCAGTCGCCGTTCCAGAAGATCGAGATCTTCGCGACCACCGACTGGGGCAACCTGATGACCATCGATGGCGCCATCATGTTGACCAGCAAGGACAACTTCTTCTATCACGAGATGATCAGCCACCCGGTGCTGTTCACCCACGCCGCGCCCAAGCGCGTGGTGATCATCGGCGGCGGCGACTGCGGCACCCTGCGCGAAGTGCTCAAGCACGAGGGCGTGGAGAGCGTGACCCAGTGCGACATCGATGAGCAGGTCACCGTGATGGCCCGCAAGCACTTCCCGGAGCTGTGCGATTCCAACGACGACCCGCGCGCCGAGCTGATGTTCGACGACGGCGTGGCCTACATGGCCAACTGCCCGGCCGGCAGCGTGGATGTGGTGATCGTGGATTCGACCGATCCGGTCGGCCCCGGCGAAGGCCTGTTCAACAAGGCGTTCTACGAGAGCTGCTTCAAGGCCCTGAAGGACGACGGCATTCTGGTGCAGCAGTCCGAGTCGCCGCTGATGCAGCTGGACCTGATCAACGAAATGCGCACCGAGATGGGCAAGGCCGGCTTCGGTTCGTTCAAGACCCTGCCGTTCCCGCAGCCGTGCTACCCGACCGGCTGGTGGAGCGTCACCCTGGCCCGCAAGGGCGAGAGCAGCTTCGACTTCCGCCAGGCCGATTCGGCCGCCAAGTCGTTCGAGACGCTGTACTACACCGCCGCGCTGCACACCGGCGTGCTGGTGACGCCGCCGTTCGTGGCGGCGGCCCTGAAGGGCTGATGCGTTAAGCGTCGGTGTCGATCGTTGCCGCGCTTCGCGCGGCCAGCCGACCAACGGTCGGCTCGACCGGTCGCCTTCGGCCCGGGTGTTGATCGGCCGGCCCCGGTTGGCCTTCGGGCCCTGCATTGGCCGTTCGGCCCCGGCAACGAAGGGGTAGGCACCGACCGTTGGTCGGTGCGCCGTGAGACCGGTTCATGCAGACAACAAAAACCCGCGCTGGCAGCAGCGCGGGTTTTTTTCGTTTCCGGTAGTGCCGGCCGCTGGCCGGCAACCTCATGACCCCAGCAGTCAGATCGCCCAGATACCCGCAATCACCGCCACCACCAGGCCCCACTTGATCACCTGGTAGGCAACCACGCTGCGCTCGCGCAGCGCTTTGGCCTTCAGGCGCACCTTGTAGACGCTGCCGAAGGCCTTGTTGACGCCACCGGTCGGGTCACCCGGCAGGTTCGGCGAGGCACCACCAGCCAGCAGCGTGGAGGCCACCGCGCGGTTGAACAGGCCCGGCAGGCCGAAGCGCAGCGGACGCGCGATATCGCAGAACAGGATCACGCGGTCGTCCGGCGTCTCGTTGTGCGCGTGGTGGATGTAGGTTTCATCGAACATCATCCACTCGCCATCGCGCCAGCTTTTCTTGATGCCGTCCACTTCGATGTAGCAGGCGTCATCGTTCGGCGTGGCCAGGCCCAGGTGCAGGCGCAGCGAGCCGGCGAAGGGATCGCGGTGCGGGCGCAGTTCGCTGCCCGAGGGCAGCTGGGCGAACATCGCCGCGCGCACGTCCGGCAGTGATTCCAGCAGCGCGGTGGTCTTCGGGCACAGCGCCTTGGCCGAGGGGTGCGAGGGGCCGTACCACTTCAGGTAGAAGCGCTTCCAGCCACGGCGGAAGAACGAATTGAAGCCCGCATCGTTGAACGTGCTGGAGGCAGCGATCTTGTCGGCATCGCGCAGGGCCAGCGCTTCGTCGCGGATCATCTGCCAGTTCTGGCGCAATGGCTCGAGCTGCGGGAATTCCTTGCCCGGGTCCAGGAAGGGCGTGGTCGGCACCTTCGAGAACGCGTACATGATCACGTTGATCGGGGCCATGAAGCTGGAGTGGTCCAGCAGCTGGCGCGACCAGCGCGCGCGCACCTTGCCGCGGTAATGGATGTACAGCACGCAGGCGATGAACAGCCCTGCCAGCACGATCTTGATCATCAGTCTTCCTCCGGCACAGCCGGACCCGAAATGGTGGGGGCGATGCACGGAAGTGACCGGCACCGATACGGCGGCAGAGGGCGGGGACGTGCCGGAGAGGGGCGGCCGCCGATGTCGCGAACAACAGCATATGGTCCGCAGCGCCTGCGTCGCGGTCAAGCACGGGCTGGGCGATGTTCAGCGCCGGGTGACCCATGGAACCGCCTGCTGCGTTGGACGCACGGCAGCGTTGCCTGCCCCGCACTCCCCGGCGATCGCCGGCAACCCGCTGATATGCAACGAAATTATCCCAAACGATACAAGATTGTCCGCTTCAGCGTGACGAAGTGTTCCACGCCGGGCGACGACATTTCTCCGACATCATCTGGATTCATGTACTGGCGAGTACTAAAATTAACGAAATCTTTAGTTCCCACCATAAGCAGCACCGGTACGCCTGACGCATTGCGCCGACCGCCGGGTCGCACAGACCCCTATGAACACAATCGTTGCCTCGTGTGTCGATGACACCGCCCCCGCCGAGCTGCTCAAGCGCGGCGAACGCCTCCTGGAACCCGACGTCTACCGGACCTGCCTCAACGGGCAGCCGGCCGTGGTCAAGGATTACACCCGTTACCGCGGCACCCCGCTGTCGCCGATCGCGCGCCTGCTGGTCCGCCGCGAAGCGCGCATCCTGCAGCGCCTGAGCGGCTGGAAGCACGCCCCTGCCCTGCTCGGCACCATCGGCGGCCTCGCGCTGGGCATGGAGTTCATTCCCGGCCAGACCCTCAGCGCGGCCCAGTCGGTCGGCATCGAGGTCTTCGAGCAGCTGCAGTACGCGCTCACCCGCCTGCATGCCGCCGGCATCACCCACAACGATCTGCATGGCACCAACGTGATGGTCAGCGGGGGCGTGCCGGTGCTGGTGGATTTCACCTCGGCCTGGCGCAGCCCGCGCTGGCTGCCGGTGCACCCGGTCTCGCGCCAGTTGCGCCGCAGCGACATGAAGAATCTGCTGAAGATGCGCCAGCGCCTGACCGGCGAGCGCCCCAGCGCCTCCGAGGCGGCCCAGGTGGCCGACCCGCGCTGGGTGGCCGGCGTACGCGTGGCCTGGAAGCGCTTCTACCGCTGGTTCAAGGGCCACGCCTGACCGCGCTTGCCCATGCGCCCATGGGCAAGCCGGCGTGCGTTACAGCGCGTCGGCGTCCAGTTCACCGGTGCGGATGCGCACCACGCTGCCCAGGTCGTACACGAAGACCTTGCCGTCGCCGATCTTGCCGGTCCCGGCGGCCTTGACGATGGCTTCCACCACCTCCTCGACCTGGCTGTCGGTGACGGCCACCTCGATCTTCACCTTGGGCAGGAAATCGACCACGTATTCCGCCCCGCGATAGAGCTCGGTGTGGCCTTTCTGCCGCCCGAAGCCCTTGACCTCGGTGACCGTGATCCCGGTGACGCCGCGCTCGGCCAGCGCTTCGCGCACGTCGTCGAGCTTGAACGGTTTGACCACCGCCATGACCATCTTCATCCGTCTGCACTCCTGTCTCTCAGGCTGCGAGGATAACGCCTGTCCGCCGGTGAACGCGATGCGCGCGGTCAGTGCCGCCGGCAGCGTGGCGGCTTATCCTTGGCGCATACCCCGCGGAGCCGCACCATGATCGACCTCAACCACCTCGATGACCTCGCCCGCCGCCTGAGCGACATGGTCCCCCCGGGCCTGCGCCAGTCGCGCGAAGAACTGCAGGCCACCTTCAAGACCGCGCTGCAGGCCGGGCTGGGCAAGCTGGACCTGGTCACCCGCGAGGAATTCGACGTGCAGCGCGCCGTGCTGCTGCGCACCCGCGAGAAGCTGGAGGCGCTGGAGAAGACGGTGGCCGAGCTGGAAGCACGTGGCGGATCGGCTGCGCCGCGCGAGTAAGCCGGGCTTGCGCTGACGCGCGTCAGGCGTCCTGCAGCACGAACCGCTCGATCGCCAGCGCCACGCCGTCCTCGGCGTTGGTGGCGGTCTCGAAGCGCGCGGTCTGCTTGACCGCCGGAATCGCGTTGCCCATGGCGACGCTGGTCCCGGCGAACTGCAGCATGGTCAGGTCGTTCTCCTGATCGCCCACCGCCATCACGTTGGCCCGGTCCACGCCCAGATGGGCGGCCAGCCTCTCCAGGCTTGGCCCCTTCCCTGCCCGGTGGTCGAACACCTCGAGGAAGAACGGCGCGCTCTTGAGCACCGCGAAGCGGTCGGTCAGTTCCGAGGGCAGGCGCTGGATCGCGGCATCCAGCACCGCGGGTTCGTCGATCATCATCAGTTTGATGAACTGCATGGCCGGGTCCATGTCCTCGACCCGGCGATACGACAGCGGCACGTTCGACAGGTGCGAATCGGCCACGGTGTAGTGGCTGATGTCCTGGTTGGGCGTGTACATGCGCCGGCCATCGAGCGCCTGGAAGTGAATACCGAGTTCGCGTGAGATCCGCTCACAGAACACGAAGTCCTCGAAACTCAGCGGAAACTCGACCACGCGCTGGCCGCTGCCGATGTTCTGCACCAGCGCGCCGTTGCAGGCGATGCAGTAATCCTGCTCGCCCTGGATACCCAGCTGCTGCAGGAACGGCGCCATGCCAGACACCGGTCGGCCGCTGGCCAGCACCACCTGCACGCCCTGCGCGCGGGCGCGGGCGATGGCGTGCATCACCCGGGGCGTGAGCGTGTGGGACGGATCAAGCAGGGTCCCGTCCATATCGACGGCGACCAGTTCGATCGGGCCGGAGCGGTGGTGCATATCCATGGTGTTCGACGGCGTGGCACGTGGGGGCATCCAGTCTAGCGGCAGTACCGGATACGGTGGCGGTGCTTGCCTACCCCGTGGCGCGGTGAACGCCTATGGAGTGGGTGCTCCGTTCACTGCCATTGTTCCCACCATGCCGCAGATCCCGGAAACAACCGCATGAGCCTCGCGCTGGTGCACAGCCGTGCCCGCGCCGGTGTGAAAGCCCCTGCCGTGCGCATCGAGGTGTTCCTCTCTGGTGGGCTGCCGCATACCCAGATCGTTGGGCTACCTGCGGCGGCCGTGCGGGAATCGCGCGACCGCGTGCGCGCCGCGCTGATCTGCGCGCGGTTCGAGTTTCCGCAGCGGCGGATCACCATCAACCTGGCTCCCGCCGATCTGCCCAAGGAAGGCGGCCGATTCGATCTGGCCATTGCGCTCGGCATCCTCGCCGCCAGTGGCCAGATCGATGCGCAATCCCTGGACAAGTACGAATTCCTGGGCGAGCTGGCCCTCACCGGCGAGCTGCGCGGTGTAGACGGTGTCCTGCCTGCCGCGATCGCAGCCGCCGGGGATGGCCGGAGCCTGATCGTGGCTGCGGCCAACAGTGAAGAGGCGGCGTTGGCCCAACATGCCGACGTACGCATCGCACGCACTCTGCTGGAAGTCTGCAGCGCCCTTGAAAGCGGCACGCTGCCACCGGCTGTGGCCGCCGCCACGGTGCCGGTCAGCATTCCCGACCTGCGCGATGTGCGCGGGCAGCTGCAGGCGCGCCGGGCGCTGGAAGTCGCGGCGGCCGGCGGGCACCACCTGCTGCTGCTCGGCACGCCGGGCTGCGGCAAGACGCTGCTCGCGTCGCGTCTGCCCGGCATCCTGCCCGCGGCCAGCGAGCTCGAGGCCCTGGAAGCGGCGACCATTGCCTCCTGCAGCGGCCAGGGCATTGATGCGGGGCGCTGGCGGCAGCGGCCCTATAGAGCGCCGCACCATACCGCCAGCGCGGTGGCGCTGATCGGCGGCGGCTCGCATCCCAGGCCAGGCGAGATCTCGCTGGCACACAACGGGGTGTTGTTCCTGGACGAACTCCCGGAGTGGAGCCGGCACGCGCTCGAGGTCATGCGCGAGCCGATCGAATCCGGGGTCGCCGTGGTCAGCCGCGCGGCAAGGACGGAGCGCTTTCCCGCGCGGTTCCAGCTGGTTGCGGCGATGAACCCCTGCCCTTGCGGCTGGGCGGGGGATCGCAGTGGCCGCTGTCTCTGCAGCGAAGAGGTCATCCAGCGTTACCGGGGGCGGGTTTCCGGGCCCTTGATGGACCGCATCGACCTGCATGTGGAAGTGCCGCGGCTGGACCCGCGCGAGCTGCGCGATGACGCGCCGCTGGGCGAAGACAGCGCGAGTGTTCGCGCCCGGGTGGTGGCCGCGCGCGACGTGCAGCTGCTGCGCAGTGGGAAAGCCAACGCCCAACTACTGCCGTTCGAGCTGAGCGCGCATTGCCGGTTGTCGCGGGAGGATCAGCAGCTGTTGGAGGATGCTGTGGAACGGTTGCAGCTGTCGGCGCGCTCGATGCATCGCATCCTGCGGGTGGCGAGGACGCTGGCGGATCTGGGGCATGCCCAGAACATCGAGACCGCGCATGTGGCGGAGGCGATCGGGTATCGGCAGTTGGATCGGGGTGGTGGTGGGTGAGACGACGCTCAGTGATTCCCGGAACGCCGCCTCAGTAGGCCCGCTCCGGACCCACCGGCACGATCCCCGACGGATTGAGATGCCGATGGCTTCGGTAGTAGTGATGCTTGATGTGCTGGAAATTCACCGTATCCGCCACCTCGGGAATCGCCATCATCCGCGCCACGAACGCATGCAGGCCGGCGAAGTCGGCAATGCGCCGCACGTTGCACTTGAAGTGCACGTAGTACACCGGATCAAAGCGGATCAACGTAGTGAACAGACGGATATCGGCTTCGGTGATGGCATCGCCCACCAGCCACTCGCGTTGCTGAAGGCGCTCGTCCAACCAGGTGAGCGTCTCGAACAACGGCCCAACCGCCTCCTCGTACGCCTGCTGCGTTGACGCAAAGCCCGCTTTGTACACACCGTTGTTGACGGTCGCGTACACACGCTCGTTCACCTGATCGATCTCGGCACGCAGCGCAACCGGGTAGAAGTCACCGGCCTTCGCACCCAGTTGGTCATAGGCGGTGTTGAACATGCGGATGATGTCCGCTGATTCATTGCTGACGATTCTCCCGCGCTCGCGATCCCACAGCACTGGCACGGTCACCTTGCCGGTCATTCCCGGCTTGGCGGCCGCGTACAGTTCATGCAGATAGCGCGCACCGCGTTCAGGCTCCGGCGTCACCTGCGGGCCGGGCTCAAACGTCCAGCCCTGATCACCCATGTGCCAGTTGACCACCGAGACCGGCACCAGATCCTGCAGGCCTTTCAGCGCACGGACGATCAACGTCCGGTGGGCCCATGGGCAGGCGAGACTCACATACAGGCGGAACTGCCCAGGCGCCGCGTTGACGCCCGGCTCGCCATTCGGGCCAGCACGGCCGTCGGCGCTCAGCCAGTCGCGGAACGTGGATTCCTCGCGTTTGAAATGACCGTCCTCATCGGCGGCACCCGCCGTGCCTTCCTGCCATGTTCCATCGACCAGCATGCCCATCGCGGGAGTACTCCTCTGATAGTGGTGTGTGGTGAGCCGGTGATGCATCTCGGCGTCTGGAACAACGTTGTAGCAAATGCGCCTGCATTGCCTGGTGATGGGCGCATGCAATCGGCATGTGCTTCATCGCGTTCATCGCAGAGGCACACGCATCTGCGGCAGAATGTCGACGTATCTACGCGAGGCCTCCCGCACCATGCGCATCCATCAGATCGATCTCCCTGTGTCCGATGTCGCCGCCACCGTGGCGTACTTCCGCGATGAACTTCAGCTGCCGGTCGAGGGCTCGGCCGTGCGCATCGGCTGGAGCACCCTGCAGCTGCAACCCGCAGGATCGAACCCGGTCGGCGGTGTGCATCTGGCGTTCAACGTGCCCGCCAATCGCTTCGAGGCGGCCACCGACTGGCTCAAAGCACGCGCCACCCTGCAGCGCGATCTGAAAGGCCATGACCACTTCACCTTCGATGGCCGCTGGGATTCCGAATCGATCTATTTCACCGGGCCGGACGGCCTGATCCTGGAGTTGATCGCGCGGCGACGCTTGCCTGCGGGCGAGTGCGAAGGCGGGTTCCACGGCAGCGAGATGACCTGCATCAGCGAGGTCGGCCTGCCCGCTGAACACGTCGGTGAAGTGCAGGCAAACGCACAGAACGCCTTCGGGCTGGAGCCTCTGTCACAGCCCACGCCGCACTTCGCACCACTGGGCGATGACGAAGGCCTGTTGATCGTGGTCGATGCCACCCGCCGCTGGTTCCCCGAGCAGAAGGTGCTGCCGAATGCGCGCGGAATCCGCGTGGTGCTGCATGACGTGGTACCGGGTGCGGTGGTCGAAGACGCAGCACTGGGCTGGCACCTGCGCTCGGCCTGAGCAGGCCCGGACGAACGAAGCCCCGCCGGAGCGGGGCTTCAGTTCACACAACAGCCAGCTGGGCTCACTCTTCCTCGTCCTGCTGGCCGCCCTGCTGCTGGTTCTGGTTGCGCTGCTGCTGTTCCTGCTGCTGTTGCTGCTGCTGGCCGCGACCACCTTCCTGCTGCTCACCGCGCTGATTCGGGTTCTGCTGGTTCTGCTGAGCCATCTCGATTCTCCGGTTGCCGCAAACGGAATGTCGCGGTCCGGGCCATCCTCTGCAGCGCGAGGTTAACGACGTGTGGGGGTTTGCATACGAATTCGTCAACGTCCCCACGCCAGCCTTTTCTGCAGTTACAAACCCCATGTCGCAGTAAGCGTTGACCCGCATATGAACGGTTCGAATTCCCTTATTCCGCTTCCCACAGAATGCCTCGTCGTGCGACTGAACAGGGCATCGCTGAGCCAACGTCTGCAGATGACGCGCAGATGACGATCACGGCATCACCGGCGGCACGTAGGTCAGCGTCATGCCGAGCAGCCACAGCAGGCCGAGCACCAGCGGGATGTGCACCAGCAGCTGGATGAAGGTGAAGCCGACGATGTCGCGCGCCTTCAGGCCGAGCACGCCCAGCAGCGGCAGCATCCAGAACGGGTTGATCAGGTTCGGCAGCGCCTCGGCCGCGTTGTAGACCTGTACTGCCCACCCCAGATGGGCCTTCAGTTCGTTGGCCGCCTGCATCACGTACGGCGCTTCGATGATCCACTTGCCGCCACCGGAGGGCACGAAGAAGCCGAGCACGGCCGAGTACACGCCCATCACCAGCGCGAAGGTGTCGGTGGTGGCGATATGCACGAACAGGGTGGAGAGACGATGGGCGAGGGTCTCATCGCCACTGCCGGTGGCGTGGGTGAGGATCATCGCGATGCCGCCATACAGCGGGAACTGGATCAGCACGCCGGTGGTGCTGGGGACAGCCTTGGCCACGGCGTTGAGGAAGCTGCGCGGGCGCCAGTGCAGCAGCAGGCCGAGCGAGATGAACAGGAAGTTGTAGGTGTTGAGGTTGGCGATGGCGGTCACCACCGGCTTGCTGGCGAACTCGCCGAACAGCCAGCCGAACGCGAGCAGCGAGAGCAGCACGGTGAGCAGCGGGCTGTACTCCAGCCACTCGCCGGGGCGGGTGCGCGGCGGCAGCGGCTCGGCTTCGGCGCGGGCGGCGCCTTCGAAGTCCTTGGCGGTGCGCGCGGAGGCGGCGCCGGGGGCGGTCAGCCAGGCAATCAGCAGCGAGACCAGGATCAGCGCGGCGGTCAGCGCGATCGACTGCCACAGGAAGATGGTTTCGGTGAAGGGCAGCACGCCGGTGATCTCGACCAGGCCGGGCGGCATGCTGGCCGGGTTGGCCTGCAACTGCGCGGCCGAGGAGCTCAGGCCCATCGCCCAGACCGCGCCGAGGCCGAGATACGCCGAGGCGCCGGCGGCGCGGTAGTCCATGTGGAGTGCTTCGCGGCGGGCCAGCGCGCGGACCAGCAGGCCGCCGAACACCAGCGAAAAGCCCCAGCTGAGCAGCGAGGCGAGCATGCTGATCAGACCGACGTAGACCACCGCGCCACGGCCGGTCTTGGGGACGCGGGCCAGCAGATCGATGAAACGCGCGACGATCGGCGCGGTGGCGACGGCATAGCCGCCGATGACCACGAAGGCCATCTGCATGGTGAAGGGGATCAGGCTCCAGAAGCCCTCGCCGAATGCCGTGGCGGTGGCCTGCGGGGTGGCGCCGAAGCCCATCGCGGCGGCGGCGACGATGACCACGCCGAGCACCGCGAACACGTACGCATCAGGGAACCACTTTTCCGCCCAGGCGGCCGAGCGCAGTGCCGCGCGCGCCATCCAGCCGTCCTGCACCACCGTCGACGTGTTCATTGCCCCTATCCTCCCCGATCATTCGATGGGAGGGATTCTGGGCGCTGGCCACGGCGCTGTCAGTCGCCTAATGGTCGTAGTGCGCGTTACCGGTAGCACCCGACCGTTGGTCGGGTGGACCGCTCAGCGCAGTGCCAGCGACACCGCGATGCCAGCGAACAGCGCCGCCCCGACCCAGTTGTTGTGCAGGAAGGCCTTGAAGCACGGGTCACGCTCGCGCTTGCGGGCGATCCAGAACTCGTAGGCGATCAGCCCGGCGGCCACCCCAACGCCCAGGCCGTAATAGAACCCCAGCCCGGCGCGCAGGCCGACCAGCGCCATCGTGCCCAGGAACAGCGCATAGAGGATGCCCTGGATGACCAGGTCCAGATCGCCGAACAGGATCGCGGTGGAGTGCGAGCCCATTTTCAGGTCGTCATCGCGGTCGACCATGGCGTACCAGGTGTCATACGCGGTGGACCACAGGATGTTGGCGCCGTACAGCAGCCAGCCGATCACCGGCACCTCGCCCTGCACCGCGGCGAAGGCCATCGGGATGCCCCAGCCGAAGGCCATGCCCAGGTAAACCTGCGGCAGGTGGGTGTAGCGCTTCAGGTAGGGGTAGCTGGCGGCCAGGAACACGCCGATGAAGCTCATGCCGATGGTGAGCCAGTTCAGGGTCAACACCAGCGCGAAGGCGACGATCATCAGCCCGGCGAACAGAGCCAGCGCCTCGCGGCCGGAGACGGCGCCGCTGGCCAGCGGGCGGTCCTTGGTGCGCTTGACGTGCGGGTCCAGCCAGCGGTCGGCGTAATCGTTGATCACGCAGCCGGCCGAGCGGGTCAGCCAGACGCCGGCGGTGAACACGAACAGCGTCCACAGCGGGGGCAGCCCGCCGGAGGCCAGCCACAGCGCCCACCAGGTGGGCCAGAGCAGCAGCAGGGTGCCGATCGGGCGGTC
Organism: Stenotrophomonas sp. BIO128-Bstrain; assembly: GCF_030128875.1. Taxonomy (NCBI): domain Bacteria; kingdom Pseudomonadati; phylum Pseudomonadota; class Gammaproteobacteria; order Lysobacterales; family Lysobacteraceae; genus Stenotrophomonas; species Stenotrophomonas sp. BIO128-Bstrain. The sequence goes on along the minus strand of NZ_CP124620.1, from coordinate 4,155,758 downwards.
GGCGCGCATCAACTTCCAGTAGTGCCGCCAGCGCGACGGGGGCGCCGCTTCGGGCGCTTCAAAACGTTCGTAAGCCATCGGTAAAGGATACCGCCTGGGCTGGCCGGGCGCGCCGTCGCCCGGTGCATCGATGCAGGGGGCAGACCTGCGCGGCGTTTACGGATAGAATGCTCCTCCCGCGCCGCTTCGGCGGTCCGTGGCCCCATCAGGCGGCCCGGCGGGATGCAGGATACAACGCGCTCGTAGCTCAGCCGGATAGAGTAGTGGCTTCCGAAGCCATTGGTCGGGGGTTCGAATCCCTCCGGGCGCACCATTTGAACGTCCTACAGCGTCCTAAGAAGGCCGAATATTCCTTTCAAATCAAGGATTTCGGCCTTTTTTGTATCCGCTTGCGTCCTATGTGATCCACATCAATCCCAGGTCTGCAGGCGGTATCTTTGACGGTAACCCACCTACCGCCTACACCCGTTACCGCCATCATGTCGCTCACTGATACCGCAATCCGCAAGACAAAGCCCACGGCAACTGTGCAGAAGCTCCGCGATGGTGGTGGCCTTTACTTGCTACTTCGCCCTGATGGTGGCCGATGGTGGAGATGGGACTACCGTCGTCCCGTGACAGGCAAGCGCAATACTCTTTCGCTGGGAACGTATCCCGATGTCAGCTTGGCCAGCGCACGCGAACGTCATGCAGCGGCGCGCAGATTGCTCGCTGATGGTGTTGATCCTGGCGAGCAGCGCAAAGCGCAAAGGGCAGCGACGCTTGAGCGTTCCGCAAACACCTTCGAGGCTGTGGCTGCCGAGCTGATCGCCGTGAGAGCGAAGAAGATGGCGGCTACGTCGCTTGAGCGCCAGAACCGCATTCTTGCGAAGGATCTAGGCCCATACATCGGACGGATACCTGTCGATGGTGTGACTGCTCGCGACTTGCTGGATGCAATCCGAAAGATAGAAGCGCGCGGCGCAAACGAGACCGCACATCGCGCACGAATGCTGGCAAGCCAGGTCTTTCGCTACGCCATTGCTACAGGCCGTGCAGTCCGTAATCCAGCGGAAGACCTGCGCGGCGCACTCGTCCCTGTCGAGGTCGAGCACTTCGCCAGCGTCACCGATCCTGCGCATGTTGGCGGCCTGCTCCGCGCTATCCACGGATACCAGGGGACCCCCGTCGTAGCTGCAGCACTCCGCTTGGCGCCGCTCGTGTTCGTGCGTCCTGGCGAACTACGGCACGCTCTCTGGGCAGACATTGACCTTGTGTCCGCAGAATGGCGCTTCACTGCAACCAAGACCGGGCAGCCACATATTGTCCCGCTCTCGTCGCAGGCCGTTGCGGTGTTCCGCGAACTACAGCCGCTGACCGGCCGCCTCGCGCACGTCTTCCCCAGCATGCGAGGCAAGGGCCGCCCCATGAGCGAAAACACCGTCAACGGCGCGCTCCGGCGATTGGGCTATGACTCGGACACCATGACCGGTCATGGCTTCCGTGCAATGGCGCGCACCGTCCTGGACGAAGTGCTGGGTTTCCGCCCGGACTACATCGAGCACCAGCTGGCTCACGCTGTGCGTGATCCAAACGGAAGGGCGTACAACCGTACGGCCCACTTGGTCGAGCGCGCAAAAATGATGCAGGCGTGGGCGGACTATCTGGACGGTCTGCGGACCTCCCCCTGACCCCCTTTTTCCTCTTTTTATTTCTGACTCATTGTTTTTTCTGGTTACAGTGGTAACACTGGTTACAGAGTCGGGAAATGACTTGAGAATCAGTTGGTTGCGATACTCTTCCGCGCGCCCCACCTAGTGGTTACAGCTGGTTACGCTGGTTACAGCGGCGGGTGATCGGCCCGCATTGGGCGCATGCGGAGCGATGCCGCGTGCCGATGGCATGGTTCTTCCGCACAGCCTCTCTCGGGCCAGCGGGCTGGCTCAAGAAACCGCCAAGCTGTCCCAATGACGGCTGGCGACCAGCCGCCACTATTCGATGGTTCGCCTGCCGCGCATCTCGCCCTTGGCCTGCAATCGCAGGTTGCCAGGTGCGCCAATTTGCCTTGCGCAACTAGCCGGTCGGCCTGGCTGCAGCGCTCGCTATTCGGCTCACATCAGTTGGCAATGTCGTCGCAAGATTGGACTGTCAAGTGGCGTGCGTCATGTGTAATTTTACAAAAGATTGTAAGAATTCTCATACAAAGCTAGCCGCGTGAGTTAAGCGGCGACTGCCTCTAGCCTTCTAACCAAGCCCACAACACAGGGCGGCGGTTGACAAAAAGGTCAACGCCGCGACCTTCCGAATGCTTGGTTCTACCCACCCAACCTCCCCCGCAACTGGTCGGCCCACAAGCTCGAACCCGGCCCCCGCGCGTGCGGAGCGCTTCCTACGTAAGCCGGAAGTGCTCAGCCGCACCGGCATCTCCCGCTCGCACCTGTACTGGCTGATGGATCGTGGCCGGTTCCCCCAGTCGATCCCCCTTTCCCCGCGCGTGACCGTCTGGCTTGAGTCGGACGTAGACGCGTGGATTGCCAACCAAATTCCCAACACCCACCCACGAGTGCAGCCATGAAAGACACGATCGTCCTGACCATTTCCGATCAGAAATTCAACTTGACCTCGGCAGAAGCGAAGTTCCTGGCCGAGCATCTGCGCACCGCTGTTGCGCAGCCGAACCTGGCACTGAATTTCTCCCAGCAGCGCTCCGAAGAGCACGGCCGCATCGCGCTGTCGCGGAGTGTCGCCAAGGTCGCCAGCACCCACACCACGGACTGCTAAGGGACCCCGATGACCCGTTCCAGAGCGTTCCTGCGTTGCCCGCATTGCGATACCCCGTCGGTTACCCGTACCAGCGTCATGCACTCCAAACTTCTGCGCGAATCGGTCCAGCAATGCCGCAATGCACTGTGCGGCCACACGTTCTCCGCCTATACCGAAATCGTGCGCACGCACACTCGCAGTGCGTGTCCGCGAGGGGACGTTGATCTGCCGGTCAGCACGTATGCGGAGCGGTCGGCGCTTAGTGAGAAAGCGGAAAAACAGAGTTCTGCCATCCGCAAGGCGAGGCAATGACGCGGCAGTTGACAACTCAGGTTCGCCAGGCGCAGCATTGCCTCGTCGCCGCACAATCGGCGACCGGGGTTAGAAGCCCGAATCACAAGGCGCACCAGCGCCCATCGACCGATGCTAGGCGCTTTTTTATTGCCTGCTGTGTCGTCGCGGGCGATTGTTTGCCAGTTCAATGGCGGGCGGTGCGCGGGGGTCGAAAGGCCCGCCGGTCCTTGTGCCGGTCTTCTAACCGCGTGCCGTCCGCCACCCCGTTTAGAAGCGCGGTGGCGGATCCAACATTACACAAGGATCCTGCCATGTCTCATGACGCCCTGGCCGCGCCGTCGCGCTTTGCCATTCGTATTGCACACCACTTCGGCGAGATTGCCGACACCCTGGACTGGGACCATCCCCGCTGGCTGGCGCTCGACGCCTGCCTGCAGGCATCTGGCAAGCCCGCAGAGTCGCTGACCTTGGGCGAGGTGCAGATCGCGATTGCGGCCGTCGCAGCGGAGGTCGCGCGATGAACGGATCCCACCTCAATTGCCTCATCGGCAACGATGACGAAGTGATGCACGACCTGTTCAGCGCTACGCGGCAGCTGTTGCGCATCTACGAACTTCCGGTCTCCTCGCTGATGGCGCTGACTGACGTGCTCGAACAACGCCCCGGTGCTTTCGAGGAGCTTACCGTTCGGGAGCTGCTCGCCATGGCCGCAAGTGTTCAGGTGGCTGCATGAACCCCGAATCTGTGAACGTCTCCGGCGTATCGGGAGTTGCCGATGGCATGCTCAGCGCCACCATCACCGACGCTTGGTTCGATGCCGAGCGCACCGCCCACATCGTGGAAATCGCCCGCCGCATCGAGCGGCAGCAACACAAGGCATGTCGCCGCTTGGCCGATACCTGCGCCGAACTGGATGTGGCCTTGCGCGGGCACCCATTGGAGCGCCGACTACGCGCACGCCTGTTGTCGCCGCTTGAGCGCGACTGCCAGGAACTGGCCGCGGTGGCTGCACGGGTAAACCTGCGCCTGGGACTGTTTGCGCCCGCGCAGTCGCAGGAGCGCTTTGAACAGGGCATTGACCTGCAGCTAGCTGACGTTCGTGCCGAGCAGGACGCAGTCGCCGCCACATCGGCTGCACCCCACGGTCCGATCATGCCGCATGGCTACTGGATCGGCGAGGACAGCTTCAACCGTCTGGAACGCGCACGGTCGGCTGCACTGCTGTTGAGCTGCCTCGATGAGCGCACGGTTGTGTCGTTCGCGGCTGTCGCCGCCGGTGTCGCCTATGTGCACGATGACCTAGCGGCGGTGGTGGACAACGCCAGGCACAGCAGCGAGCTGGGGGACGACGATGAACCGTCCTGATGGCTTCCTGGCGGTGCTGCGCGCCGCCGGGCTGATGCTCGATAGGGTGACGCCCGATGGCCGTCTGCGCCGCGTGCGCGCCCAAGGCGACAGTAACGGCCAGCGCAGCGGTTGGTATGTGCTGCACCCCGGTCCACCTATGGCCGGTGCCTACGGCAACTGGAAGACCGGCCACAGTGAGTCTTGGTGCGACGGTGGGGGCGAGGCATTGAGCGAGGCCGAGCGGGCCAAGCTGCGCGAGGTTGTAGTGCGCGCGCAGCGACAGCAGCAGGCCGAGCTCGCCCAGCGGCAGGGCGCTGCCCGCCAGCTGGCGCGTGAGCGCTGGCTGCGCGCTGATGCGGCCCCTGCCGATCATCCCTACCTCGTAGCCAAGGGCGTGGGCGTGCATGGACTGCGGCAGCTGGATGGGTTGCTGCTGGTGCCTTTGCGCGATGCTGAGGGGCGGCTGTGGAGCCTGCAAACCATTGCAGTTGATGGGAGCAAGCGCTTTCTGGCCGGGGGCCGCAAACGCGGCCTGTACTACCCCGTAGGTCGGCCTGTCAGCGACGTGGTGTGCGTCGCCGAAGGGTACGCCACTGCCGCCACCATCCATGAGGTCACTGGCCACCCCACCGCCGTCGCATTCGATGCCGGGAACCTTGAGCCGGTGGCCTGCGCGCTGCGGGCCAAGTACCCCTCAGCGGTCATTGTGGTGTGCGCCGACGACGACGCCGCCACCGCAGCTCGCTTGGGCATCAATCCCGGCCTGGTCAACGCACAGCGCGCAGCCGATGCGGTGGGCGGTGTGGTGGCCATGCCGCCGCGCCCCAGCAATGAGACCACTTCCTGATGATTTCCCTCTCCCCTCCGAAGGCGCAATGCGCCGACGTGGCACTGGAGCCTCGTGCATGAACAACGTTACCTCAGTAGATTTCAATGATGCCGCCAAAGACGCGGGCACGGTCGCGGTGCGTGGCTCGATTCAAGCCGCTGTGCGCAAGGCGACAAAGGGCAAAGGCGCAAAAGCAGCTCCGGACGGCAGCGTCAGTGCGCGGCCGCACTACCAGCTCAACGAGACAGGCGTGTATTACGTCGGTGTCACCGAAGATGGCGACCTGGCCGAGCCAATGTTTGTGTGCTCGCCGTTGAAAGTAGAGGCCAAGACTCGCAACAGCCAGAGCGAGGAATGGGGACGCCTGCTGACTTGGACCGATGCCGATGGGCACCCTCACCAGTGGGCAGCGCCGGCTGAAATGCTGGTGGGTGATCCGCGTGAGTTCCTACGTCAGCTTGCTGCAGGCGGCGTGGAAATGTCTGCCCACCGCAACACCATGCAGCGGCTGTTGGCCTACATCATTCAAGAGCGCATCGACACCCGCGCGCGCAATGTGGCGGTACCGGGCTGGCACGACGGGCGCTACGTGCTGCCCAACGGCGAAAGCTACGGCAACGGCGAGGAGCGGCTGGTATACCAGCACAGCGGCGGGCTGCAGCATCACTACGCTGCCGTGGGTTCGCTGGAGGACTGGCGACGCGAAGTGGCCAAGCGTTGCCAGGACAACTCGCGCCTGGTACTGGCCGTGTCGGCAATGTTCGCCGGCCCGCTACTGCACTTCACCGGGGCAACCGGCGGCGGCTTTCACCTGGTCGGCGGCAGCAGCAGCGGCAAAAGCACTGCCCTGCGAGTGGCCGCCAGCGTGGTCGGCCCCCCCGATTATGCCCGCGAGTGGCGCAGCACGGCCAACGGGCTTGAAGGCGTGGCCGTGCTGCACAACGATGCCACCCTGATTTTGGACGAGTTGGCCCAAATCGATCCTAAGCAAGCCGGTGATGCCGCTTACCTGCTGGCCAACGGCAATGGCAAGAGCCGTGCCAACCGGGCCGGTGAGGCACGTGCTGCGGCACGGTGGCGGGTGCTGATCTTGTCTGCAGGGGAGGTCGGCTTGGCTCAGCACATGGCCGAGGTGGGCAAACAGGCACGCGCTGGCCAGGCGGTGCGCCTGGCTGACGTGCCAGCCGAGGTTGAGGGTGGCCACGGCGTGTTTGAGCGCCTGCACGACGCAGGAGACGGTGCCGCGCTGTCGGCGGTACTCAAGGACGCCGCAGCGCGCTCCTACGGCGCACCTTGGCCGCTTTGGATGGAATACCTGACCCAGCAGGACAGCCCCACGCTGACCACCAAGCTGCGCGAGTCCTCCGACCGCTTCCTGGCCACCTACGTGCCCGATGACGCCTCCGGGGAGGTCCGCCGAGTGGCTGAACGCTTTGCCGTTGTCGCCTTTGCTGGGGAGATGGCCAGCGCCTGCCGCCACCGCCTCACCGGCTGGCCCAAGGGTGAGGCAACGCGGGGCGTCGCCATTTGTTTCCAGGCATGGATGCATCGTCGTGGCGGCGCAGGCAGCGCCGATACCGATGCGCTCCTGGCGCGTGTGCGTGCCTTCTTTGAGGCGCATGGTGAAAGTCGATTGGAGCCGCTGCGCTCTATGCAGCCGGTACCGCCGGTGCGTGATCGCGCCGGTTTCCGCCGTCTCGATGAGGTGGGCGTGACCGAGTACATGGTCCTGCAGGAAGCGTTCAATCGCGAACTGTGCACGGGCTTCGACGCGCGCCAAGCCGCCCGCGCCCTGGTCGAGGCCGGTTGGCTCAAGCCAAGTGGCGATGGCCGACCGTCGCAGGTGGTGCGCATACCGGGATTGGGCGGCGTACGCCTCTTCGTCTTTGACCCACGCAAGGTGCATGACAGCGCCGCCTAGCGAATCACATTCTAGTCGCTCACCGGCGCTGTGCCGGTGAGTTATACACCGTAGTTTCAATGGAGCAACCGAATGAGCGAAAACCCGTCCACCGATACCACCCGCAGTCCGCTCGAACCTGCCGACGCATGCGAAATTGTCGCCCCAACCTCAGAGCAACGCCTGCGCCTGAGCGAGCTGGCTACGCAATTGGCCGGAGCCACTGAGCGCAAGCGCGCATTGCTAGGCAAAGTGGACACGATGTGCCGTGCCCGCCAGGCCGCGCAGGGTGATGCGCAAACCGCACGTCAACAGTGGAGCGTCAAGCTGCGTGATAGTGACGGCGCGCTGACCCGCGACATTCAGAAGCTGCGCGCCAATGAACGCTCGGCGCTGTCGCTGGCGGAGGAATATGAGGCAATGGAAGCCGAGATAGCGGCGGAGCAGCCGCGTCTGGACTTGGAGTTGGCCCTGATCGCAAAGGACTGCATTGAAGTCAAGGGATGCGTTGCCGCCGAAGCGGCGACCGGTGCATATGATCGCCTGCTGGAACAGTTCGGCACGCCCCTGGCGGTGGCTTTCGAACTGTTCTCAGTTGCGGAGAGGGCGAACAAGCAATTTCGGGATCCGCTCGATCAAGACGAGTTGGCCGCGCGTTTCTTTGGTCGACTCAGCATTGACGCACGCCGCCGCATGAGAGTTGCCGCAGTGTCGGAAGAGGTCGACGGCCTGCTGGCACTGCCGCCGATGGACATGAGTGAGGTAGATATGAAGCTGGCAGGCAGCGCTTCCGCCCGGTCGATGCTGCAGGCGCGGATCAATGCCGGGGGCCGGGAGTGAATGAGTCCCACGTCGATGAGCCTGCCAGTAGCTTGGTGCCCGTCGAGAACGCGGGTCGACCTGGCGGCTTCACGGCGTTCTCGTTCGGGGACGCTACGCCGGTGCTTGAGTCGCGTGGTTTGTTCGACTACTTGGAATGCTGGAAGAACGGTCGCTACTACGAGCCGCCAGTCAGCCTCATTGGTCTGTCACGCACCACGCGCTCAAATCCGTTTCTGTATAGCGGGCTGATTTTCAAGCGCAACATGCTGGTGCGAACGTTCGTGCCTCACCCCTTGTTGGGGCATTCGGCCTTCTCGCAGATGGCGTTGGACTACCTGATTTTCGGCCAGTCATACATTGAGCGCCAGGTCTCGGGCACAGGACGACTGCTACGTCTGCAGCCACTCATGGCGCAGTACCTACGCCATGGGGTAGTGCCTGGCGAATTCTTCCAAGTGCGAGCCGACAGGGTTGAGCACGAGTTCTTGCGTGGCTCGGTATATCAGTTGCGTGAAGCCGACGCCGATCAGGAAATCTACGGACTGCCCGAGTGGCTGGCCGTGATTCAATCGGCGCTTCTCAATGAGTCGGCCACGCTCTTCCGTCGCAAGTATTACACCAATGGCTCCCATGCAGGTTTCATCCTTTACCTGACCGACCCCCAGGCGGAACAGGGTGATGTTGCTGGTTTGCGTGAGGCGTTGAAGCAAGCACGTGGGCCTGGCAACTTCCGCAACTTGTTCGTGCATTCCCCCAACGGCAAGAAGGATGGCCTGCAGCTGATTCCGGTAAGCGAAGTAGCGGCCAAGGACGAGTTCACTGGCATCAAACGCGTGACTCGCGACGACATTTTGGCCGCTCTTCGCATTCCGCCGCAGCTGCTGGGCATCGTCCCTCAGAACGCGGGTGGATTTGGCTCGATTCGCGATGCTGCCAAGGTGTGGGCCGCCGTGGAGCTGGCACCGCTGCAATCGCGCATGGCCATGGTCAATGAGTGGGTCGGCGACGAAGTCATCTCGTTCGCACCGTTTGATATCGGCTCGGCCGCAACTTGAGGCCGTGTTGCTTGGCCAAAGAAGGGAGCGGGGCGTTCCCTGTCACCCCGCACAATAGGCCGCCTACGGGCGGCCTACTACTTTCTCCCTGCCCCCAGTGCACCATGCCGCGACAGCAACGAAGGGCCGATGGCGGTCGTCTACACCCGTCGCACCAGGTTGACATCCCTTCATCCCTCGTCGGACGTAGCAGCTTCGGTCGACGTCGCGCATGGGGTTGCCATCTACCCCGGGGCGCAGCCGCCGAATGACAGATACTTGCTCGGCCAACTCAGCCTGCCGGCGCTGCTCGGCCCGGTGACCTCAGCGGGTTGCCATACGAGCGCGAGCCTGAGAGCTGCGCGCCAGATCCGCGTTCCCCCTTGGCGTCGGGGAGATGAGCCCTCGCGTCACGTTTATCCGATACGGAGCCGCGCATTGTGCACCGGGACTTGAACCGAGGGTCTTCACCTGTTGCTAGACCAATCGCCCGCTCGGGCCGACAGGCGTAACCAGTGTAACCAGTTGTAACCAGCAAGCCGCGTGGCGACGGCGCCTTCGTAAGTCATTGATACGTGTGCTTTTTTTGACCGGTGTAACCAGTGTTACCACCGTAACCAGTAAAAACAGTGAGTCGGAAATAATGCGCAGGATGCAGGTGGCAGAAGTAGGGTGTAAATGTTGCCAAGAGCTTTGCGAGACGGCAGTTTTGATCAGAAGGGGGGTTCGGGCTCTTGCGAAGGAGCTGTAACCAGAAATGCGTTACAGGCCATCAATTCATAGCTTTCCTGAAACACTCTAAGTAACGGGATATTTCCTGTTGGACGCTGTTGGATGCCTCGTTTAGCTCTCTACCTGGTCGCAGCCCGTCTCGCTTCCAAATAGCCGACGATTGCGCAGGCAAACACCCCCGCAAGTGCAGGGATCCGCAGGTAATGGGAGAGCTCTTTCGTGCCCTCTATCGCCTTTCTGGGCCTGTTCTTGGCCCGCTTGCAGGTAGTGCAGAAAAAGCACCCCACGAAGTGCGCAGGCGTGGCGGGGAGACGAGTGCGCGCGCCGGGGTCCGTACGCTGCGTGTGGGCGGTCTAGCCGTACTCGAACTGCCCGATGTCGGTTGGATCTTTGCTCCGGCCTGCGATGGAGCCTTGCGGTACTCCGGAACCCAATGCGCATGCGACTAGGCCGCGCGCCCCGAATTCTCTCTGCCCGCACACATAGCGAATCCGCGCCCTGGTGGCTGGCCGCGACGTCCCCCCGGGGCGGTCTGACGGTTGCGTTTGGGTTGGCGAGAGGGCCCCCTTTGGCCCAAAATGCACTTGCGCTCAAGCGCGCATGAGGAGGCCGGCGTATGAGGCTGTTTAGAGGGATGAGCAAACTGCAATACGCAGCCCGCACCGGGTTAACGGCCAGGAGTGACGTTGCAGAGGGTCAGCTCTATGCAGGCGGACTGAGCGTCCTCGGCAGGGATCCGGCCGAGGTCGCCCTTTACGAGATAGGTGCCGGGGATTCCAATGTCAGTACCGGGCCATGCCTCGGGAATTCGCTGTACCTGCACGCCACGCATAGCGACTTCTACCCACACGCCTTGTTGTCATTTAGCACCTCCTTCCACGTGGCGGCGTACTTCTCATACGTACAAAATCGGCACATTGACGACCTCGGGATTGTCATCGAAACGGACTGTAGAGTTTTGGAGGAAGCAGGCTTTCCCTGGCACCGAAATCACGACGTTCATCCGTGGGAAAGCGAAGTCTCGGTGTTAGTCGCGAACGCTGCACAACTCCCGGACCATGTCGTCACGAACGTGCATGAGATTTATCTTGGAGGATTGCATGCCAGCGCGCTGGCGCTGGACTTGGAGCACACGGGAAAGCAGGGAGTGCCGCCGTTTCTAAGGAACGTCGACCACCCATTCTGTCAGTAGAAATGGAGTTCCGCTATGACGTACATGCTGATCACTTCAGCACTATTGACCGCCTTCGTCTTCATTGGCAGCGTTTTGGTATGGGGATTGAGTGTTATATGCCGTTTCCTTTCAGCGCTCGCTTTTCCGAGAACACTTGACCTGCGCTCACGCACCCAATGTACCGAGTCGCGGCAGCTCATGGCACCGCATGGGTGCTGGGTTATGCGGATTGCCGCAATCCGCAGCAACCCGCTAGACAAGTTTCCGCCACTGGCTAGGACGACCCGAGAATTGGGTAGCCGCTTTGTTGTTGGCCTAGTGCGAACTGGGAAGAGTAGGCGGGGTACTGGACGTGCTCAATCTTTACGAGCGCGGCCGTAATGTGAGCACCTTGGAAGACGGTCTGATTCTTCCCCCAGTACATTGAGACAACCCTATTAGGGTTGTTTGGTAAAACGCTGGTTTGCGCCTCGCCTGGCCCTGTGTAGACATAGACCCAATCACCAACGTCAATCGACGTATTACCCAGCCACAGCATGTTGTCACGCAGCGGGAGTGAGCCTCCTCCTGACTGGCCCCTCAGTGCGAGCAGGATGAGGTACCCGGCCAGGTCTACGGGTTGGTCCGCCCTCAGAACAATGCGTTCAAGATTCGCGACTCCCGCGTCGAAAATGCCTACCACGCTTAGTCCATCGCCAAAATTAATCATTGCTCTTGCCCTTGAAGCGTGGAACCACCCAGCCGGCGACTAGGAGCACTAGAGCCAGCACGCCCATCAGTTGCGCCTGGCCTACGTTGTTTGATTTGGAGGCGTCCACTGCTAGACCGGCCAAGATCGACGCAGCCGTCATGCAGAGCTGACTTAGCGTGGTGGTCTGCTTGGCGGAGCTCACCTTCTCTGAAAGGCGTGAACTCTTGACACGCTCATCCGATAGCTCGTCCCTCAACTGGTCGATAATTCTGTTCCGCTCCCTGGACTCTTCACGAGCGAGACGGAGTTCCGATTCCAAGTTGGTCACCGAACTCGACATCAACGCTGCGAAGGCGTTTCCACCAATCGACCGTGGGCTCCCCTCTGCGAGTCCCTGGAGGGTGCCGCCTATTCCCCGGTACATATCGCGGGAAATGAACTCTTCGGGATCGCGCGGACCGACCGTTTGAGACCCCTCTCCCCCCGGACTGTCCGGAGGCGGCGCTTGGGCCGTCGAGTCTATAGCCATCATTCCTCTTCCTTTAGGTGCGGCGCTGTTGTCGCCGCATGCTATGGCGCGGGGGCTCAGAACTCCAGCTAGAGGCGATTCATCCCACTACAGGCCGACTCTCGACGGCGGTAACTATGGCGGTACCTAAGTGGGCGCGTGTGCGTCAAATGCCCACGTGGCAACCATTTCGCGGCGATGTGTGGATCCCTCCGGGCGCACCATCCTTGCCACTTCCCCGTGTTCATTGCTTTGCCTGCGCTGACCGCGCCCAGGCTGGGCCGCGCCATCGTCTGGCCGACCGGGGGTCAATGCGCGGACGGGATGGCCGGTACGCACCGGTACCGGCCATTCGACGTCAGGCTTCCTCAGTACGTCCCATCAAACGCAAAGATCGGCTTGCGCTGCTTCCACAGCCCGGCGGTGAAATCCGGGAATTCCAACGTCTGGAAACTGTTGGCGATCGACTGCTCGGACAGCGGCGTGATCGCGCTCCAGGTGACCGCGTCGTAGATGTCGATCGGCATCGGTGCCCGGGCCTTGAGCGCCTCCACGAAGGCATGGATGACGAACCAGTCCATGCCACCGTGGCCGGCGCTGGCGGCGGTGTCGGCGTGCTGCTTCCACAGCGGGTGCTCGTACTGATCCTGGTAGGCCTGGAACGGTTCCCACTTGTGCGGCGGGCTGCGACCTTCGATATGGATGGACTGGTTCACGTCCATCCACAGGCCCTTGGTGCCCTGCACACGGAAGCCCATCGAGTACGGCCGCGGCAGCGAGGTGTCGTGCTGCAGCAGGATGGTCTCGCCGTTCTCGCAGGCCAGCGTGGTGGTGACGATGTCGCCGAGCTTGAAGTTCACCTTGGTGCTGGGGTGGGTCGTGCCACCGCTCTTGGCCACGGTGTACTCATGCAGACCGCGCGCCTTGCTGGCGAAGGCGTTGATGTGGGTGAAGCGGTTGCCGCGGTTGATGCCGGTATACATCGCACACGGGCCAATGCCGTGGCTGGGGTACAGCTCACCGTTGCGCTGCACCGAATGTTCGGTGCGCCAGCGCGCCTCGGACCAGCCCTTGGCACCGAATTCCACGCCGCTGTCATAGGGCTGGCTGGGATCGCCGGAGTTGAACTTCACGCCCCGCAGGTCGTGCTGGTAGCCGCCCTGCAGATGCACGAGCTCGCCGAACAGGCCTTGCCGCACCATCTGCAGCGCGGCCATCACGTCGCGGCGATAGCAGACGTTTTCCAGCAGCATGTAGGGGGTGCCGGTGGACAGCTGGGTCTTGAGCACATCCCAGTGGTCCTGCAGGGTGATGCCGGCGACCACTTCGCAGCCCACCGCGACCTTGGCCTGCATGGCCGCGACCGCCATCGGCGCGTGGTATTCCCATGGTGTGGCGATGACCACCCCGTCCAGCCCGCGCTGCTCGATCAGCCGCTTCCACGCGTTGACATCGCCATCCTGGCCATAGGCCTTGGGCGCAGGCTTGCCGGCCTTGGCGACCATGTCCATGCCGCGCTTGAGCATGATCGGCTCGATGTCGCACAGGGCGACCACCTCCACGTCATCGCGGCGGACCAGTTCTTTCAGCAGCACCTGGCCGCGCATGCCGGTGCCGATCAGGCCCAGCCGCACCTTGCGTGCGCGGGCCCAGGCGGGTGTGTTCGGCAGCAGGCTGCTGGCGGCGACGGCCGCGCTGGCGGCGATGAATTCTCTGCGTTTCATGGACAGTACCTCGTGTGAAGATCGCGCCGGCCGGGACCGGCGCGAGGGATGCATCAGAATTTGTAGCCCACGGTCAGACTGTAGCCGCGACCGAAGATGGTGGCGTAATCGCTGGAGTCGCCCAGGAAGCTGTTCGGGTCATAGAACGGCAGACGGTCGAACAGATTCTTGATGGTGAAGCCCACGTTCCAGTGGTCATCCGGGCGCCAGGCCACGCTCAGGTTGGCGGTCCACCACGACGGGGCGCCATCGCACTTGCTCTGCTCCACCGGCAGGTAGCCGGCGGTGCAGGTCTGCGGGTTGTTGTCTTCCTCGTCGATCTGCTGCAGCGCCCACTTGGTGCCGCCAACGTAGTTGACAAAGACGCTGGTGGTGACCTGCTTGTAGCTCCAGTCCGCGTTCAACGTGGCGCGCAGGCGCGGGTTGTTGTAATAGCCGACCAGGTCGCCGTAGTACCAGCCGCTTTCGTCATCCAGGTAGGAACGGTTGCGGTTGGCGAGGGTGGCAGCCACGCCGATGTTGAGGTTGCCCCATTCGCCCAGCGAGAAGCGGCTGCGCGCGTCGATGTCGAAGCCGTCGATCAGGGTCTTGCCGCGGTTCTTGTATTGGCCCACCACGCTGGCCACGTTGCCGACGCTGTAACCGGGCAGCGTGCCGGGGCACGCGACGCCGCTGGCCGGATCGGCGCACATCGCCGCCAGGGCGGCCAGGTTGGCGCGGTCGCTTTCGGTGATCGGCGAACGGCTGGAGGAAATGATGTCTTCGTCGCGGGTGAAATCCGGGGCGACGATTTCGTTGCTGCGGTAGATGAACCAGTAATCGGCCGACACCGACAACCATTGGGTCGGCTCGTAGACGAAACCGAGCGTGGTGATCTTGGCCTTCTCCGGCTTCAGATCCGGGTTGGGCTGGGTCATGCGCGCCACGGTGCGGCTGCAGTCGGTATTGAGCAGGGTGTTGCCCAGGTCCACGTCACCGCCACGCTGCGACTTCAGCAGCAGGTTGGCGATCGCGTTGGTCTCGTTGCAGCGCACTTCATCACGGTAGCCCCCCAACTGGGCGAACACGCCGCCGTTGCCGGACTCGGCCAGGCTGGGCGCGCGGAAGCCGGTGGAGTACGTGCCGCGCAGCATCAGCTGGTCGAACATCTGGTACTTCAGGCCGATCTTCGGGGCCAGGTTGGCGCTGAAGTCCGGGTACTTGTCCACGCGCAGCGCGGCGTCCAGTTCCAGCTTCTCGGTGAGCGGCGCCACCGTCTCGGCGAACAGCGCATAGGTGTTGCGCTTGCCGTCGAACCACGAACCACCCTGCTGGGTGATCAGGCCGTTGGCCGCATCCGGGTTGCCCGGCGTGTAGAAGGTTTCGCGGCTGGCGTTGAAGCCGAAGGCCGCACGCACCTCGCCGGCCGGCATCTGGAACAGCGGGCCCTCGATCTTGCCATCCAGCGTATGCAGGCGTGTCCAGGACTGGATGTCGAAGGTCGGGAATGCTTCGCGGATCAGCGCGGCGTTGGCCTCGCTGATCTCGCCGAACTTGTAGGCCGGGTGGTCGGAGATGATGACGCGGCCGGTACCCGGATCGAAGGAGTACGGGCCGAAGGCCTTTTCGAAGCCGGCCAGGTTCACGTTGGTGGTCTGGTAGGTGACCGAGTGGCTGCCGGCGGTGGCGAAGGCGGTTTCCCAGTTCCAGTCGCCGATGTCACCGCGCAGCCCGGCCACCACGCGATAGCTCTGGTCGGTGTTGCGCTGGCCGAAGTGGTTGGCGCCCACGTCCTGCAGCAGGTACTGCAGGCCGACCACGCCACCCATCAGCGCTTTCAGTTCGGGCGAGGCGTGGTTGTATTCGTTGTTCGGGCCCAGGTACGGATACAGGAACTGGTTGACGGTGGTACCGGTGTTGCGCGAGAACCAGCTGGTCGGGTTGCCGGTGGTGGTGCCGTAGGCGCGCGGTGTGCCGCCATTGGCGGTCAGGTCAATGTCGGTGTAGGTCGCCTCGGCGAAGGCTTCGGTGCTGTCGCCGATCAGGAAATGCGCGTTGACGTAGGCGGTGTTGCGCTCGGACTTGGCGCCGGCGTCGATCTCGTTGTTCATCCACGTCTCCCAGATACACCGCGGGCCGGCCGCTTCGCTGGTGAGCACGTTGTTGCAGCCCGGCGCGGCTTCCTGCACGCGGCGGCCGGTGACCGGGTCGAAGGCGAAGTAGCTGCCGGGGTTGAACTCACCCGGCTTGCTGCCGGTACCCAGGCGCAGGTTGGGCAGGTAGTTCGGGTTGTTGACGTAGTACTGGTCGGGGCGCTTGTCGTAGAAATCGCTCAGCGGGATCGCGTCGCGCCGGTACAGGTTCACCGAGGCGTAGACGTTGTAGCGGTCTTCATCGAGGTCGCCGAAACCGGCGGTGATGCTCCCCTGGTGCTCGCCATAGGAGCTGATCCGCGAGGATTTGTCGGTGGTGAGATTGATCTCCGCACCCTGGTAGGAGCGCTTGGTGATCACGTTGATCACGCCGGCCACCGCGTCGGTGCCGTACACCGCCGAGGCACCGTCGGTCAGCACTTCCATGCGTTCGATCGCCGCGGCGGGGATCGCATCGATGTTGACGAACTGTGTCTGGAAGCCGGCCGGCGCGCCGTAGTAGGACAGCCGGCGGCCATTGAGCAGCACCAGCGTGCCCTGCGCGCCGAGGCCACGCAGGTTGGCCTGCGAGGCGCCGTCGGAGCCGGTGAACAGTGAGCGGGCGTCCTGCTGGCCCGGCCGCGCGGCGGGCAGGTTGTCGAGCACCTGCAACAGCGTGCGCGCGCCCATGTTCTCGATGTCCTGCTTGCTGATCACCTGCACCGGCGAGGCGGTTTCCACATCGCTGCGGCGGATGTTGGAGCCGGTTACTTCGATGCGCGACAGCTCGGTGGCTTTGGTATCGGGCGCTGCGTCCTGCGCGCCGGCACTGCCGACCACCGCAACGGCCAGGCCGAGTGCGATGGACAAGGGGGTGGCGGTGATGCGGCGATGGCGATGGCGTTCGGTCAACATCTTGGGCTCCTTGTTCGATCCGCAGCGTGGGGCTGGCGGTGGATGGGTGTGTTCGGGCAAACGTCCCCCGTGCCGCGGCCAGAGGGCCGCAGACGGGAAACGGGAGAGAGCTGTTTTTCTGAAAGCGTGTTTCTTCGGTTACGGCGACACGATGCTGGCGGTATCGCCCTCCTGTCCGATCAGGGCCGCATTGGCCCAGTTGCCACAGACCTGCGCGGGGTGGTCGCCCTGCGCTCCGAGCGTGCGCAGGCTCAGCCGCTGCAGGCCGCGCACGTCCAGCTCCGGTTTGACCACGCCGGGTGCGTTGACCAGGCCGCTGTCATACAGCAGCCGACCGTCACCCCACACCTGGAACTGCATGCCGCCGGCGGTGCGGCACTGATCATCGATGCCCAGGTCGGCGCGCAGCAGGCGCCAGCTGCCGTTGAGCTTCAGGTCGATCCGGCTGCTGGCATCGACGCCCAGGCCGCGGCGGAAATGCAGGCCGTTCATGCGCATTTCCGCCTGCCCACCGAAGGCGTGGTCGGTGGCGACGCTGGCCTGCAACGGTGCCGGCAGCGGCAGCGCAGACAGGTACAGCTGCTGCGCCGGGCCGTCCGGCTGCGGATGCTCCAGCACGTGGAAGGTGGACAGCACGATCGGGCCGACATCGCGCGGCTGCAGCGCATCCACCGCACGTGCCACGCTGCCCTGCGCAGCCGTCACCATCGGATCGACACCACTGGCGCCATCACCTTCCGGGTTCTGCGTGCTCAGCACGCGGAAGCGCAGCAGGCGGCCGGCATGGGCGGGGAAGTCGATCTGCTGCATCCCCTGCTGCAGGGTCAGACGACCGCGCTTGATCGGCTCACCCCACTCGCCGTTGCTGTCGGCCATGTAGATTTCATAGTCGCGGATCTGGCCGTTCTTCCAGTGCTGGTCGTTGCGCGGCGCCAGTTCGATGCCGTCGATCAGCTTGCGTTCGCCGAAGCCGAGCACCCATTCGTGCGCGCCGGTCTTGACCGCCTGGTTGCGCACGGTGCGGAACCACGTCGCCGGATCGTCGTCGAACGCCTTCTCCATCTCATAGCCCTGCTCCTCGGCCGGGCGGTTCACCACCAGCAGGCTGTCCGACGGCAGCGCGCGGCCCAGTTCCGGTGCGGCCGGGAAGGCATCGTCGGCCGGCGCGGCGGCAACCGGCAGGTCCAGCTGGAGTGCGAGTGGCTGGCGGATGTCGGTCGGCGCGGTGCGTACGTGCAGGGTGCCGCGGCGTTCGGCCGCGTCGAAGTACCAGCCTTCGTTGGCGCCCTGCCATGCTGCCTGGTCGGCCAGCATCGGCAGCGCACGGCCGTCCAGCGTCACGGCGGCGGGGCGCTGGCGGCTGAGCACGCGAAGCGCATAGCGCCGCTGCGGCAGCTGGCCGGCGTACCTGCCCTGCACCGGATCGATGCGCACCTGCACCGGGCCCATGCCCTGCGCCGGGGCCTGCACCGTGATCGCCTGCGTGCTCGATTCACCCTTCTCATAGCGGCGGGTGGTGCCATCGTCTTCGTACAGCGTGTACTGCGAGGTGCCCTGCGGGTACAGGTCGAAGGTCACTTCATCGAGCGGTTTTTCGCCGTCGTAGAGCATCGCCGGGTACATCGGGATGATCGCGCCGGCGCGCACGAACACCGGGATCGTGGCCAGGTCGACCGGGCGGTCCAGCGAACGTCCCTCGGCCCCGGCCTGCAGCTGGCGGCCATCCCAGTAGTCGATCCAGCGGCCCTGCGGCAAGTGGATGTCGCGGCGCCAGCCACGGCTCGCGGCCTGGCTGCGGTACACCGGCGCGATCAGCAGTTCGCGGCCGAGCAGGAACTGGTACTTGTGCGCCTCAGTGTAGGCCTGCGGGTCCTGCGGGTAATCCCACATCAGCGCGCGCAGCAGCGGTGCGCCGGTGGTGGCCGCGTCATGCGCCAGTCCGTACATGTACGGAGTCATGCGCATTTTCAACTTGAGGTAGTCGCGGTTGACGCTGCGGTAGGGTTCATCGAACCACCACGGGTGCTTGCGTGCATTGCCCGACCAGCCGGACATGCCCATCAGCACGGGGGTGAAGCTTTTCCACTGCAGGTCGCGGGTGAAGGTCTCGGCGCTGCCGCCGAAGATCGCGTCCACGTCGCCACTGGCGTAGGCCATGCCGGACAGGCCCGAGCCGATCAGGGTCGGGATGTGCCAGCGGATGTAATCCCAGCTGCTGCTCTGGTCGCCGGTCCAGGCCACCGCATAGCGCTGGATGCCGCCCCAGCCCATCACCGTCCACAGGAACGGGCGCGAATCGGAGTTGTCCATGATGCCGTTGAACGCGGACTGGTTGGCATCCATGGCGAACTGATAGCCCTTGCCGGTCCAGGCCACGTCCAGCTTCTGCACGCGGCTGCCGGCGGTACCGACTTCCCAGGCGATCTTGTCGACGCCGTTCTCGGTCCACAGGCCGGTCCTGAAGCCGTACTTCGCCAGCCCCTGCACGGTCTCGGGCAGCTTTTTGTAGCCGCAGCCGTAACCATCGTTGGGGAGGATCCAGCCGCCGGGCATGTCGTGCTCGCGGTACTGCCTGGCCACGCTGTCCACCACGTCGGGCGTGGTGCCGGTCGGGCCGTCGCTCCAGCCGTCGGGCACGCTGCCCGGCTTTTTGATGTTGTTGCCATCGTTGTAGCAGTCGGCGTCGCCATAGGAGAACGCCCAGCGCGGCAGCAGGCCGGCGCGGCCGGTCAGCGTGGTGTAACGGTCCAGCAGCGTATGCAGGCTCGGCCCGACGAAGTAGTACGCATCGAAGCGGTCCTCGCGGTGCAGCAGCGTGGCCTGGTCGGCCTGGCGCAGATCGTAGGTGCCGTCGCTCCAGGTATTGCGCAGCATGCCCCAGCCCCGCGAGCTCAACAGCATCGGCGCCGGGTTGGGGCGATCGCCTTCTTCCCAGCCACCGGAGTACGACACCTCCAGTTCGCGGCCCTTGAACTCGAAGCGGCCGTTCTGCTGGCCACCGCCGTAGAAGTGCTCATCGCTTTCGCTGGAGAGCACCTGCACGCTCTGGTCCTTGTCCAGGTCCAGCGGCTGCAGTTCGCGCCACAGCGCGACATCGCGGTCGCCCTCGCGGCGGACCAGCGCCAGGCGCAGTGGCTGGCGCTGGATGTGCAGGACCAGCGCATCGGTGCGGATGCGCACCCCGTTGGCATCCTCTTCCAGTTGGACGGCAACCTTCGCGGCCGGCTGCGGCAGCACGATCGGGGCGGCCTTGTCGCCGGCACCGGTGAGCGTGCCGTTGCGGCCGGCGCGCACGCGCAGGACGTCATCGCGCAACAGGTCCACGCGCACCGTGGCGCCGGTATCGGTGCTGAGCGTCCAACCGGGGGTGCCGTCGTTGGCGGGGGTGGCACTGATCGCACGCAGGTTACCCACCGGCGCGGCACTGGCGGTGCCGCCCAGCGCCACTGCGGCAAGCAGTGCAATCGTCAGACCAGTGCGTCGTAACCGGAAGTCCACCTTGCCCCCAAGCCCGCGGTCAGCGGGAAACTGAAACCAGTGCGGCCGACTCTAGGGCAGGGTCTCGAAAGATGTCAACAAATTGCAAAGAAAAAGGAAGGATTATTTATATAAAACGAAAGATACTGTGCCGCCCTGCTTTCCAAACGGCGCCTGAATACGCGTTTTGGACCGCTCGAAACCTTGCTGCGGCGCGGCATTCCGGTGAAGTCCTGACGGGAGCCCGTCAAGAAGACGACGAAAACTGTGACCGATCCACCTTTTCTTTATCTTTCGATATTTGACATTTCGAAAGAAAACGCAGAAGGTGCGGTCGCCCAACAGGAATTGCGAATGGACGCTTCTCTGCTCCCTGATTTGCCCACGTGGCAGCGCCTCGGTGGCGCCTATACCGCCGAAGAAATCGCTCAGCAGCCCCGGCTGTGGGCCGCGCTGGCCGGCCTTCTGGACGCAGCGCAGGCGCGCATCGATGGCTTCCTCGGGGAAGCCCTGCGCGATCCCGGACAGTTGGTGATCTTCACCGGCGCCGGCAGCTCGGGGTTCATTGCCGAGATGGTGGCCGACCAGATCAATGCGCAGTGGCCTGCCGAGGTCCGCGCCGTGCATACCACCAGCCTGCTGACCCATCCGGCGCTGTACCTGCGCCGCGACCGCCCGACCCTGCTGGTCTCGTTCGGGCGCAGCGGCTCCAGCCCGGAAAGCGTGGCGGCGGTGGATCTGGTCCGCGACCAGGTCGACCGCGCACGCTTCGTGGATATCACCTGCAATGCCGAAGGCGAACTCGCCAAGCGTGGTCACGGCCGCAGCGATACGCTGTCGCTGCTGATGCCGGCGGCCAGCTGCGACCGCGCCTTCGCGATGACCAGCAGCCTGAGCTGCATGCTGCTGGCCGCGCTGAGTGCGTTCGACAGCGCCCCGTGGGCGCAGCGCATGGAACGTCTGCACAGCCTGGCCAGCCACGGCGAACGCGCACTGGATGCCTGGGATGCGGCGGTGGCCACGCTGGCCCAGGCGCCATACGCGCGCGTCATCTATCTCGGCAGTGGGCCACTGGAAGCGGTCGCCCGCGAGGCCGCGCTGAAGGTGCTCGAACTCACCGCCGGCCAGGTGCTGGCGCTGGCCAATACCCCGCTGGGGTTCCGCCATGGGCCCAAGTCCACCCTCAACGGGGAAACCCTGGTGGTGATGCTGCGCAGCGCGCAACCGCTCGCCCGCCGCTACGAGCAGGACCTGTTGAACGAACTGCGCCGCGACGGCATCGCCGGGCGTGTGTTGTCGATCGGGCCGGACGATGCGGACCGCGCCGATGGCGACTTCGTCCTCGCCGCACCTGCACTGCCCGATCCGTGGCTGGCCCCGCTGTGGTTGCTGGCGCCGCAGTGCTATGCGCTGCAACGTTCGGCCGCGCTCGGCATGACGCCTGACAATCCCTTCCCCGACGGCACGGTCAACCGTGTGGTGCAGGGCGTGACCATCCACCCCCACGGCTGAGCGCGCATGCAGACCTGGTACGGCATCGACATCGGCGGCACCAAGATCGAACTGGTCGCGTGCGACGCCGCGCTGGCGGTGCATCATCGCCAGCGCGTACCGACGCCGACCCGGGACTACGCTGCGTTCCTGCAGGCGATCGTCGATCTGGTCGATGCGGCGGATGCCGCCCTCGGCCAGCGCGGGGTCGCCGTCGGCCTTGGCCTGCCCGGCGTGCGTGATCGCGCCAGCGGCCGCCAGCTCAGTGCCAATGTGCCCAGCCTGACCGGTCACACAGTCGGGGCGGACCTGCAGGCTCGCCTGCAGCGCCCGCTGGAACTGGGCAACGATCTGCAGTGCTTTGCCTTGTCCGAAGCGCATGACGGCACCGCCGCCGGGTATCCCAGCATGTTCGGGGCGATCCTCGGCACCGGTGCGGGCGGTGGCTTCTGCGTCGGTGGCCGGCTGATCGCCGGGCACAACGGCATCGCCGGCGAGTGGGGCCACTGGAGCCTGCCCGCCACACTGCAGCAGCGCCACGATCTGCCGCTGCTGGACTGCGGCTGCGGCCTGCGCGGCTGCCTGGAGCGGTACGTGTCCGGCAGCGGCCTGGCGATGATCCATGCGCGGCGCGGTGGTACAGCGCTGGATGCTGCCGAGGTGGTCGCACGCGCGCAGGCCGGCGATGCGATCGCGCAGCAGGCGCTGGACATCCACCGCGACCTGCTCGGCTACAGCTTCGCCAGCCTGATTCTCGCACTCGATCCGCACGTGATCGTGCTCGGCGGTGGGCTGTCCAAGCTGGAGCAGCTGTATCGCGATCTGCCGGCCGCGATCGCGCCGTACCTGTTCACCGGCGTGCGCGTGCCGCCGATCCTGCCGCCCACCTTCGGCGATGCCGGCGGTGCGCGGGGCGCCGCCCTGCTCGCGCGTCAGCACCATCCCTCCCCCTGAACACCGCTGTTACTGGAGTTGCCATGTCCGCCGTCCAATCGTTGATCGCCGCCCATCGCCAGGGCGCCCCCGTCGGGCTGTACAGCGTCTGCTGCAGCAACGCGCAGGTGTTGCTGGCGGCGATGCAGGTGGCGCAGCGTTACGACACCCTGCTGCTGATCGAGGCGACCTCCAACCAGGTCGATCAGTTCGGCGGCTATACCGGTATGACCCCACCGCAGTACCGCGACTACGTGCTGCGGCTGGCGCGCGATGCGGGCTTCCCGGCCGAGCGGCTGGTGCTCGGCGGCGACCACCTCGGTCCGAATGCCTGGCAGAAAGGCCCCGCAGCGGCCGCAATGGCCAACGCCCGCGAGCTGATCGCCGCCTATGTGGCCGCCGGTTTCCACAAGATCCACCTGGACTGCAGCATGTCCTGCGCCGATGACCCCACGCCGTTGCCGGACGCCATCGTCGCGGCGCGCTCGGCCGAACTGGCGCGGATTGCCGAGCGCACCGCTGCCGAGCACGGGCTGCCGCCGCCGGTCTACGTGATCGGCACCGAAGTGCCGATTCCCGGCGGTGAGGCCTCGCTGGCCGGTGGCCTGCAGGTGACGACGCCGGCGGCCGCGGCCACCACCCTGGCCATCCACCGCGAAGCATTTTCCGCCCCGGACCTGCTGCCCGCCTGGGAGCGCGTGATCGCGATGGTGGTGCAGCCCGGCGTGGATTTCGACCACAGCAGCGTGCACTACTACGACCCTGCCGCCGCCGCGGACCTGTCGGCCTTCGTCGAACAGCAGCCGCGCATCGTGTTCGAAGCACACTCCACCGATTACCAGACCGAAGCTGGCCTGCACGCGTTGGTCCGCGATCACTTCGCGATCCTGAAAGTCGGCCCGGCGGCAACCTATGCCTTCCGCGAAGCGGTGTTCGCCCTGGCGATGATCGAGCGCGAGCTGCTGCCGGCCACGCAGCACTCGCAGCTGATCGAGGTGCTGGACCGCTGCATGGTCGACAAACCCGGCAGCTGGCGCAGCTACTACCAGGGCGACGAACACGAACTGCGCCTGCTGCGCGCGTACTCGCTCAGCGACCGCAGCCGCTATTACTGGGGCGAGCCGGCGGTGCAGGCCGCGCTGGATACGCTCATCGCCAATCTCACCGCGCACGCGCCGCCGCAGATGCTGCTCAGCCAGTTCATGCCCGAACAGCTCAAGGCGATCGAAGCCGGCGAGCTGCAGCCCGAGCCGCTGGCGCTGATCCAGCACAAGGTCGCGCTGCGCTTGGCCGAGTATGCCCGGGCCTGCAATCGCAACCTCTCAAGCCCGAATAACGAAACCCGGCAGGCCAAGGAGCTTTCGGAACGGTAAGCTTCGGCTTTCCCTTTCGAACGGAATCGCCCCCATGCGAAACACCCGGCAGCGCCGCCAGCAGATCCTCCAGACCCTGGTCGAGCACGGCAACGTGCAGGTCAGCGAGCTGGTGGAGCGCTTTGCGGTGTCGGCAGTGACGATCCGCGCCGACCTGACCCACATCGAGTCGCAGGGGCTGGCCACGCGCACCCACGGGGGCGCCACGCTGGTGCGCACGCCGCCGCAGGAACAGGACATCCACGAGAAGGATGCGCTGAACCTGCCGATGAAGGACCGCATCGGTATCGAGGCGGCCAAGCTGGTCAAGGCCGGCGACAACATCATCATCGATTCCGGCTCGACCACGATGACCCTGGCGCGGCACCTGCGCGGGCATCGCGATGTCACGGTGATGACCAACGGGCTCAACATCGCCTGGGAGCTGGCCAATGCGCCCGGCGTGGAGCTGCTGCTCACCGGCGGGCTGCTGCGCAAGCAGTCGCTGTCGCTGCATGGCAGCCAGGCCGAGGCCAGCCTCAACACCTACAGCTTCGACACGTTGTTCCTCGGCGTGGACGGCCTGGACCTGCAGTTCGGCCTGACCACCCACCACGAGGCCGAAGCCAGCCTCAACCACCGCATGGTCGAGCGCGCGCGCCGCATCGTGGTGCTGACCGATGCCTCCAAGTTCGGCCGGGTCAGCCTGCACCGCATCGCGCGGCTGGACCAGGTCCATACCATCATCACCGACGCCAGCATCGAGCCCGAGTACCTGGAAGGGCTGCAGCGGCTGGGCGTCGAAGTGATCATCGCCGAGTCCCCGCCTTGACCGAGTCCCGCTCCCTGCACGGCCGCCTGCTCACCGACACCGGTTGGGTCCGCGGCGATCTCCATTTCGACCAGCGCATCACTGCCATCGATGCCGCGCACGCCGACCCGCGCGACGATGCGGAGGTGCCGCTGATCCTGCCCGGCTTCATCGACCTGCATGTGCATGGCGGGGCCGGGGTGGACATCATGCAGGGCGGCACGACCGCGCAGACGGTGGCCCGCGCGCACGCCCGGCATGGCACCACCGCGCTGCTGGGCACCACCATGACCGCGCAGGAAGACGACATCACGCGCGCGCTTGAAGGCCTGTCCGCTGCGATCGCCACGCGCGAACCCGGCATGGCGCGCGTGCTCGGCGTCCACCTGGAAGGCCCCTTCATCAGCGCGCAGCGCCTGGGCGCGCAGCCACCATTGGTGGTCGAGGCCACCCTGGCCGACGTTAAGCGCCTGCACGCGATCGCCCCGATCAAGGTGCTGACCCTCGCCCCGGAAATCGGCCAGCACCTCGCGCTGATTCCTGCCCTGAGCACGCTCGGCATCCGCGTGCAGCTCGGTCACAGCGCCGGCAGCTATGAAGACGGCGTGGCCGCATTGAACGCCGGTGCGGCCGGCTTCACCCATCTCTTCAACGGCATGACCGGCGTGGACCACTACCACCCGGGCATCGCCACCGCCGCACTCGCGCATGCGCAGTACGCCGAACTCATTCCCGATCTGCAGCACGTGCATCCCGGCGCGATCCGCACCGCGCTGCGCGCGATCCCGCGCCTGTACTGCGTCACTGATGCGACCGCCGCTACCGGCATGCCCGATGGCGAGTACGCGCTCGGCGTGCAGCGCGTGCACAAGTGCCTGGGCTGCGTGCGGCTGTCGAGCGGCTCGCTGGCCGGCAGCGCGCTGACCATGGACCAGGCGCTGCGCAATCTCGTCTCGCTCGGCCTGGACATCGCCGATGCCTCCAACCGGCTGTCGCGCTACCCGGCCGACTACCTCGGCATCGACGACCGCGGCCGTATCGCGACCGGTGCCTGGGCGGACCTGGTGGTGCTCGACCACGACCTGCGCGTGCGCGGCGTGGTGGTGGAAGGCGACGACATCGCGCTCGACTGAGCGTGGACTCCCGCGCCGCCATGGCGCACGCAGCAGCAGACAGGACCGGCACGATGAACGACGTTTCCGCAGCCATGCCCGTGCACGCCGGCGCTTCCGCGCCACGCTGGCCGGTACGCTATCTGTTGTTCATCGGTGGCATGGGCGGGCTGCTCTACGGCATCGACATCGGCATCATCGCCGGCGCCCTGCCCTATCTGGAGGCCACCGCCACCGCGAGCTGGCACCTGACCAGCCAGCAGCTGGGTTTCGTGGTCGCCGCGGTGCTGCTGGGCAGTGTGCTGTCCTCGCTGTTCGCCGGGATGGTCGCCGACCTGATCGGCCGCCGTGGCGCGATGCTGCTGGCCGGCGTGCTGTTCACCGCGAGCATTCCGGTGATGGCATTGTCCGATGGCTATGGCGCGCTGTTGATGGGGCGCCTGCTGCAGGGCATCAGTGGCGGCCTGATCGGTGTCGTCGTGCCGCTCTACCTGGCCGAAGTGCTCAGCCCGGAACGACGTGGGCGTGGCGCGGCAATGTTCCAGTTGCTGCTGACCATCGGCCTGGTGCTGGCGGCCGTGATCGGGCTGTACCACGCGCATGCAGTGGATGCGGCCACCGCCGCGGTGCGCCATCTGCCCGGCGCCGAGCAGCAGCGCCTGCTGTTCGACGTCAAGGATCACGCCTGGCGCACCATTTTCTGGAGCTGCCTGCTGCCTGGGCTGGTGTTCACCGGGGGCGTGCTGCTGATCAGTGAATCCCCCCGCTGGCTCGTGCGCCGTGGCCGCATCGACAAGGCGCGCCGTGCCCTGCAGCGTACCGTCGCCGCGGACGAGGTGGAGCCGACCCTGCAGCGCATGCAGGCCCCGGAAGAGATGCAGACCGGCCGCAACGGCAAGCGCGACCCGCTGCTCAGCCGCCGCTACGTGTGGCCGTTCGTGCTGGCCTGCCTGGTGCTGGCCTTCACCCAGGCCACCGGCATCAATTCGGTGCTGGCCTACGCGGTCAACATCCTCAACCAGGCCGGCCTGCCTGGCTCGGTGGCCAATGGCGCCGATGTGGCGATCAAGCTGCTCAATGCCGTGATGACGGTGGTCGCGCTGCTGCTGGTGGACCGCAAAGGCCGCAAGTTCCTGCTGATGCTGGGCAGTGGCGGCATCACGCTGTCGCTGCTGGCTGCGGCGCTGCTGTTCGTGCAGAGCGAACGCGGGCGGCTGGATGTGCAGGCCGCGCTGCAGCAGCAGGTGAGCGGCACCACCTTGTCGCTGCCACTGGATGCCGCGCAATGGCAGCGCCTGGACGGCAACGCCGGCACCGCGCCCCAGCAGCTGACCGTGTCCTACGCCTACGGCGGCTTCAGCAACGTGCGCTCACTGCGCAGCGACAACCCGATCGACGCCACGCTGCAGATCCGCCGCGAAGATGCGGTCTCCGCCGACAGCGTGATCGGCCGCTTCTTCCGCACGCTGCATCTCAACCCGTTCCCGGACCCGGCGCAGGCCGCGAACGCGCCGCTGGTGATCGAACGTGCGGTGATCGGCCCGGTGCCCTCGCCCACCCACGGCTGGCTGGTCGCCGGCTGCATCCTGCTGTTCGTGGCGTTCTTCGCGGTGGGCCCGGGCGTGTGCGTGTGGCTCGCGCTGTCCGAGCTGATGCCCACCCGCATCCGCTCCAACGGCATGAGCATCGCGCTGTTGATCAACCAGTTCGTTTCCACCGTGATCGCCGCGATCTTCCTGCCCACGGTCGGCCACCACGGCTACGCCAGCATGTTCTTCTTCTGGGCCGGTTGTACGCTGCTGTACTTCCTCATCGCTGCATTCTGGCTGCCGGAGACCAAGGGCAAATCGCTGGAGCAGATCGAGGCGAATTTCCGCTGAGCGCCTCCGCGGATCGCGAGGGGCTCAGGGCGCCTTGCCGGTGATCTCGGTATACAGCCGGTGGGCTTCCTCGTTGCTGTCCAGTCCGCTCACCTGCATGGACTGCGCGAAGGGGCCGGCGATGACGGCGACATTGAGGACCTGATCGCCAACGGTAAACGCCACACGCTTGGCGACGCGCGCTTCCGTCGCGGCGAGGATGCGCGGCGCCGCGGCATCCGTGAAGCGCAGGATCAGCGTCCCGTGTCCGGTGGTCCCGTCGCTGCCCACGGCCACCGAGGCGATGTCGGCCGTGGTGATGAAGGCCGGCTCGATCAGGGGCAGCACGTTGCCGTCGCGGTCCTTGAGCGTGGTGACGCCGGGGTGGCGGGCATCCTCGGCCACCTCACGCATCTGGATGCGTGCGTTCGCCAGCGGTGCGACGCCCGCCGGTGTCTCGTTCGCCGCCGGCGCAGGAGGTGCCTGGGTGCAGGCGCTCAGTCCGGCACCCAGCATCATGGTGGCGATCAGCAGACAGCTGCGCATGCGGGTTTCTCCTTGTGTGGGGGCACGAGTATCGCCGCTGCGCGTGCTCAGCGCAGGCGGCGGATGCGCCAGGCCACCACGATCTGCAGTACGCCATAGAGCAGGCTGCCGATCCCTATCCACAGCGTGGTGACGGCAATCCCCGCCATCGGGTTGGCCACCATCACCGCACCGAGCACGATGGCCAGCACGCCGCTGACGATCAGCAGCCACTCGCCCTGGATTTCCTTGCGCACCCGGACCGCGAACACGATGCGGTAGAGGCCGGCGACGATCAGCCAGGCCGCCAGCAGCAGGATCAGCACGCTGGCCGTGGCCAGTGGGTTGAGCACGGCCAGCACGCCGAACACCAGCGAGGCCAGCGCATAGACCAGCAGCCAGCCGCGCGGCACGCCACTGCGGCCGAACAGCGCGAACAGGCTGATCAGGCCTTCCACGAGGGCCATCACGCCAATCGCCCAGGCCAGCGCGGTGGCGGCCGACAGGGGCCGCGTGATCGCGATCAGCCCGAAGACCACGGCAACCACGCCGTACAGCATCAGCACCCACCAGCTGCGGCCGATGACAGTGAGAAGGGGTGAAGTGCGCGAATCCGGCGGCAGGTTCATGTGACGTCCTTGCGGGGATGATGACGGGCCGATGGTACGACCCCGCGCCGTGCAGGGCGCGGCAACGGGGGTCACGGCACCCGCGCACAGACCCAGACCTGCATCGGCCCGGCGCCGGCATACTGCAGCGCGCGCAACGCGGCATCGGTGGTCGCCCCGGTGGTCATCACATCATCGACGATGGTCAGCCCGGCGGGCGGATGCCCACGCACGGCGAACGCATCGCGCAGGTTGCTGCGCCGGGCGTCCGCATCCAGCGTCGATTGCGCGGCGGTCTGGCGGGTGCGCTGCAGCCCGTTCCAGAGCGGGCAGCACAGCCCGCGTGCCAGTGGCTTGCTCAGTTCCAGCGCCTGGTTGTAACCCCGCTGGCGCAAGCGGCGGCGGTGCAGTGGCATCGGTTGCAGCGGCCCGGCCAGAAACGACGGCACGCGCTGCAGCATGAGCTGCGAGAGCAACCGTCCCGCGGCCAGATCCTGGTGGAATTTGAACCGGATGAGCAGCCTGTCGATCGGCGGCGCGTACAGGAACGCGGCACTGGCCGCCGCCTGGCGGGGACAGTCGTCCACACATCGCTCGCAGTGATCGCCGTCGGCGTCCCCGGGGTCGTCCACCGCCAGCGGCAGGGCGCAACGCCGGCAGGCACGGTCGTTCCACGGCAGCGCCCGATGGCAGGCGCGGCACAGGTCCATGCCGTCCTCGCCGGGACAATCGCAGACCAGGCAGCGCAACGGCAGGATCTGCCAGCCCAGCCAGCCCAGCGCACCGTAAACTTTAGATAAGATCATATGGTTGACAGATGGTGACAGCCTCACCAGACTGCCGCCCTTTCGTTCCACTATCTGTCAGGACACTCCCATGGCTTCTGTCATCCGCCACGACTGGCACCGCGAAGAGGTACTGGCCCTGTTCGCGCTGCCCTTCCCGGTCCTGCTGCATCGCGCGGCCAGCGTGCACCGCGAGCAGTTCGACCCGGCGGACGTCCAGATCTCGACCCTGCTCTCGGTCAAGACCGGCGGCTGCCCGGAAGACTGCGCGTACTGCCCGCAGGCGCAGCGCTACAGCACCGGCGTGGACGCACAGAAGCTGATGGCCACCGACGAGGTGGTCGCCAAGGCGCGCCAGGCCAAGGCGGCCGGCGCTTCGCGGTTCTGCATGGGCGCGGCGTGGCGCTCGCCCAAGGACCGCGACATCCCCAAGGTGGCGGCGATGATCCGCGAGGTGAAGGCGCTCGGCCTGGAGACCTGCGCCACGCTGGGCATGCTCAGCGGCGAGCAGGCCACCGCGCTGCGTGAGGCCGGGCTGGATTACTACAACCACAACCTGGACACCGCGCCGGATTATTACGATTCGATCATCCACACGCGCCAGTACCAGGACCGTCTGGACACGCTGGCGCATGTCCGCGATGCCGGGCTGAAGACCTGCTGCGGCGGCATCGTCGGCATGGGCGAGACGCGCGAGCATCGCGCCGGCCTGCTGCTGGCGCTGGCCACCCTGCCCGCCCACCCGGATTCGGTGCCGATCAACCGCCTGGTGCAGGTGGCCGGTACCCCGCTGCACGGCACTGCCGCGCTGGACCCGTTCGAGTTCGTGCGGATGATCGCAGTGGCGCGCATCATCATGCCTCGCTCGATGGTGCGGCTCTCGGCCGGGCGCGAGGCGATGAGCGATGAGCTGCAGGCGCTGTGCTTCCTGGCCGGAGCCAACTCCATCTTCCATGGCGAAAAGCTGCTGACCACCGGCAACCCGGACACCGAACGCGACCTGTCCCTGTTCGAACGGCTGGGGCTGCGCCCGATGGCGGTCACGGTGGATGCCACCGGGCACGACCACCCGGGTACGGTCCATGCCGACATCACCGCCGGCGGCAGCTGCGGGCAGGCGGCCTGAGCCCCGAGCAGCGGGCCCGGCAACCGGGTACGCTAACGGCCCACCCGGACCCCCTGACGACCATGGCCCGTCCTGACCTGCACGACCGCATCCAGGCCCAGCGCAAGCTCCGCGACGCGCTGGGGCGCCTGCGGGTGCGCCGCGTGGTGAGCCGGCGCGATGGCGTGCAGCTGGAAGTGGATGGCCACTGCCTGACCAACTTCTGCAGCAATGACTACCTGGGTCTGTCCCAGCAGTTCGGCGTGGTCAGCGCACTGCAGGATGCCGCCGCGCGCGAAGGCGCCGGCGCGACCGCCTCGCACCTGATCTGCGGCCACCACGCGCTGCATGACGCGCTCGAACGGGAGATGGCCGACTGGCTCGGCTATCCGCGGGCCCTGCTGTTCGGCAGTGGCTTCGCCGCCAATCTCGCCGTGCAACAGGCACTGCTCAGCGAGGAGGACGATGTCTGCGTGCAGGACCGGCTCAACCACGCCAGTCTGCTTGATGCCTCGCGCCTGGCCGGTTGCCGCCTGCGCCGCTACCCGCATCTGGATACCGAAGGCGCACTGCGCCAGCTCAAGCACGCGCCGAGCGGCGCGGCGATGCTGGCCACCGACGGCGTCTTCAGCATGGACGGCGACATGGCGCCGCTGCGGTCGTTGTCGCTGGTGGCGCGCATGCAGGAAGCGCTGCTGTACGTCGATGACGCGCATGGCATCGGCGTGGTCGGTGAACACGGCCGCGGCTGCGTGGCCGAGGCCGGCCTGGGCGTCAACGATGTGCCGCTGCAGCTGGCGACACTCGGCAAGGCACTGGGCGGCAGTGGTGCGGTCGTGCTCGGCGATGAGGCGATGATCCAGCACCTGGCCGAAACGGCACGCCCCTACATCTACACCACCGCCGTGCCGCCGGCCCAGGCCGCCGCCGCATTGGCCGCGGTGAAGCTGGCGCGCCGCGATGACTGGCGCCGCGAGAAGCTCGCCGAACTGATCGGCCTTTTCCGCACCGGCGCCCGCCAGCACGGTCTGGAACTGATGCCATCCGATACCCCGATTCAACCCCTGCTGTGCGGCGCCGAGTCCACCGTGATGGCGATGTCGGCCGCGCTGGAAGCAGCCGGTTTCCTGGTCAGCGCGATCCGCCCGCCGACCGTCCCCGAGGGCAAGGCGCGCCTGCGCGTGACCTTGTCCGCGCTGCATGCGCCGGCACAGGTCCACGCGCTGGTCGATGCGATCGCCCATGCACGCGACACTGCGGTCCAGCAGCACGCACTGAATGCCCTGACCGCGTGATGCCGCAGCGTTGAGCATGCATATCGAGGTCATCGGCCAGGGCCCGGCACTGGTCCTCATCCACGGCTGGGCCCTGCATGGCGGTGTGTTCGCGCCGCTGGTGGAGCGCCTGTCCGCGCACGTCCAGCTGCACCTGGTGGATCTGCCCGGCCACGGCGCCAGCCGTGACGACACCACGCCGCTGCGCCTGCCCTACGTGGTCAATGCCATCGCCGCCGCCACGCCACCGGCGGTCTGGTGCGGCTGGTCGCTCGGTGGCCTGTTCGCCCTGCATGCCGCCGCGACGCTGCCGCAGGTACGCGGCCTGGCGATGATCGCGGCCACGCCGCGTTTCGTGCGCGGCGATGACTGGCCGCACGCGGTGGAGCCGGCGGTGTTCGAGCAGTTCGGCCAGGATCTCGCGCAGGACTACCGCGGCACGCTGGAGCGCTTCCTGGCGCTGGATGCGATGGGCTCGGAGCACGCGCGGCAGGAACTGCGCACGCTGCGCGAAATGCTGGTCGCCCGCGGTGAACCGGCCCCGCGCGCATTGCAGGAAGGCCTGCGCCTGCTGGAGAACACCGACCTACGCGGCGCCCTGGCCACCTTGGGCAAACCGAGCCTGTGGCTGGCCGGCCAGCGCGACCGCCTGGTCTCGGCGCGGGCCATGCAGGCCGCCGCGGCACGGGTGCCGGGCGCGCAGGCCCACGTGGTCGCCCAGGGCGGGCACGCGCCGTTCCTGGGCCATACCGACGAGGTCGCCACGCAGCTGCAACACTTCGTTGCCGCACTGTCTTGACCTGTTCCGGCCACGCATCGCCGATCATGTACGCCTGCCTTTCCCCACAGGACTGACCCATGGATCTTGGAATCGCCGGCCGCTGGGCCCTGGTCTGCGCCGCCAGCAAAGGCCTCGGGCTGGGCTGCGCGCGCGCACTGGCACGCGAAGGCGTCAACGTGGTCATCGCCGCGCGCGGTGAAGCGGCCCTGGACCGCGCCGTGCTCGAGCTGCAGGCCCTGCCGGGTGCGCGCCGGGTGATCGGGGTCGTCGCCGACATCGCCACCACCCAAGGCCGCGACGCTGCGTTGGCCGCCTGTCCGCAGGTCGACATCCTGGTCAACAACGCGGGTGGCCCGCCGGCGGGCGATTTCCGCCAGTTCAGCCGCGAAGACTGGATCGCCGCGCTGGATGCCAACATGCTGGCCCCGATCGAGCTGATCCGCGCCACCGTGGACGGCATGATCGAGCGCGGCTTCGGCCGCGTGGTCAACATCACCTCCTCGTCGGTGAAGGCCCCGATCGACATCCTCGGGCTCTCCAACGGCGCACGCGCAGGACTGACCGGGTTCGTGGCCGGACTGGCCCGCAAAACCGTCGCGCACAATGTCACCCTCAACAATCTGCTGCCGGGCCAGTTCGATACCGACCGCCTGCGCGGCAACTTCGCCTACCTGGCGCAGCAGCAGGGCATCGACGCCGGCCAGCTGGCCGAACGCAAACGCACCCACATTCCCGCGGGCCGTTTCGGCACCGCTGACGAGTTCGGCGCCGCCTGCGCGTTCCTGTGCAGCGCGCAGGCCGGCTACATCACCGGGCAGAACCTGCTGATCGATGGCGGCGCCTACCCGGGCACCTTCTGATTCCACCCGCACCACTGTTTTGAGCCGTGAGTACCCCATGACGTCCAGCTTCGATCCGCATCACGTCCGCCGCGCCTTCTCGCGCGCCGCCAGCAGTTACGACGCCGCCGCCGCGCTGCAGCGCGAGGTGGAGAAGCGCCTGCTTGAATCGCTGGACTACCTGGAAAGCCGCCAACCGCAGGTGGTGCTCGATGTCGGCAGCGGCACCGGCCACGCCAGCGCGCTGATGAAGAAGCGCTGGCCGAAGGCGCAGGTGATCGCGCTGGATCTGGCCCAGCCGATGCTGCGCGAAGCGAAGAAGCAGGCGGGCTGGTGGAAGCCGTTCTCGCGCGTGTGCGGCGATGCGCAGGCGTTGCCGGTGCTGGACCAGAGCGTGGATGTGATCTTCAGCAACCTGTGCCTGCAGTGGGTGGAGGATCTACCGGCAGTGTTCGCCGGGTTCCGCCGTGCGCTCAAGCCGGGCGGCCTGCTGCTGGTCTCCACGTTCGGGCCGGAGACGCTGATCGAACTGCGCGATGCGTTCGCCGCCGCCGACGAGGTGCCGCATGTCAGTCGTTTCGCCCCGATCGCGCAGTTCGGCGATGCGCTGATGATGTCCGGCTTCCGCGATCCGGTGCTGGACCGCGACCTGTTCACCCTGACCTACGACGACCTGACCGCGCTGATGCGCGAGCTGCAGGCGATCGGCGCCACCAACGCGCGCCAGGACCGCCGCCACACACTGACCGGGCGCGGGCGTTTCGATGCCGCGCGTGACGCCTACGAGCCGCTGCGGCGCGACGACGGCAAGCTGCCCAGCAGCTGGGAAGTGATCTACGCACACGCCTGGGCACCAGAAGGTGGCGCGCCGATCCGCGAGCGCGGTCACGATGTCGCCACGGTGCCGGTGTCGGCGATTCCGATCCGCCGCAGAACGCCCTGAGCCGATCGCGCTGATCGAGGTGATCGCGCCGGCCGCGGTGATCACGGTGATCCCGTAGAGCCGACCGTTGGTCGGCTGGCCGCACGGCGGCCCGGGCCAGCCGACCAACGGTCGGCGCTACGACGGGAACAGGTCGCGGTGGAAGAAATAGATTTCCTGCGCCAGGAACCGCCAGCTGGTGTGGAAGCTGCGGAAGCGCGTGCTCGGCGTGGACGAGGCCAGCGCATCGATGCCCAGTTCGCGGCACAGCCGCAGCGCGCGCGCCATGTGCAGCGGGTCGCTGACGATGATCACGCGGTGCAGCTTGCGCTGCTCCATCAAGCGCCGCGCCTCGATCAGGTTCTGCCGGGTGGTGCGTGAGGCGGTCTCGATCAGGATCGCGTCATCGGGCACGCCCTGCTTGAGCGCGTAGCGACGCGCCACCTGCGACTCGGAAAAACGCGCGCCGGTGCCGCCATAGCCACCGGTGAAGATCAGCAGCGGGGCATAGCCCTGCTGGTAGAGATCCAGCCCGTGGCGGATGCGCTCTTCGAACACCGGCGAAGGCTTGGCGTCATAGGCTGCCGCGCCGAGCACGATGATCGCGTCGGCCCTCTGCGCTTGGTCGCGCTCGCCGATCCAGACGATCCACGCCGTGACCCCGAGCAGCCACACGGCCAGCACGATGCACAGCCGCCACAGCCACCCGAACACGCCCACCCCGGTGCGTCGGCTCATACCGCGCCCCACGGCAGCGCATCCAGATCCACATTGCCCCCGGAAAGCACCACGCCCACCCGTTTGCCGGCAAAGCGTGCCGGTTCGGCGAGGATCGCCGCCAGGGCGATCGCCGAGGATGGTTCCACCACCTGCTTGAGCACCTGCCAGATCAGCCGCATCGCCGCGACAGTCGCCTCATCGGCGACGGTGATGACCTGGGCCGCGCCCTGCAGCAGCGCGAAGTTGGGCGCGCCGAGCGTCCCGCGCAGGCCATCGCAGACGGTGTGGGGGGTGAAATCGATGCGGCGCTCGCCAGCGGCCAGCGAGCGCGCGGTATCGTCCGCGCCCAGCGGCTCGGCCAGGACCAGCTCGGCCAGCGGGGCGGCGGCCTGCAGTGCCAGCCGCGTACCCGCGGCCAGGCCACCGCCGCCCACCGGCACCACCATCATCTCCAGCCCTTCGCTGGCATGCAGCAGTTCCAGCGCGGCCGTACCCTGGCCGGCAATGACGCACGGGTCGGTATAGGGATGGACCAGGGTCGCCCCGGTTTCGGCCTGGACTTGGGCGCACATGGCTTCGCGCGCGGCGATCGAGGCATCGCAGCGCCACAACGTGGCCCCGTGGCGGCCGATGTTGGCCAGTTTCGCCGCTACCGCGCCCTCGGGCACGACCACGTGACAGGCAATCCCACGGGTACGCGCGGCCAGCGCCAGGGCGGCGCCATGGTTGCCCGAGGAGTGGGTGACCACCCCGCGCCGGGCCTGCGCCTCGGTCAGCGCCCACACAGCATTGCAGGCACCGCGGAATTTGAAGGCGCCGCTGCGCTGCAGGTGTTCGGCCTTGAAGACCACGGTGGCGCCGGTCAGCGCATCCAGGGTGCGCGAGCGCAACACCGGGGTCACGCAGGCGTGCGCGGCAATGCGCGCCGCCGCCGCCAGCACGTCGTCAACACAGGGCAAGGGTGAATCGCTCATGACGCAAGATTAACGTATGCCCCCTGCCCACATCCGACTTGATGAACGTGTCAGCATGGCAACCATTCATTCGGATCGGGCCGAGTTAAGGGCTGATTCAATGCCCTGGGCCGAAGCTGGCCCTACAGCCCGTTGGGGGGACCCATCATGAAAATGCGCCTTGTTCTTGCCGGTGGCCTGTTGTTGGCCCTGTCCGGCTGCGCGACGTACGACTATGTCGGCGGTGGCGGCGGCAGCGGCTACTACCACGGCGCACCGTCGGTCGAGTATCGCTACCCGGCCGGATACCCCTATGGGTACGGCAGCGGCTACTACGGTGGCGGGTATTACGGCTATGGCGGTGGCTACGGCTATCCGGTGTATCGCCCGTATCCGAACTATCGCCCGCCGCACAATCACCGCCCACCGCCGCGCCCCGGCCATGGCAACGGCAACGGCAACCCGACCCGTCCGCCGGATCGCCCGCGGCCGAACAACGGCGGCTCGCCGTGGCGGAACATGGATTCGCTCGGTGGGCCGCGTAGGCCGCCGCAGCAGCAACGGCAGCAACAGCAGCGTCCGTCGCCGCCGCAGGCACGCCCGACCCAGGCGCCGCGTCCGTCTTCGCCGAGGATGAACGGTTCCCCGTGGCGGAATCTCAACAATGCGAACCAACGCACAGTTGAGCCCTGAGATGGCTTGATTTTCACGCGCCCGGCAGTTCACTCTAGCCGGGCGGTGACAGCCACGGTCACAAAGTGTCAAAAGCGACAAGTGGCGTCACATTCGGCTCTATGTCGATATCCGCCAGGAACATCTGGATCCCCCCTGTTCCGGCCCTGTCGGATGTCGGCACCTTAAACGCAGAAGGCCCCGCTACTGGCGGGGCCTTCTGTATTTGGGCGGCGCGTTCGCGCTGGAACCGGCAAAAAAACAGGGCCGACAGTCCCCCGACTGCCGGCCCCTCTGCTTCCCCACGATGCGCTTGGACCGGCCCCTGTTCCAATTCCGGTCCGTTGCGCACAAGGCGCATGCCATCCTGGGTGCTATTGGGTTATCTGCAGAAAACGTGCCAACTTGAGGGTGGATTTCATGGCCCCCGACGAATGGCGCTAAAATCGCCACCCGCGCCCTGCCTCCAGGGCTGATCCGGGCCGCCCGGCCCCGTCCCGAGCTCCTCCGCCATGACTGACTCCTTCTACCGCTACGACGTGATCGTCATCGGCGGCGGCCACGCCGGCACCGAAGCCGCGCTGGCGGCCGCACGCAGCGGTGCGCGCACCCTGCTGCTGACCCACAACGTCGAAACCATCGGTGCGATGAGCTGCAACCCGGCCATCGGCGGCATCGGCAAGGGCCACCTGGTCAAGGAAATCGACGCCCTGGGCGGCGCAATGGCGCATGCCGCCGATCGCGCCGGCATCCAGTGGCGCACGCTCAACGCCTCCAAGGGCCCGGCCGTGCGCGCCACCCGCTGCCAGGCCGACCGCAATCTGTACCGCATGGCGATCCGCCAGATCGTCGAGGCCCAGCCCAACCTGACCGTGTTCCAGGCGGCGGTCGATGACCTGGTCATCGAGGGCGATGCCGTGCGTGGCGCGATCACCCAGACCGGCCTGCGCTTCAGCGCGACCGCCGTGGTGCTGACCGCCGGCACCTTCCTGGCCGGCAAGATCCACGTCGGTGAGACCCAGTACGCGGCCGGTCGCATGGGTGACCCGCCGGCGACCACGCTGGCCGCGCGCCTGCGCGAGCGCCCGTTCGTGATCGACCGCCTGAAGACCGGCACGCCGCCTCGCATCGACGGCCGCTCGCTGGATTACCGCCTGATGGAAGAACAGCCCGGCGACGACCCGCGCCCGGTGATGTCCTTCCTGGGCAGCGTGGACGAGCATCCGGCGCAGGTCAGCTGCTGGATCACCCACACCAGCGAGCGCACCCACGAGATCATCCGCAACGCGCTGCACCGCTCGCCGCTGTACAGCGGCCAGATCGAAGGCATCGGCCCGCGCTACTGCCCCTCCATCGAGGACAAGGTGGTGCGCTTCGCCGAAAAAGCCAGCCACCAGATCTTCGTCGAGCCCGAAGGGCTGGACGTGGTCGAGATCTATCCCAACGGCATCTCCACCTCGCTGCCATTCGATGTGCAGCTGGAGCTGGTGCGCAGCATGCGTGGCTTCGAGAACGCGCACATCACCCGCCCCGGCTATGCGATCGAATACGACTTCTTCGACCCGCGCGGGCTGAAGAACACGCTGGAGACCAAGACCGTCAGCGGCCTGTTCTTCGCCGGCCAGATCAACGGCACCACCGGCTATGAAGAAGCCGCCGCACAGGGCCTGCTGGCCGGCCTCAACGCCGCCCGCTTCACCCGTGACGACGCCGGCTGGTGCCCGCGCCGCGACGAGGCCTATCTGGGCGTGCTGGTCGACGACCTGATCACCCACGGCACCAACGAGCCGTACCGCATGTTCACCAGCCGCGCCGAGTACCGCCTGCAGCTGCGCGAGGACAATGCCGACGTGCGCCTGACCGGCCTCGGCCGCGAACTGGGGCTGGTCGATGACCGCCGTTGGAGCGCATTCCAGACCAAGCAGGACGCGGTGGCGCAGGAGACCGCGCGGCTGCGCGCCCTGTGGGCCACGCCGGGCAATGCGCTCGGCCGCGAGGTGGAAGCCACGCTGGGAGTGGCGGTCAGCCGCGAAACCAACGTGCTGGACCTGATCAAGCGCCCGGAACTGGACTACGCCAAGCTGATGCAGGTGCCGTCGCTCGGCCCCGCCGTGGCCGACGCCAAGGTGGCCGAACAGGTCGAGATCGGCGTGAAGTACGCCGGCTACCTGGACCGCCAGCGCGACGAGATCGAACGCCAGCAGCGTCATGAAAACACCGCCATCGCCGCCGATTTCGATTACGCCAGCGTGCGCGGTCTCTCGGCCGAAGTGCAGCAGAAGCTCGAGCGCGTGCGGCCGCAGACCATCGGCCAGGCCCAGCGCATCCCCGGCATGACCCCGGCGGCAATCTCGCTGCTGCTGGTCCATCTGGAACGCGCGCGCCGCATCCGCGCCGCGTAACGCGGCATGCCCCCGGTAGAGCCGACCGTTGGTCGGCTGCACAACAACCCGGTAGAGCCGACCGTTGGTCGGCTGCACAGCCACCGCCGGGGGATTCCGGGCAGCCGACCAACGGTCGGCTCTACCGTCGATGCCGTGCGGTTGCGCCGTCGCGCAGTCGCGCGGTCGTGCGGTCGGCGGTCGCGCAGTCGCGCAGTCGCGCAGTCGATGGTCTGCGCGCCAGCGGCGGTTGGCGGGCACACCCGCGTTATCATCGGGGGCCGGGACAACGCGGCAGGCGGCGTCCCAGTCCCTGCGTTGCCGGAGTTCATGCATGTCCCCGATCCGCCCCTTCCTCGACAAACTGCCGGTGCTCGGCGAACGCGTCTACATCGATCCGGCCAGCACCATCATCGGCGATGTGGTGCTGGGCGATGACGTTTCGGTCTGGCCGGGCACGGTGATCCGCGGGGATGTGAACCACGTGCGGATCGGTGCGCGCAGCAACATCCAGGACGGCACCATCATCCACGTCAGCCACCACAGCCCGTTCAACAAGGGCGGCTACCCCACCATCATCGGTGAGGGTGTCACGGTCGGCCACGGCACCATCATCCATGCCTGCACGATCGGCGATTACTGTCTGATCGGCATGGGCGCCTGCATCCTCGATGGTGCGCAGGTGAACACGCACGGGTTCCTGGGCGCCGGCGCGGTGCTCGGCCCGGGCAAGGTGGTCGGCGAGGGCGAGCTGTGGCTGGGCAACCCCGCACGGCTGGCGCGCACGCTCAGCGACAAAGAGATCGAATCGCTGCATTACTCGGCCGATCACTACGTGCGCCTGAAGGACCAGTACCGGGGGTGATGGTGGCCGCGCCGCTGGGCATCGGGATCGGTGCGCGGTAAAGTCCTCAGCCGACCAGGAAGCAGTCGAGACCCGCATGCCCCCGCTGGCAGCCCGGAGAGGAATCCGGCATCCCCTGTGGCCTTCCCTACGGCCCACCGTGACGCGCCGCCCATGAGCGCGCCCATGCTGGATACCTACCGGGAGGTCATCACCCCCGAAGGCGTGCCCCTGCACCTGCCCGTCGCTGGTCCGTTGCCGCGTGCGCTGGCGTGGGCGATCGACTTCGTGATCCGGGTCGGCGCACTGATGATGCTGAGTATTCCGCTGGCCTTCCTCGGCGGGTTCGGCCAAGGGCTCTACCTCGGCCTGATGTTCCTGCTGATGTGGGCCTACACGATCGTCCAGGAGGCGTGCTGGGGCCGCACCCTGGGCAAGCGCGCGATGGGCCTGCGCGTGGTCGCGCGCGATGGTGGGCCGATCGGCTGGATGAGCGCGATCACCCGCAACCTGCTGCGCACCGTGGACATGCTGCCGTTCGGCTATGCGCTGGGGCTGCTGTCGAGCCTGTTCGATGCGCATGGCCGCCGCCTCGGCGATCTGGTCGCCGGCACCGTGGTGATCCATCAGGGCGCCGCGCCGCTGGGCGGCACGGTGCCGGTCGGCAGTGTGCTGGTACCACCGCAACCGCTGCAGCCGGCCGAACAGGCCGCCGTGGTCGCTTTCGCCGAGCGTGCGCCGCGGCTGTCGGCGCCACGCCAGCAGGAACTGGCCGATATCGCCGCGCCGCTCACCGGAAGCCACGGCCAGGTCGGCGTGCTGCGCCTGTATGCGATGGCCAACTGGCTGTTGGGGCGGCGATGAGGCAGGAACAGTTCGTCGCCCGCTACCAGGCCGAATGGCAGGCGCTGGAGCACTGGCTGGCCCAGCGCGGTGAGCACCCGCGGCAGGCGCGCCGGCAGCCAGCACACGAGGGCCTGGACGATGGCGACTTCCCGCAGCGTTACCGCCGCCTGTGCCAGCAGCTCGCGCTGGCGCGCCGGCGCGGTTACAGCCCGCAGCTGGTGGCGCGGCTGCAGCAGCTGATGCAGCAGGGCCATACCCTGCTGTACCGCACCCCGCGCCCGCAGTGGCAGCGCGCACTCGCCTTCCTGTTCGCCGATTTCCCGCAGCTGGTGCGCAGCCAGGCCCGCAGCATGTGGGTCGCTGCGGCGTTGTTCGTGGTGCCGCTGGTGGGCAGTTTCGCGCTGATCCTGTGGCGCCCCGAGCTGATCCACCTGCTGCTGGACAACGCGCGCATCGCCGAGTTCGAGCGCATGTACGATCCGGCCTCGCCGAACCTGGGCCGCGACAGCGGCACCAACTGGACGATGTTCGGCTACTACATCATGAACAACATCAGCATCGGCCTGCGCACGTTCGCCTTCGGGCTGATCGCCGGTGTCGGCACCGTGTTCGTGATGCTGTTCAACGGCGTCGGCATCGGATCGGTGGCCGGGCATCTGCAGCATATCGGCCACGGCGATCCGTTCTGGCGCTTCGTGGTCGGCCATGGTGCATTCGAGCTGACCGCGATCGTGATCGCCGGCGGCGCTGGGCTGCAGCTGGG
Organism: Stenotrophomonas sp. BIO128-Bstrain; assembly: GCF_030128875.1. Taxonomy (NCBI): domain Bacteria; kingdom Pseudomonadati; phylum Pseudomonadota; class Gammaproteobacteria; order Lysobacterales; family Lysobacteraceae; genus Stenotrophomonas; species Stenotrophomonas sp. BIO128-Bstrain. Next base: position 4,113,882 of record NZ_CP124620.1, on the reverse strand, counting down.
CATGAAACTGCTGGCGCCCGGTCGCCGGCGGCGCATCGATGCGCTGGTCGAGGGCGGTGTGATCGGGGCCAAGCTGTGCGTGGGCGTTGCCGCGATGCTGCTGGTGGCCGCCTTCATCGAAGCGTTCTGGTCCTCGATCGCCGCGATCCCGGCGTGGGGCAAATACAGCGTGGCCGCGGTGCTGTGGACCGCGGTGTTCGTGTGGTTGTGGCGCGGCGGGCGCGGAGCGGCCGATGCAGATTGATCGGCTCAACATCGTGCTGCGCGCGCGCTCGGGCTGGGAGGCCATGGAGCTGGGGATGGCCCTGGTGCGACGGCACGCCGCGGCGATCTGGGCGCCGTGGGTGAGCGTGTCGCTGCCGGTGTTCGTGCTGCTCAACGCGCTGGCCTGGTGGACGGACAGCTTCGGCTGGGCCTGGTTGGCGATGTGGTGGCTCAAGCCATTGTTCGAACGCATCGCGTTGTACGTGATCTCGCGCGGGGTGTTCGGCGATGCCTCGACGACCACGCAGACACTGCGCGCGCAGCGCACGTGGGGCTGGCAGGGCTTCTGGGGCTACCTCGGCTGGCGGCGCCTGAGCCCGCTGCGCCCGGTGCTGCTGCCGGTGAATCTGCTCGAGGGCACGGACGCTGCGCATCGCCGCCAGCGTCGGCGTGCGATCGCCGGCGGCGCGGTCGGCCACGCGCTGCTGCTGACGCTGGTGTGCATGATCTTCGAGATCGTGCTGGTGGTCGGCGGCATCGCGGCGGTGTTCCTGTTCATCCCGGTGGACCTGTTGTCCGAGTCCTGGCGCGCGGCGTGGGAGCTGGCCAAGCAGGACATGCCGGCGTGGATGCAGCTGGGCGTGAACCTGCTGTTCTGGGCCGCTGCGACGTTGATCGGTCCGTTCTACGTCGGCGCCGGCTTCGGCCTGTACCTGGACCGGCGCACGCAGATGGAAGCGTGGGATCTGGAGATCGCCTTCCGCCGCCTGCACGCCCGGCTGCAGCAGGCCGCGCCGCTGCTGGTGCTGGCCCTGGTGCTGATCTGGCCGGGCGCGGCGCTGCACGCCCAGCAGACACCGCCGTCGTCCAACAGCAAGGGGGCGGTGGCTGCACCGGCTGCCGCGCCGTCGCTGGAGGACGGTCTGGCGCCCGCGGCCGACGCGGGGTCCGATGCGCCTGAGGATGAAGACGCCGAAGACGAGGCGCCGGACGCTCCCACCCGGACGTTCGACAATGACCCGGACAACACTGCGGTCGGCGTCTTCGGCAACGAGGCGGTGGACACCGCCGGCTTCCGTCAGGCGGTGCAGCGCGCGTATGAAGACCCGCTGCAGAGCCCGACCCGCGAGGTCACTGAGTGGAAGCGCACGGATAGCGAGGCGGCCGAAGCCGAGAAGGCAAAACGCGAGGCCGCCGCCAAGGCATCCCGGCAACGTGGCAACAAGGGCCCATTGCTGCCGGCCCAGATCGCCGAGTGGGCGCTGTGGGCCGTGGTCGGCGTCCTGGTGGTGCTGCTGCTGATCACCGCGCCGCGCTGGCTGCCGTGGCTGCGTGGCTCCGGCCAGCGCCGCCGGGCCAAGGCTGTGGCGGTCGTGGAAGAGCCGATCCGGGTACCGGACGTGGCACCGCCCGATCCCGCCGCGCGTGCGCGTGCACTGTGGCAGGAGGGCCGCCCACGGCAGGCGCTGGCGCTGTTGTATCGCGCCAGCGTGGAGTCCATGAGCGAGCGCGCGCAGATCAGCCTGCCGCCGGGCGCCACCGAAGCGCAGTGCCTGCGGGCCTCGCGACGGATGCCGGTCGAGGCCGACCGCCGCCTGTTCGAACGCATCGTGCGGGTCTGGCAGTACGCTGCGTATGCCGGCCGGCTGCCGGCCGATGATGATTTCGAAGCGCTGGCCACCACCCTGCAGCGCCAGTTCGGGTGGCGCGCATGAGCACCCGTCTGCGCTGGCTGCTGCTCGGCCTTGTGCTGCTGGTGATCGGGGTGCCGCTGGCGATCCTGTTCCTGCGCACGCACGAGCGGGTGACCCAGCTCGAGCACCTGCCGCCGCAGGGTGAAGCCAGCTACAACCCGTTGTATGTGCTCGGTCAGGCACTGCGCGCGGACGGGCTTACCGTGCAGTCGCAACCGCGCCTGGACCTGGCCCGGATGCCGTTGCAGCCGGGCGACACGCTGGTGCTGCTGCAGGACAGCGCGGAAGTGCCCGCGCCTGCCGCCACCGCGCTGATGGCCTGGGTGGCGCGTGGCGGCCATCTGATCGTGCGCACGCCACCGGTGGGCAAGGAGGCCGTGCGCAATGGTCCGCTGCTGGACGCGCTCGGCGTGGACAGCGAGGACTACGGAAACGACTGCCAGCCGTTCCACGTGCGCGATGATCCGCAGCACGTCGAGTTCTGCAACGGGCGCCGCTTCGCGGTCCAACCGCCCAAGGGCGTGGCGGTCGAGCGCCAGTGGGGCGACTCGGGCGATCTGGTGTTCGCCCGCCTGCGCCACGGCCAGGGCCGCATCGATGTGCTGGCGGACATGGCCTTCATGGACGGCAAGGGCCGGCCCAATCCGACCGTTGCGCAGAACGCTGCCAACGCCGCCATCGACGGCCTGCACGACAAGGCCCATCGCGACCTGACCCGCTACGTGCTTGCACCCAACTACGGCAAGGGCACGATGTGGCTGGTCTACGCCTCGCGCCCGCCGTCGTTGTGGAACCGCGTGTTCTACCACGGCTGGCCGGTGTGGGCGCCGTTGCTGCTGGCCCTGCTCGGCTGGCTCTGGCAGCGCGCGCAGCGCCTGGGCAGCGAACTGCCTTCGCCGCCGGCCGAACGCCGTTCCCTGCTCGAACACATCCGCGCCAGCGGCGAACACCTGCTGCGCTTCGGCAAGGCGCCGCTGCTGTACGACGCGGTCCGGCGCGCGTTCCTGGCCCGCCTGCGGCGGCGTTCGCCGAGTGCGGCCGCGCTGACCGGCGAGGCCCGGGTGCAGGCCGTCGCCACCTTGCTGCAGTGGTCGCACGAGCGCGTGCAGACCGCGTTGACCCCACCCGCTTCCCACGACGTCGCCGGCCTGCGCGACCGCATCCGCCTGCTGATCCAGATGAGAAACCTGCTATGACCGAGCCGACGCTTCCGCCGCCGCTGTCCCCTCCTGCCGTGACGCCTTCACCGTCGCCGTTGTCCGAGCGCGTCGATGCCGTGCGCGAGGCCGTGGGCCGTGCCTTCATCGGCCAGCCCGAGGTACTCGACCAGATCCTGATCGCGCTGCTGGCCGGCGGCCACGTGCTGATCGAAGGCGTCCCCGGGCTGGGCAAGACCCTGCTGGTGCGCGCCCTCGCCCAGGCCCTGGAGCTGGACTACGGCCGCGTGCAGTTCACCCCGGACCTGATGCCCAGCGATGTCAGCGGCCATGCGGTGTACGACCCGAAGACGGAGAGCTTCAAGATCCGCCGCGGCCCGGTGTTCACCAACCTGCTGCTCGCCGATGAGATCAACCGTGCGCCGGCCAAGACCCAGTCGGCCCTGCTGGAAGTGATGCAGGAAGGCCAGGTCACCATCGAAGGCAAGGCGTTCGCGCTGACCCCGCCGTTCTTGACCCTCGCCACCCAGAACCCGGTCGAGCAGGAAGGCACCTACCCGCTGCCGGAAGCGCAGCTGGACCGCTTCCTGCTCAAGGTGCTGATCGACTACCCGGCGCTGGAAGACGAGAAGCGCATGGTCGATGCGATCACCACCGGCCGCAGCGCGGCCGACTTCGATCTCTCGCAGGTGCCACGCGTGCTGAGCGGGGCCGAGGTAGTCGCGCTGCAGCAGGCCACCGCGGCGATCACGGTCGATCCGGAAGTGATCGACTACGCGGTGCGGATCGTCGCCGCCACGCGGCAGTGGCCGGGCATCGCGCTCGGTGCCGGCCCGCGCGGCAGCATCGCGCTGGTGCGTGCGGCGCGTGCGCAGGCGGTGCTGTCCGGCCGTGATTTCGTCACCCCCGATGACGTGCGCGACATCGCCAGACCGGCGCTGCGACACCGCATCGCCCTGGCACCGGAACTGCAGATCGAAGGACAAAGCGCCGACGATGCCTTGACCGCGCTGCTGGCCAAGGTGGACGCACCGCGCAAATGAGGGGGCGCGTCCTCCATCGCGAGCGACCGGCATGAGGCCGGGCCTACTGCTGCTGGCGCTGCTGGCCGGCTGGGGCCTGCTCGGCGTGCCGGTGGTACTCGGTGCCTGGCCGCACGCAGTCTGGTGGGCGATCGGCGGCGCCGTGGCGCTGATTGCGCTGGTGGACCTGCTGCGCCTGCGTGCCCAGCCCTCGCCCAGCGTGCATCGCGAACTGCCCGAGTCGCTGGCGTTGAACGTCGAGCGTGAGGCCACGCTGCGTCTGGAATCGAGCCGCCACCAGCACGTGGAGGTGTTTGATCTGGTTCCCGGTGGGTGGAGCCTGCAGGGGCTGCCGCGCAGGCTGGCCCTCAAGCCGATGGTGACCAGCAGCGTGGCGTACCGGCTGACCCCGACCGCGCGTGGCCGTTTCGTCTTCGAGGGCGTGCACCTGCGCATGCACAGCGCCTGGCGGCTGTGGCATCAACGGCGCCAGCTGTCGCCTTCGCTGGCGGTGCGCGTGTACCCGAACTTCGCCCCGCTGACGCGCTTCGCCTTGTTCAGTGCCGAACAGGCCTCGCGCCTGGTCGGTGCGCACCTCAAGCGCCGCCGCGGCGAAGGCACCGACTTCCACCAGATGCGCGAGTACCGCGTCGGCGACAGCCTGCGCCAGATCGACTGGAAGGCCACCGCACGTGCGCGCAAGCTGGTGTCGCGTGAGTACCAGGACGAGAAGAACCAGCAGCTGGTGCTGATGATCGACACCGGCCGGCGCATGATGGCCAGCGAAGGCGGCCTGTCGCACTTCGACCATGTGCTCAATGCGGCGCTGGTGGTGTCCTACCTGGCGCTGCGCCAGGGCGACGGTGTGGGCCTGTTCGCGGCCGGGGGCGAGAGCCGTTGGGTCGCGCCGAAGCGCGGCATGGGCACGATCGATACCCTGCTGCGCGCCAGCTACGACCTGCAGGCGCAGCCGGTCGCCACCGACTATCTCGCCGCCGCCACCGAGCTCTCGCTGCGCCAGCGCCGGCGGTCGCTGGTGATGCTGGTCACCAACGTGCGCGATGAGGACATCGAGGACCTGCTCGCGGCGGTACGCCTGCTGCAGCGCCAGCATCTGGTATGCGTGGCCAGCTTGCGCGAGCGCGAGCTGGATGATGCGCTGGCCCAGCCGGTGGAGACCCTGCACGACGCCACCCAGGCCGGCGCGATCGCCCGTTACCTGCAGCAGCGCAGCGATGCGCATGATGCGCTGCGCAGCCACCGGGTGATGGTGCTGGATGTCACCGCCGAAGCGCTGCCCGGCGCGCTGGTGGAGCGTTACCTGGCGGTCAAGCGCGACGGGTTGTTGTAACGCGTACCGACCAACGGTCGGTACCTACCCACCGATGCGGGCGCTGACGATCAGGCGCGCTATCGCCTTCTGCACGACCGCACGATTGCGGGCAAGCTTCATCCACCCCGGCAGGCGGGAGAACATTGAACGATGCACGCCACGGCTTTCGCGCAGTGACGCGTTGACGTAATCCAGAAGGGCCTGCAGATGCGCTGTGTTGTACGCCCATAGCAGACCGGCGCGGGTCGGCTCGACCAGGCGCAGGGGTAGGCCGAAATGCGGATCGGCCGGGTCCCCAGCGCGCAGTGGGCGTACCGTGACGCTGACCTCGCTGCTGCGCCCGCATTGCGCGCACTCCGCAGGCAACGTGCCCGGCACCCCGATGGTCGCAGATGGTCGGTTCTGGTGTACGGACAGCCATCGGTGTCCGCAGTGGCCACAGGGCCGACGCCCATCCAGGCGGACCGGGCCCACCCAGGGGTTGTCGACGCTATCCAATGCCGCGCTACAACCGGTGCAGCGGAAGCGTGCGGTCCAGCGATACGGTGCCCAGCTCGCCAGCACCCAGCCTGGCGTATCGCAGCGGTGGCAGCGTACAGCCACGCGATCGGCAAACGCCTGCAGGCTGCGGCCGTCATCGAAGTGACGGCCAGGCACAGGCGTGGTGCGCCCGCGTGAACCGGGCCGACGTTGAACAGCCATCAAAGATAGATACGCGTCGGCGCTTCGTCGATGATCGCGTGCGGTACGAAGCGGGCGCTGTCGCGGGTGATCCGGCTGTTGTCTTCGCGGATGCCCATGCCACAGGCCTGGTCGCCCACCACCCAGCTGCCGATCAGCGGATACCCGCCATCGAACGCGGTGAGCGGATGCGCCGCCTGGCGGATCGCCGGGCCGGTGTACGGGCCTTCGCTTTCCTGCCAGCTGCCATCGGCCAGGTGCATGGCCACGTTGGCGCCCTCGCGCGAGAACAGCGGCTTGCGCACCCAGCCGCGCGGCAGCTCGCTGCCGTCGTCGAACTCGGCGGCGAGCAGGTTCGGGTGGCCCCGGTGGCGCTGCCACAGCAGCGGCAGCACGCCCTTGTTGCTGAGGATCGCCTTCCAGGCCGGTTCCAGCAACTGCACGCCCGAGGCAGGCAACGCCTGGCCGAACGACTCGGTCATCAGGTCTTCCAGCGGGTACAGCTTGAACAGGCTGCCGATCACGGTGTCGTCGAGCGCGGTGAAGCGCCCGTCTTCGGACAGGCCGATATCTTCGATCGCGATCGCTTCGCCGCGCAGGCCGGCCTGGGCGGCACAGTCGCGCAGATAGGCGACCGTGCCCTGGTCTTCTTCCGACGCACCCACCGCGCTGAAATACAGCGGCGGCGGCAGCTGCGCGGCCAGTTCACCGAACCGTTCGACCAAGGCTTCATGGATCGCGTTGAACTGGTCGGCGTGCGGCGGCAACCGGTTCTGGTTGCGCTGGTCCTCCAGCCATTGCCACTGGAAGAACGAGGCTTCGAACAGCGAGGTGGGCGTGTCGTAATTGAGCTCGTACAGCTTGGCCGGGCCGCTGCCGTCGTAGGCGAAATCCAGCCGCCCATACAGGTGCGGCTCGCGGCGGCGCCAGCTGTCGGCGATCCAGTCGCGGAACTGCGGCGGGATCGCCAGCTGGTCCATCAGCTGCTGGCTGCCCACCACCTCGTCCACCAGGTCCATCGCCATGGCATGCAGCTCGGCGCTGGGATCTTCGATGTCCTGCTCGATCTGACGCAGGGTGAAGGCGTAATACGCGGTTTCATCCCAGTACGGCAGGCCATCGATGGTGTGGAAACGGAACCCCGACTCTTCGGCCCGGGCGCGCCACTGGCTGCGCTCGGCGATACGCACGCGCTGCATCGATCAGCCGCCGACGCTGCTGCGGTTGCTGCTGGAGTTGCCGAAGCCACCGCGGCTGGCAGTGACCGCCCGGTTCGGGGTGGCGTTGACCGGGGCCAGGCCGGCCTTGCCGGCGCCGATGCCGCTGGCGGTGTTCAGCCCACCGGTGGACGGGCCCGGACGGGCCCAGCCCTTGGCCTTGTCCTGGTAGGCCGGCGCCGCCGCCGGCTGCTGGGCCAGGCCCGCGCCGCCCCGGTTGCTGAGCATCTGCGACATGAAGAAGCCCATCATCATCGGGCCGATGAACGAGTGGCCGGTGGAGGTCTTCTGTTCCACGCACTGCTCGGCGTTGTACTCGGCCTCACAGGCTTCGCGCGTGGCGTACTTGGGGGCGGCATCGGCCGACTGCTTCTGCGCTTCGGCAAAGGCATTGCGGCAGCTGGACGGATCGCCGGTGGCTTCGGTACAGGCCTGCACCGAGGTATAGAGCCCTTCCTGCACCTGCACGGCCTCGTTCTTCTGGCAGGCGGTGAACAGCAGCGGCGCAGCGCTCATCAGCAGCAGCGCAGTGGTCCTGGAACGTTTCATGGCGTCATGCCCCCTAATGCGGTTATCTCCCCAATCATGCCTGATCGGCGCGAACAACCAAAACCGGCAAAGTCGAAAACATGAACAGCGTTTCAGGATTCGATCGCGCGGCAGCGGCGAAGGTGGTTGCAAACGCAACCGGAATTTTTCGGCAGAATCGAGGCGAAACGCGCCCCCACGGCCCGCCAGATCCTGCCAGCCACCATGCCTGAATACCGCTCCCGCACCTCCACCGCCGGCCGCAACATGGCTGGCGCACGCGCCCTGTGGCGCGCCACCGGGATGACCGATGGCGACTTCCACAAGCCGATCATCGCCGTCGCCAACTCGTTCACCCAGTTCGTGCCCGGCCACGTGCACCTCAAGGACCTCGGCCAGCTCGTGGCGCGCGAGATCGAGCAGGTCGGCGGCGTGGCGAAGGAATTCAACACCATCGCGGTGGATGACGGCATCGCCATGGGCCATGACGGCATGCTGTATTCGCTGCCCAGCCGCGAGATCATCGCCGACTCGGTGGAGTACATGGCCAACGCACACTGCGCCGATGCGCTGGTGTGCATCTCCAACTGCGACAAGATCACCCCCGGCATGCTGATGGCTGCGCTGCGCCTGAACATCCCGGTGGTGTTCGTTTCCGGCGGGCCGATGGAAGCGGGCAAGACGCGCCTGTCCGAGCACAAGCTGGACCTGGTCGATGCCATGGTGATCGCCGCCGATGAAAGCGCCAGCGATGAGAAGGTCGCCGAATACGAGCGCAGCGCCTGCCCCACCTGCGGCTCGTGCTCGGGCATGTTCACCGCCAACTCGATGAACTGCCTGACCGAGGCACTGGGCCTGTCGCTGCCGGGCAACGGCTCGACCCTGGCCACGCACGCCGACCGCGAGCAGCTGTTCCGCCGTGCCGGCCGCCTGATCGTGGAGCTGTGCCACCGCTGGTATGGCGGCGAAGAGATCGGTGCGCTGCCCCGCGGCATCGCCACCCGCCAGGCGTTCGAGAACGCGATGACGCTGGATATCGCGATGGGCGGCTCGACCAACACCATCCTGCACCTGCTGGCGGCGGCGCAGGAGGCGGAAGTGGACTTCGACCTGCATGCCATCGACGCGCTCTCGCGCCGTGTGCCGCAGCTGTGCAAGGTCGCCCCGAACACGCCGAAGTACCACATGGAGGACGTGCATCGCGCCGGCGGCGTGTTCGGCATCCTCGGTGAGCTTGCGCGTGGCGGCCTGCTGCACACCGACGTGCCGACCGTGCACAGCCGCACCCTGGCCGAGGCGATCGCACGTTGGGATGTCGCGGTGAGCACCGATGAGAAAGTGCACGATTTCTTCCGCGCCGGGCCGGCAGGCATCCCGACCCAGATCGCGTTCAGCCAGGCCACGCGCTGGCCGACGCTGGACGTGGACCGCGCCGAAGGCTGCATCCGCGATGTCGCCCATGCGTACTCCGCAGAAGGTGGACTGGCCGTGCTGCGTGGCAACCTGGCCGTGGATGGCTGCGTGGTGAAGACTGCCGGCGTGGATGAATCCATCCATGTGTTCGAAGGCAACGCGCGGGTGTTCGAGAGCCAGGACGCCGCCGTGCAGGGCATCCTCGCCGATGACGTCGTCGCCGGCGACGTGGTCGTGATTCGCTACGAAGGCCCGCGCGGCGGCCCGGGCATGCAGGAGATGCTGTACCCGACCAGCTATCTGAAATCCAAGGGGCTGGGCAAGCAATGCGCCCTGCTCACCGACGGTCGTTTCTCCGGCGGCACCTCCGGGCTGTCGATCGGCCATGCCTCGCCGGAAGCGGCCTCGGGCGGCACCATCGGCCTGGTGCGCAACGGCGACCGCATCCGCATCGACATCCCGGCGCGGCGCATCGATCTGCTGCTGGATGACGCCACGCTGGCGGCACGCCGTGCCGAACAGGATGCACTGGGCTGGAAACCGCGCGAGGCGCGCCCGCGCAAGGTCACCGGCGCGTTGAAAGCCTATGCGTTGCTGGCGACGAGTGCCGACAAGGGCGCGGTGCGGGATCTGGCGAAGCTGGAGGACTGAGAGCGCCTGGAGGCGCCGCCCGGCTTGACCGGCAATGTGCCGTAGGCCAACACTCGCTCCAGACCTCTGCACAAGGATGTGACGATGCACGGCTCGCGCTCTCTGCTGGCTCTGGCCCTGTCGGCCGCCGCCTGTCCCGCCGTTGCCGACGAATGCGCGGTGGATCTCACTGCGATGCTGGCGTTGACGCCGGAGCAGTTCGATCAGGATCTGGGGGGCGGCTGGCGCCCCATGGCGGAGAAGGCGGAGTGCCAGCTGGCGGCCGCCGATCTCATCGCGGCCTATCGTGCGCAGCCCAAGGCCGCCGGCAATAGCACGATGATCTGGCATGAAGCGCAGATGCGTGCACAGGCCGGGCAGGACGCACAGGCGGTCGCATTGATGCGGCAGACCTACAAGCCCGCGCCCGACGCTGGCGGTTGGAATCCCTACGTGGATGCCAGCATCGCCTTCATCGAGAAGGACCGGCCGGCCCTGGCCGCTGCCCGCACGGCGCTGGCAGCCCTGCCAGCGCCGCCGGAGGTGAACGTCAAGGATGGATTTTTCAGCTTCGCGATGCCGAACGGCGAGGTGGTGCAGGTCGCCTGGCCGCCCAACCTCGATGTGGTCGATGCGTTCGTCCGGTGCTTCGGCCAGAGCTACCGGCAGGCGTATTCCGCTCAGTCCTGCCGCCACCCCGACACTACGACCACGCCCGAGGGCCGCACACGCTGATCGGGTCGCAGGAGCTGCCCGTGTTACCCGATCACCCGCTTGAACGGCGGCAGTGAATCGATGATGCGTTTGCCGTAGCGGCGGGTCAGCAGCCGCGAGTCGAGGATGATCACGCGACCGGTATCGGTGGAGGTGCGGATCAACCGGCCGGAGAACTGGGTCAGCGTGCGCAGGGCGTGCGGGATCGCGATCAGGTTGAAGGCGTTCAGGCCGCGGCTTTCGAACCACTCGCTCAGCGTGGAGGTCTGCGGGTCGGTCGGGACCGCGAACGGCACCTGGGTGATCACCACGGTGGTGCAGGCTTCGCCGGGCAGATCCAGGCCTTCGCCGAAGGAATTCAGCCCGAACAACACCGAACCCTCACCGGCCGAGGTACGCCGCAGGTGCTCGTCGATCATCTTCTGCTTGGCGGTCTCGCCCTGCACCAGCACCTGTTTGCGCTGCGCGGCCGGCATCAGCTCGGCCACCTTTTCCATCTTCCAGCGCGAGGTGAACAGCACGATGCTGCCCTTGCCCCAGTCCAGTTCCTTGACCAGGTACTTGGCGATCTCCTTGGGGTGACCTTCCTTGTCGTCCGGGGTGACCGGGAACGCCGGCACGATCAGCTGCGCCTGGTTGGGCAGGTCGAACGGGGAGGCGAGCGAGACCATCTCGGCCTCGGCCGGAATGCCGTTGTCGATCGCCAGCGCCTGGAAGTCGCCGCCGCCGGTCAGCGTGGCCGAGGTCATCACCACCGAGTCCACTTCATCCCAGAGCAGCTTGCGCAGCACGTTGGCGGCCGACACCGGCGAGCCGTGCAGGACCAGGTCGCCATCGCGCGAGAGGGTGATCCAGCGCGCGGTGGGCGGCTGGCCGTCCTTGTCTTCGCGGCGCCAGCCGGTCCACAGGTTGTGCTGCTGCTCGATCATCTCCAGCGCCATGCCGAGGTTGCGCTGCAGGCGTTCGCGCGCGGCATCCTCGGGCTTGCCCTTGGCCACCTGCGTCAACGCGGCATGCGCCCAGTTGAACAGCGCGCGGGTGTCGTCGGCGATGGCCTCGATGTCCGGCATCCAGATCTCCGGCAGGCGGCCGTTCGGGGCGCGCCACATCGGCTCCTGTGCAGACGGGTCCGGCCGCCAGCTGCGGTCGATCACATCGCGGAAGGCCTTGAGCTGCTTGCTGACCTTGGCGGCGACCTCGATCGCCTCGTTGGGGAGCAGGTTGCCCAGCTTGTCCTTGTCCACCGCGCGGTAGGCGGCGGCGATCAGGATCTGCAGGCGGCCGGTGCGCTTGGCCATCTCGTCCAGCGCGAGGCTGGCCGCCCCCTGGTCGATGGCGACGTTGCCGATATGGTGGCCTTCGTCGAGCACCAGCAGCATGTCCGAGGGCGGGGCGATCAGCGGCTGGCCGTTGTCGCTCTCACCGATCGACAGCGCCGACAGCAGCAGCGCGTGATTGGTCACCACGATCTGCGCCTCGCGCACGGTGTTGCGCGAACGCAGCACGGCGCACTGCGCGGCGTAGGCGCACTTGCGCCCGGCGCAGCCCGAGGCCGGCGTGGTGATGCGCGAGCGCAGGGTGTTGCTGATCGTTTCCGGCGCGTTGTCCAGGTCGCCGTTCCAGCGGCCTTCGAGGAAGGCCTTGCTCAGCGACTGCGCCAGGTCCATCTCGATCGGCGCCAACGGGCGATCGAACAGCGGCTGCTCGTCCTCGAACATGCCTTCCTGCGCGCCATCGCCATGCGCTTCGGCGGCATTGCGGGTGCACAGGTAGCGGGTGCGGCCCTTGGCCAGCGCCACCGTCGCTTCGATACCGGTGGCCTTGAGGAAATTGGGGATGTCGCGCTCGACCAGCTGCGACTGCAGCGCCACGGTGCCGGTGCTGATCACCAGCTTCTTTTTGGTCGCCAGCGCGATCGGCACGCCGGCGGTCAGGTAGCCCAGCGACTTGCCGACGCCGGTCGGGGCTTCAACCACGCCCACGCCGCCGCTGTGCGAGAGCGCACGCGACACCACGCCGATCATCTGGCTCTGCGAGCGCCGGGTACTGAAGCCGGGCGTATTGGCCTGCAGCTTGGCGTAGGCGTCGCGGATGCCGGCCTTGAGTTCGTCGTTCAGGGCGCGGGGGGCTTCAACTTTTTCGGTCACGCCGGAGGACTGCCTGACTGGATCACGGTCCCTATTTTCTCACGACCCGGCGGTCGTGACCGGCGCCATTTTCCGCGCCGGTTCATATCCGTGACGCGACCCACGCCAACACTGTGGACCGCGACAGCCTGCTGCATCCGCTCAACGCGGCGGCAGCGGCGCAGCGGGCGGAACGGCGCGGCTGCGCAGCGCGCGGGTCATCGCCCAGACCAGCAGGACCAGGGCAAGCGCCTCGAACAGGTTGAGCGCGAAGTGGCCAGCGCCCAGCAGCTTGGACATCAGCTGCAGGTTTTCGTAGTTGCCCTGCTGCACCATCCACATCGGCACCAGGTTGAGCACCAGGCCGGCCAGCGTGGTCAGCGCCAGCAGGCCCAGCGCGCCCAGGGCAACACTGCGGATCGCCCCGCGCGGGGTGTCCACCACCCAGACCACCGCGACCGCCAGCGCGATCAGTACCGGCAGGCGCACGCCCACCATGGTCAGCATCGAGACCAGCAGGTCCATGTCCACCGGCTCAGTCCTCGCCGGCCAGCGGCGCCAGCCGGTTCCGCAGCTCGGTGTAGACCGCGTCGGTCTGCGGGCGCACCGCGTGCCACTGCAGGAAGCTCTCGGCGGCCTGTTCGACCAGCATGCCCAGGCCATCGACGATGTTGCGGCAGCCGGCCGAGCGCGCCCACGCAGTGAAGGCAATCGCGGCCTCGCCGTAGTTGAGGTCCACGGCGGTGGTCATGCTGTTGACGAGCGAGAGCGGCAGCTTGAATTCCGCGGCGCGGTCGCGGCCGGCCGAGGTGGCGTTGACGATCAACTCGAAATCGCCCAGCTCGCGGATGTCTTCCCAGTAGCGGGTGATCGCGCGGCCCGGCTCGCCCATCGCATCGATCAGCGCGTCGGCGCGCTCCGGGGTGCGGTTGACCACCACCAGCTCCAGGATGCCGGCATCCAGCAGGGCCGGGGCCACGCTGCGGGCCGAGCCGCCGGCGCCGATCAGCAGGGTGCGGCGGCCACGCAGGTCCAGGCCGTGGCGGTCGGTAAGGTCACGGACCAGGCCGATGCCATCGGTGGTGTCGCCATGCCAGCGGTCGCCCTTGCGCAGCAGCGTGTTGACCGCACCGGCGCGGCGCGCGCGCGAGGTCAGCGTGGTGCACAGTGCGAAGGCGGCTTCCTTGTGCGGCGCGGTGATGTTGGCGCCCACGCCGCCCTCGGCGGCGAAGGCCTCCAGCGCTGCCAGGAACTCGGCCGGCGACGCTTCGATCGCACGGTAGTCCAGCGCCAGGCCTTCCTGCCGGCCGAACGTGGCGTGGATGTGCGGCGACTGCGAATGCGCGATGGGCTGGCCGAATACGGCGTAACGGTCGGTCATGGGTTGTCCTGCTCCGGGCCTAGAATGGAACGCAAACCCCAACGGACGCGATGATGCGCATTCCATTGTCTCTGCTCGCGCTGAGCGCCAGTTTACTCTGCACGCCCGCCGCGATGGCGCTTTCCGAATTCGGCATCGAGGGCATGGGCGTGGTCTCGACCAAGGCCAACGAAGCCCAGGCCACGATCGCGCCGGACGGCCAGCGCATCGTGTGGGCCAGCGACCGCGCCGGTGGCCAGGGCGGCTGGGACCTGTGGCAGGCGGTGCTGCGCGACGGCCGCTGGCAGGACCCTGCCCCGCTCGCGCTCAACAGCGCCCACGACGAGCGCGACCCGTACTTCAGCCATGATGGCCGCTGGCTGTACTTCGCCTCCAACCGCAGCGGCGGCCAGGGTGGATTCGACCTGTACCGCGCCCCGGTGACCGCCGATGGCAGCGTCGGGCCCGCGCAGACCCTGCCGGGCCCCCTCAACACGCGCGCGGACGAACGGGCGCCGGCCCTGCGCCCGGACGGGCGCACCCTGCTGTTCTCGCGCAACGGCAAGCACACCCAGGGCGGCTTCGATCTGTACCTGGCGCCCGTGCAGGGCGATGGATGGGGCACCGCGCAGGCCCTGCCCGCCCCGCTCAACACGGCCGCCGACGAGCTCGGGGCGGCCTGGCTGGATAACGAGGGTGCACTGGCGTTCACCCGGGCGAGCGACGGGCGCTCGCAGGTGTTGCTGGCGAGCTGCGATCACCGCCAGGCGGCGGTGCCATTGACGTTGTCGTTCAACACCGCCGACGGCCAGACCGGCGCGCCGGTGGTGGACGCGTCCAAGCCCACGGAGATGGTGCTGGCTGGCATGGCACGCGCACCGCGTGCCGGTGGGCTGGATCTGTACCGGATCAAGGCGCCGGCAGCGCCGCGGGGTATGGGCTGCGGTTGACGCCGCGGGGCCGCAAGGCAGCCACGCGTGGCGTGGCTCTACCCGTGGAGGCGGCGCCGCCCAGCGTCAATGGCCCTGCAGCAGCTCCGCGCGCAGCTGCTCGTACTGCGCCTCGCTGATCTCGCCGTGATCCTTGCGCTGGTTCAACGCCGCCAGCTGTGCCTGCAAGGCGGGCGAAAGCTGCGCCTCACGGGCAATGCGCGCGGCGGCGGAAGGCTGCTCCGGCGCTTGCCGCGCGGCACGGCGCACACCGCGGATCACCAGCCCGATGACCACGGCAAAGGCGAGCACGCCGGCCGTCCAGGTCACCCACTGTAGCCATCCCATCGTCTGCATCATCGTCGTCCTGTATCGGGGTGGGCGCGTATTGTCAGCGTTCGCGCAGCCAACGCGCCACCTGCGGGGCGAAATAGGTCAACACGCCGTCGGCGCCGGCGCGCTTGAAGCCGATCAGCGATTCCATCACGCAGGCTCGCTCGTCCAGCCAGCCATTGGCGAAGGCGGCCTTCATCATCGCGTACTCGCCACTGACCTGATACGCGAAGGTCGGCACGCCGAACTGCTGCTTCACCCGGCGCACCAGGTCCAGGTAGGGCATGCCCGGCTTGACCATGACCATGTCCGCACCTTCTTCCAGGTCCAGCGCGATCTCGCGCATGGCCTCATCGCCGTTGGCCGGGTCCATCTGGTAGGTCTTCTTGTCCGCCTTGCCGAGGCCGGCCGAGCTGCCGACCGCATCGCGGAACGGACCGTAGAACGCCGAGGCGTACTTGGCCGAGTAGGCCATGATGCGCACGTTGACGTGGCCCGCGGCATCCAGCGCACGGCGGATCGCGCCGATGCGGCCGTCCATCATGTCCGAGGGCGAAATGATGTCCACGCCCGCTTCGGCATGCGAGAGCGACTGCTTGACCAGCGCCTCGACCGTGATGTCGTTGAGCACGTAGCCGGCGTCATCGATGATGCCGTCCTGACCATGCGTGGTGTACGGATCCAGCGCGACATCGGTCATCACGCCCAGCTCGGGGAAGCGCGACTTCAGTGCACGCACCGCGCGCTGCGCCAGCCCGTTCCCGTCCCATGCCGCCGCCGCGTCCAGACTCTTGCCGGCCGGATCGATCACCGGGAACAGGTCGATCACCGGGATGCCCAGTTCCAGCGCCTCTTCGGCCACTTTGAGCAGCTCGTCGATCGAGAGCCGTTCCACGCCCGGCATCGAGGCGATCGGCGCGCGGCCGGCCAGCTCGTGCACGAACACCGGATAGATCAGGTCGTCGGTGGTCAGGGTGTTTTCGCGCATGAGGCGGCGCGAGAACTCGTCGTGACGCATGCGGCGGGGGCGATAGTCGGGGTGTGCCATGAGGTGCTCCGGAACGGAAGGCAGGAATTACTGCAGCAGGTACTGCCGCGGTTGCAGGGGCTCGGGCAGCGGCTGGACGCCCAGGCTGTCGAGCAGATCGATTTCGATGGTGCGCACCATCGCATCCAGCGGCAGGTCGTTGGATTCCAGCCCGAACGGCTCCTCCATTTCTTCACCAAGCTGGTCCAGGCCGAAGAATGCATACGCCAACACGGCCGAGACCACCGGCGTGGCCCAGCCTAGCGAACTGGCCAGGCCGAACGGCAGCAGCACGCAGAACAGCCACGCGCAGCGGTGCAGCAGCAGCGTGTAGGCGAACGGCAGCGGGGTGGTCAGGATGCGCTCGCAACCGGCCTGGATGCTGGAGAGCGCATGCAGGCGTGTTTCGAACTGGGTGTACAGGTAGGGATCGAGCTGACCGGCGCGCAGCGCCTGGGCCAGATCGGAGGCGATCATCGCCAGCAGTTGATCCGGCACATTGCGGCGCTGGCCGAAACGCACGCGGTCGGCCTCGGCCACCCACGGCAGCGCCGCCAACGCCACGTCGCGGCCGCGCAGGCGGGCGGCCAGGGCATGCGCGAAGCCGATACACAGCCGGCACACGCGGTCACGCAGCGCCGCATCGTCGACCAGCACGGCCTGGCACAGCCGCGCCAGGCTGCGCGATTCATAGATCAGCTGGCCCCACAGCTTGCGGCCTTCCCACCAACGCTCGAAACAGGCGTTGTTGCGGAAGCTGAGGAAGATCGACAGCACCAGGCCCAGCAGCGTGAACGGCGCTACCGAGACGCGCTCGATGCCCGGCGGGTGCCACAGCTCGGCCAGGGCGGCGACGGCAATGGACAGCAGCAGGATCGCCACGACTTTCGGGGCCACCGCCGGAACGATGGAGCCGCGCAGGATGTAGAGCAGTTGCCAACCGTGGGGACGAGGACGAATGATCATCGGTGCAGGGAGAGCGCCCGGACGGGCGTGGACCGCCGGCGGAGCCGGATGCGGCAGCCGATCATTCTACGCCGATGGTGCCGGGCGGCCGTGAGCTGCGACGGTCGGTCGCACCCGCACGGCTCAGATGATGCCGCCGCCCAGCCCGAGCCGGACGATGCCGACCACCACCACGATGCCGTTGAGCAGCAGCCCGGTCCAAGCCCGGCCGCGCTTGCTGGCGTGGGTGAACAGGATGCCGATGGCAGCAATCACCGCGCCCACCGCGGCGAACGGGATCAGGAACCAGTTGCCCCAGCCCAGCAGCGGGATGAGGGCCACAATCATCCAGAGCAGCGCGACGATGCCCCACAACAGACTGATCAATCCCATGCCCGGCTCCTTGAGGTGAATGCGTGGCCCACCATAGCGGTTCCGGGCGCAGGCGCAAGCGGCAGCGAGACGCCGTTGGCGGGGGCCTCACCGCGGCGGTGCTAGGGTGCACTGGCAGGGGTTGGCACCGATTCAGTCGCCAGCGCCGATCATCCCAGCCATCACACACAGGGGTAACGCCATGAACATCCGATGCGCCGCATTGCTGGGCTTGGCGCTGCTCAGCGCCGGCTGCGCCAGCACCTCCAAGGTCATGCTCGGCCAGGCGCGTGCGCCGGTCGATCCGGCCACGGTGCAGATCTACTCCACCCCGCCGGCGGGCTCACAGGAAATCGCCCAGCTCGAATCGGCCAGTGCGGTCGGCTTCGGCACGCAGGGCCAGACCGATGCGGCCGTCATGCGCCTCAAGCGTGAGGCGGCCGCGCTGGGTGCCAACGGCGTGATCCTGATGGGCGTGGGCTCCAGCGGTTCGCCGGTGGGCATGTCTGTCGGTGCGGGCAGCTACGGCTCGCATGTCGGCGGTGGCGTGGGCATCGGCATTCCGACCACGCAGAAGCGCGCGGCCGGCGTGGCCATCTGGGTACCCAACCCGCCGCCGGCGCCGCGCCTGCCCACGCAGACGATCACGCCGCAGCGCTAACCGGCGCCGCGGTAGGCCACGACCGTGGGTCGTGGCTGCCGGGCCAGCGCACCGACCAACGGTCGGTGCCTAGCGGGAAACGCCCCGCACCTACCGGAACCGAGTCAGCGCTTGGCCGCGCCTTTGTACTTCGGCACGAACACCTCGTTCACTGCCTTGGCCAGCTGGTCCGGCGGCAGCAGGCCCTGGTCCAGCAGGAAGTTGTTGAATGCCAGCCGGTCGAAGCGATCGCCCAGCGCCAGCTCGGTCTGCATGCGCAGCTCAAGGATGCGGGTGTAACCGTAGAAGTAGCTGCCGGCCTGGCCGGGCATGCGCACCATGTAGCGGTCCAGTTCCTGGGTGGCCATCGCCTTGGACAGGCCGACTTCGTCGATCAGCACGCGCTCGGCGTTGGCACGGTCGATCTGGCCCAGGTTGAGCATCGGGTCCAGCATTGCGCGCGCGGCACGCAGCAGGCGGAACTGCAGCGCGATCAGCTGCCCGTCCAGCGGCTCGTACGGCACCATCTCCGCTTCGGCATACAACGCCCAGCCTTCCACGTTGACCGAGTTGAAGGCGAACATGGTGCGCGCCAGCGAGATGCCACGCTCGACCATCGCGGTGAACTGCAGCTCGTGGCCCGGGCGGCCTTCATGCGCGCTCAGCGTCCAGGCGGCTGAGCCGAAGTTGAAATCGTCGTACTGCGCGGCCTTGTCGCCGGCCGCCGGGTTGCCCAGCGGCAGCACGAAGGTGCCCTGCTGGCCGGTGTTGCCGACCAGCGGCGCCGGCAGGAAGTGGGGGGCCGGCGAGGCGGCGCTTTCGGCGGCCGAGCCCAGGCGCATCTGCATCGGGCGCTGCGGCACGTCGACGATCTTCTCGCGGCGGATGATCGGGTCGATCGCATCGATCACACCACGGTAGTGGTGCTCCAGCTGGTCATCGGCAATCTTGTCGCCCTTGAGCGCACGCACCACCGCGACCGGATCGGTGGGGTCGGTGACCTTCAGGCCCTTGGCCTGCACCACCAGCGGTGCCAGCTGGCGCATCGCCGAGCGGGTCTCCATGAATTCCAGCTGGGCCCGCTGCATCAGCAGCGCCGGGGCGATGTCGATGCCCACGCGCTTGAGCTGGTAGGCATACAGCGGCTCGGGCAGGCGCGCGTCGGTGCGGGCCTTGGGCAGCACGTCACGGCGGGTCCAGTCGCGGTACTCGCGCAGCTGGCTGGCGATGGTCTGCAGCGCCTGCTCGGCACCGGCCACCTTGTACTTGCCGAACAACTGCTCGATGCCGCTGATGTAGGTATCCACATTGGCCAGCGACTGCTCGACTTCGATCTTCGTCGGCTGCAGCAGGCCCTTGTCGCCCAGGCGCTCTTCGTAGCGCTGGCGCGACAGCGTGGTCACCGGCTGCGTGCCCGGGGCAAGCCCGGCGTAGGCCTTTAGACGATCCAGCGCCCTGGCGCGGCGCTCGGCGGGTACCTGGTCGGACAGCAGCAGATTGAGGCCGCTGAACACGGTCTGCGGGGTATCGCTCCACGGCAGCAGGTACTTCTCGTTGAGTTCGCTGCCTTCGATGTTCTGGTCGGCGGCGGCGATCATGATCGCCAGGTCCTGGCGGACATTGGGATCGCGCTCGGTGGCGAGCTTGGCCTGCAGCTCACTGCGCGCCTTGGCCATCGCCGCGCGGTAGCGGGCGCCGTTGTCCGGGCCGAAGTCGGCCACCTTGTCGTCGTAGCCCGGCACGCCGAAGAAGCCGGTTTCTTCCGGCTGGAACGGGCCCTGCGCATCCAGCAGGATCTGCGCGAGCTGATTGCTGCGGGTCACCCAGGCCGGCGAAGCGGCGGGCTTGGCGGCTGCCGGCGCGGCCAGGGCCGGGGGAGCCGACAGCGCGGCGGGAACGGACAGCGCAAGCGCAACGGCGAGGACAAGCGGCTTCATGCAGGAACTCCAGGGCAGGATGCCTGCGACCCTACGCACTTGGCGGGTCCGGGGCAATTGGCCGGAGGTCATGCGCCGCTCAGATCTGCAAGGCCTCCGGTGCCGGCGGGCAGTCCCCCTTCGCCCGGCACTCTTCGAGCGCGCAACTGTCCGCGGCTTCGAGGTCGTCCAGGGCGGCCAGATCGATCGCCTCCTTGCCGTCGGTCACCACGTACAGCATCGGGTAGTCCCAGTGCTCGCCGGCGCGCTTGGCATTGAGGAAGATGCGGCCGTTGCCCTGCGGGCCGGACACCGCGATCACGAACTGGCTCTGCCCGTTGGAATGCATCGAGCCGGCCGGCAGGTAGCCATCGCGCAGCGGCTCACCCAGGGCCGCCACCAGTTCGATGTTGCAGCGCGCACGGCGCATGGCTTCCTGGTAGGGCGTGCTGGACTTGCTCCAGTACGCCCACTGGGACAGCGCGAACCCTACCGCGCCCGCTGCCGCCGCCATACCGACCACCACCGCCAGCGGCATCGCCCAGCGCCAGTGGCGACGCCACCAGCCGGTGGGCACGGTCGAACCAGGAAGCGCGGGCGGCAATGTCATCGGCAAACTCCTTGTCAGGCCGGTGGCGGAAACGCGGCATCAGGGCGCCAGGCAACGCCCCAGGAAATCTTCGGCCAGGCGGTAGCGGTGCAGCGCATTGCTGCCCGACAGGCCGTGCTTGGCGCCGGGGTAGGTCATCAGTTCGAACGGCTGGCCGCGCTTCTGCAGGGCGCTCATCAACACCGTGGAATTGGTGAACAGCACGTTGTCATCGGCCATGCCGTGGATCAGCAGCAGGCGCGAGCGCAGGCCGTCGATGTGCGCCAGCACGCGCGCTTCTTCGTAGCCCTTCGGGTTGTTGCCCGGCAGGTTCATGTAGCGCTCGGTGTAGTGGGTGTCATACAGGCCCCAGTCGGTCACCGGTGCACCGGCCACGCCGCAGGCGTAGCTGTCGGAGGCCTTGGCCAGCAGCATCAGGGTCATGTAACCGCCGTTGGACCAGCCCTGCACGCCGATGCGTGCCGGGTCGACCCAGGCCTGCTGCTTCAGCCAGGCCACGCCGCGCAGCTGATCGGCCACTTCCACCGTGCCCTGCACGCCATACAGCGCGCCACCGAAATCACGGCCGCGACGCGGGGTGCCACGGTTGTCCAGCGAGAACACCACGTAGCCCTGCTGGGCCAGGTACTGGTTGAACAGATGATCGCCACGGCCGGGCCAGCTGTTGGTGACCGTCTGCGAGGCCGGGCCGCCGTAGACGTACACCACCACCGGGTAGCGCTTGGCCGGATCGAAACCGGTCGGTTTGATCAGGCTGTAGTGCAGTTCGGTCCTGCCATCGGCGGCGGTCAGGGTGCCGAACTCGACCGGGCGCTGCGCATCGAGATAGCGCGCGTACGGATGCGCCGGGTCGTCAAGATTGTTCTCGACCAGGGTCGCGATCTTCTCGCCGTTGGCACGGTGCAGTGCGATCTGCGGCGGCGTGGTCGTGTTGGACCAGCTGTCCACGTAGACGCTGGCGTTGCGCGCGAAGCTGGCGGTGTGCATGCCCGGCGCCTGTGAGAGGCGCTGCGGCGTGCCACCCTGCAGCGACACGGCATACAGCTGGCTTTCGCGCGGGCTGTCCATGCCGGCGCGGAAGTAGACCTTGCCGGCGTCTTCGTCCACGGCGAGCAGTTCGTCCACCGGCCAGGTGCCGGCGGTCAGCGGGGTGACGGTCTTGCCGTCGTCGGAGATGCGGTACAGGTGCTCGAAGCCACTGCGCTCGGACGACCACACAAAACCGCCCTGCTTGAGGAAGCGCAGGCTGTTGTGCAGCGGCACCCAGGTCGGCGAGGTCTCGGTCACCAGCGTGCGCTGCTGGCCGCTGGCCAGCTCGGTCTGGACCAGTTCGAGCGTCTTCTGGTCGCGCGACTGGCGCTGGAAGGTCAGGTGTTTCGGGTCGCGCCAATCGACGCGGGCCAGATAGATGTCGGGGTTGCGGCCCAGGTCGATCCAGCGCGGCGCGGCGTTCCGGCGCGGCGCGATCACCGCCAGCTTCACGGTGACGTTGTGGTCGCCGGCGGCCGGGTAGCGCTGCTCGATCATCTCGGTGCGGTCGGCATACATCTCGTAGCGTTTCTGCACCGGCACCGGGGACTCATCGATGCGGGCGAAGGCGATCGCCGAGTCATCCGGCGCCCACCAGTAGCCGGTGTGGCGGTCCATTTCCTCATCGGCCACGAACTCGGCCACGCCATTGCCGATGGTGTCGCTGCCATCGCCGGTGAGCTGGATCTGCTGGCCGCTGGCCAGGTCGATCACCCACAGGTTGCGGGCGCGCACGAAGCTGACGAAGCCGCCCTTCGGCGAGAGCTTGGCATCGGTGGCGAAGCCTTCGCCGTGGGTGAGCTGGCGCACCGCGGCCTTGCCCTGCTTGCTCAGGTCGTACAGGTACAGCTCGCCGCCGAGCGGGAACAGCAGGGTGCGTGCATCCGGCGACCACTGGTAATCGACGATGCCGGTCATCGCGGCGATGCGCTGACGCTCGCGGCGGGCCTTCTCGGCATCGCTCAGGGTCTCTTCGCCCGGCAGCACCACCTTGGAATCGACCAGCAGATGGGTCTGCCCACTGGCGATGTCGTACGCCCACAGGTCCAGCTGGTTGCGATCCGCATCCTTGCCGCGCAGGAAGCTGACCTGCGAGCCATCCGGGGCCACCTTGGGCTTCATCAGGGTCGGGCCGGACAACGGCAGCGGGCCGGTGATGGCATCCAGGGTCAGTTTTTCAGCGTGGGCGATCGAGGTCGAGGCGAGCATCAGGGCGAGCGAAGCAAACAGGTGGCGCATGAAGGATTCCGGCAGCGTCTGGGCAGTCCCCGGCCGCTGGCGCGGCACGGGGAACGCTTCATCCTAACCAAAACCGTTCCGGTCGTGCCGGAGATGGCGGGCATCCGGCCGCGCCGAGTGTTCCGGGGAGCCGGCCAGCGGCCGGCACTACGCCGCTGCTCAGCGCTGGCCGAACAGGTGCTTGCGCTCTTCTTCGCTGAGTGGCTTGCCGGCCTGCGGGTTCACCTTCTCGCGCAGGGCGTAGGCCCGCTGGGTGGCCGGGCGCGCAGCGATCGCGTCATGCCAGCGCTTGAGATTCGGGAAGGCGCTGAAATCGACCGGCAGCTTGTCGTAGGCCCCGATCCAGGGGTAGCTGGCCATGTCGGCGATGCTGTACGCCTCACCGCCAAGATAGGCGGTCTGCGCCAGGCGCTTGTCCATCACGCCGTGCAGGCGGCGCACTTCGTTGTCGTAGCGCTCGATCGCATAGGGAATCTTTTCGGGCGCGTAGACGTTGAAATGGCCCATCTGGCCGCTCATCGGGCCAAGCCCGGCCATCTGCCAGAACAGCCATTCCAGCACCGCCACCCGGCCGCGGCTGTCGGCGGGCAGGAAGCGGCCGGTCTTCTCGGCCAGGTACAGCAGGATCGCGCCGGACTCGAACACGCTCTGCGGGGCGCCGCCGTCAGTGGGCTGGTGGTCGACCAGCGCTGGCATCTTGTTGTTGGGCGAGATCGCCAGGAAGGCGGGCGTGAACTGGTCCCCGGCGCCGATGTTCACCGGCTGGATCTGGTACGGCAGGCCGGTCTCCTCCAGCATCAGCGTGACTTTGTGGCCATTCGGGGTGGGCCAGTAGTACAGGTCGATCATGGCGACGGCTCGCGGATTGGGAATACCGAGTCTAGTCCGTCATTCGGCTTGGCAGGGTCAAGCCGGACCGTTACGCTGCGCCGTCCCCGCAACGCAGCATCCCAGCATGAGCTCGACCCAGACTCCCATCAGTCCCCTGTCCTCCCTGATCTTCGCCTCGCGCTGGCTGCAGCTGCCGCTGTACCTGGGCCTGATCCTGGCCCAATGCGTTTATGTGTTCCTGTTCGGCAAGGAGTTGTGGCACCTGCTGCACAAGGCCAACACCATGGGCGAGCAGGAGATCATGCTGCTGGTGCTGGGCCTGATCGACGTGGTGATGATCTCCAACCTGCTGGTGATGGTGATCGTGGGCGGCTATGAGACCTTCGTGTCGCGCCTGCGCCTGGAAAACCACCCCGACCAGCCGGAATGGCTGAGCCACGTCAACGCGAGCGTGCTGAAGGTGAAGCTGGCGCTGTCGATCATCGGTATCTCCTCGATCCACCTGCTGAAGACGTTCATTGCGGCGGGCAATCTGGATGGGCTGCCGTCGTGCAACAGCCCGGAGTACATCCTGGCGGTGCAGACGGCGATCAGCAGCATCGGCCCGGGCGCTGCAGCGGCCTTCAAGTGCTCGGCCATGACCTCGACCGGGGTGATGTGGCAGACCATCATCCACTGCGCCTTCATCCTCTCGGCGATCGGCATCGCCTACACCGACAAGCTGATGAACGGCACGCCGAGCAAGGCGCTGTCGCACTGACACTTGCCCGGCAGCGGCGGCATCGGTGAGGATGCCCCCTGCCCTGACCGCCTGGCCCCCGGTCCGGGCGGGGTGATGCTAGATTGCACACCTGCGGGTCCGCCATGGACGTCGGGAAACGTCCATGGCCTTCGGTCGGCCTGACCGCATCAGGCCCTACGCATCGTCGTCTTCAAAGGGGAGTTGGATGTCGCACGTCAAGACTCATGGCCCGGCGCGCCTGTTCGCGCCGATGATCCTGCTGGTCGCCCTGTCCGCCTGCTCGGGCAAGGACGACACCGCACCGGCCGCGCCTGCGGCACCCGCCACCCCCACTGCTGCGCCGGCCGCACCGGCGGTCTCGGCCAAGGTCCAGTCGCTGGGTACCGAGGAACTGCGTGAGCTGGCCAGCAAGGCCCTGCGCGAGAACCGCATGTACGCCCCGGCCGGCGACAACGCCATCGAGTACTACCTGGCGCTGCGCGACAAGACCCCGGATGACGCCTCGGTCAAAAGCGCGCTGACCGATCTGCTGCCCTATACCCTGATCGCCGCCGAGCAGAACCTGGGCCGCGAGGATTTCGCCGAAACCCAGCGCCTGGTTGCGCTGATCGAAAAGGTCGACCCGGCCGCCCCCGCACTGCCGCGCCTGAAACAAGGCATCAGCGGCAGCATGCAGACCGCGCTCAAGCGCACCCAGGAAGAGACCGACAAGGTCAAGAAAGACGCCGAGACCCGCGCCAAGCAGCTGGTTGAACAGCAGCGCCTGGCGCAGCAGCAGAGCACCGAAGCCGAGGCCGCGCGGCAGATCGCCGCGCAGCAGGAAGCCGCGCGCCGCGACACCGACCGCCAGGATGCCGAGCGTCAGGCCACCGCCCGCCGCGAGGCCGAACAGCGCCAGCAGCAGGCCGCCGCCCAGCAGGCCGCGGCCACCCGCCAGGCCGCCGCGGCGCCCAGCCTGCGCCCGGTCAGCACCCCGGCCCCGCGTTACCCGGCCGACGCGCTGCGTTCGGGCACCTCCGGCGAAGTGCTGGTCGAGCTCACCGTCGGCACCGACGGTTCGGTGACCGCCGCCCGCGTGCTGCGCGCCACCCCGGCGCGCGTGTTCGACCGCGAAGCGCTCAACGCCGTCAAGCGTTGGAAGTTCGAGCCGGTCGGCGCCCCGGTCACCACGCGCCGCACGCTTGCCTTCGCGCCGGAAGGCGGTTGATCGCAGCGTAAGGTGGGAGGACGAAAGGCCCGGAGTGATCCGGGCCTTTTTGCTTTACACCGCGCGCAGTATTGCCTTTCGCTCATGGCTCACGACATGTTTTTCAGAGAGGCTGTCAGCAATGCCTCTTAACGGCGTGAACAATCTGTAGCAGCATGTCCTCGCATGGACATCGCTGTTCTTGAAAAAACCGGGGCCATACACGCCGCGGCAGCCCACAGGCCACCCACGTGAGTCACTTGGCCCGGCGCCTTGAGCTGCTGAAGATCCCTTCGGTGCGGCGCGTGGTGCTGAGCTGCCTGCTTGCCAACATCGGCGCAGGCATGATCCTGCTTGCCATGTCCTGGACGGTCGTGGGTCAACAGGCCTCGGTGTCCGCACTGGCATGGCTGATGACCTGCTACTGGATTCCCTCGCTCATCTTCGCACCGGCCATTGGTGCATGGGTGGATCGATACGATCGACGGTACGTGGTCATGATCACCAAGGCGGTGCGGATCGTGGTCCTGCTGGTGGCCGCAGCCATTTATGCACGCTACCCCGGTATACCCGCGCTGCTTGTGCTCGGTTTCTGCATGGGGACCTGCGCCGCGCTGTATACACCGGCGCTGCTGGCGATGGTGCGCGACCTCGTGCCCGCCAAGCACCTGTTGGACGCCAATGCAGCGGTGGATGTGGCCTTCGAAATCGGCTTCATCATCGGCATGCCGGTCAGCGGAGCGCTGCTGATGCTGGCGCCGCTTCCCGTGGTGCTGGTGGTGACTGCGGGCCTCTTTGGATTGGCGTTGATGTGCCTGATCGGCGTCAGGCTGGGCGATGACGCCGGGATCAGCCCGACCCGTGACGTGACGCGGCACGCCGCATTTGTGCAGGGGCTGCGCTATCTCCTCAGCCATCGTCGCCTGCTGCTCATGTACAGCGTGCAGGCGCTGATGTACGTCACGTTGATGACGACGAGCATTCTGCTGGCCCCCTTCGCCAAGGTGGTCCTGAATCTCAGCGCCGGCGAGTTTGGTGCCATCGAAGCGGCACTGTCCCTGGGCGTTGTGGTGGGCGCGTTGATTCTTCCGGCCTCGGCGCAACGTTGGGGCTACGGTCCGGCACTGGTCATGGCCACGTTGGCGATGACCATCTGTTTTGCGCTGTTCGCGATGGCGGAGTCCTTCGTCAGTGCCCTGCTCCTGTACTTCCTCATCGGGGGTGGACTGGCCACCTGGCCGGTGGTGACAACGGCTGCCCAGGAGCTGACCGACCCCGCCATGCAGGGGCGTGTTCAAGCAGCCGGAAATGCCGCCTCCAGCGTGTTGATCCTGGCGACCTATCTTCTGCTGGGTGCGGCAGCGCCGTACATTTCCATCCGCTGGAGCTACGTCTCGGTCATGGCGTTCTCCGCCACGGCCTGCCTGATGGCCTGTTGGATCTATTTTGTCTCGCCGGATCGAGCGGAACGTCCTGACCCCTGAGCGGAGCCCCGCGCTCCTCTTCGTGCAGGGAAGCGGTTCATCGCAGCATGACGTTGGATGAACCGCTATTGGACCGCCCCTCAGGGAGCATTGCTTTCATCTCCCGGAGTGCCCTTCCCTACCGCGCCTCGCGCTCGTCGGTCGCTAGGCAGAACGCCTTTCGGCGTCCTGCCCGCCTGCCGTCAGCCCGAAATCGCCAACCGTTCCTGATGGTAGCGACGCACCGCGGCATACCAGAACAGCGCCGCCAGACCGAAGCCCGCGCCCAGGTACACCGCCCACATCTGCGCGCTGATCGTTTCGTGGCGGATGATCTTGAGCAGCATCTGGTTCTGCGCCAGGAACGGCACCGCGAACTGCCACAGCTCACTCTTGATCGGGTACACCATCAGCGCGTAACCCGGCAGCATCGGCAGCAGCATCAGCCAGGTCATGTGGCTCTGGGCTTCCTTCATGCTCTTGGCCGCCGCCGACAGGAAGGTCAGCAGCGAGGTGCCGATGAACAGCATCGGCAGCATGATCAGCAGCATCTGCAGCATCGGCAGGAAGCCCATGTTGAGCTGCCGGCCTACCCCGCCGGAGGACAGCTGCGCGCTGATCTTGAAGGCCGCCAGGGTCAGCAGCAGCGATGCGACACCCACGGCACAGGCCGCAGCGATCTTGCCGCTGACGATCGCGCTGCGCGGTGCGGGGGTGGCGAGCAGCGGCTCCAGCGATTGCCGCTCACGTTCGCCGGCCGTGGTATCCATCACCAGGTAGGCACCGCCCAGGAACGAGGTGATGGTGAGCAGGATCGGCAACAGCACCGAGAGCATCATCCCGCGCTTGGCTTCGGCGGTCGCCAGGTCCTGCGCGGCGACGTCCAGCGGGCGCGCTACCTGTGCATCGATCCCGCGCGCCAGCAGGCGCAGAGCACCGACCTGCTGGCTGTAGCCACCCAAGGCCGCTTCCAGACGGCTGCTGGGAATATCGGCAGCGCGGCGGGTGCTGTCCTTGATGATCTCCACCAGCGCCGGGCGGCCGTCGGCCCAGTCCTTGCCGAATTCCGGGCTGATGCGCAGCGCCACATCAATGCGCTGGCTTCGGATCGCTTCGGTGAGGTCCTTCGGTGCCTCGGTCGCATTGAGACCCTGCGATGCCAGGAAACGCACCAGATTGGGGGCATGCTCGCCGCCGATCATCGGTATTTCCAGCGGCTGCTCGATCTGCGTCTTGACCCGGCTTTCGGCCAGCTTGCTCATGCCGAGAATCAGCACGGGATACAGCAGCGGTCCCAGCAGCAGGGTCAGCGCGAGGGTGCGGCGGTCGCGGGAGAGATCGCGCAGTTCCTTGCGCATCACGGTCAACAGCGTGGCGAACGAACTCATGCGTGCAATCCTTCTTCGGTACCGATCGCCTTGACGAAGGCATCTTCCAGGTTGCTTTCCCCGGTCTGTGCGCGCAGCTCATCGGCGCTGCCGGCGGCCATCACCGTGCCCTGCGCGATGATCACCACGTGGTCACACAGTGCGGCCACCTCCTGCATGATGTGGCTGGAGAAGATCACGCAGCGCCCCTCGTCGCGCAGCCCGCGCAGGAAGCCGCGCAGCGCGCGCGTGGTCATCACGTCCAGCCCGTTGGTGGGCTCATCCAGGATCACGTTGCGCGGGTCGTGCACCAGGGCGCGGGCGATCGCGGTCTTGGTACGCTGGCCCTGCGAGAACCCTTCGGTCTGGCGGTCGAGGATGTCCTCCATCTCCAGCGCCGTGGACAACACCTTGGTGCGCTCGCGGATCCGCGCGGCACTCAGGCCGTGCAGCTGGCCGAAGTAGGCGATGTTCTCGCGCGCGGTCAGGCGCTTGTAGACCCCACGGGCATCGGGGAGCACCGCCAACTGGCGGCGCACGGCGATCGGGTCCACCGCCGCGTCGATGCCATCCACCAGCACGCGACCCTGGTCGGGCTTCATCAGCGTGTACAGCATGCGCATGGTGGTGGTCTTGCCGGCACCGTTCGGCCCGAGCAGCCCGGTGATGCGGCCATCTTCGGCCTGGAAACCGACGTTCTGGACGGCGTGGATCAGGCCGGTCTTGGTCTTGAACGCTTTATGCAGGTTCTCGGCGACGATCATGCGCGCACCTCCCCGGTGCGGTGGGAGGAACGGTTCATGGGGCCCATCCGTTGAACGAGGTGAACGCCGGCACCGGGCTGAGGGTGTCCAGGCAGGTGGCATCGAGCGACTTGGCATCGGCGGTATCGATGAACTGACCGAGGATGCGCGGCATGCAGCCGGCGTTGATCGTGCCGTGGCCCTGACCCTTGGCCAGCAGGTGTCGCCCGTTCGGCAGCTGCTTGACGACCTGCTCGGCATAGCGCGGCGGCGTGACCGGATCGAACTGGCCCGACAGCAGCAGCACCGGCAGCGACGAAGCGAACGGCGTGGTGAAATCCTTCGGCCGCGAACCGGCGTTCCACGCCGGGCACGCCGCGAAGAACATGCGCGCCACTTCCGGGCCCAGCACGCGGTCACCCTGCGCACTTTCCTGATAGCGGTCGGCATCCTCGGCGCACAGCACCGACCATTGCATGCCACGGTTCATCTGCACGCCCAGCGTGCGGCTGGCCATCTTGCTCAACGACATCAGCGGCGCATAGCGACCCTGCGCGGCCTCATCGAGCATCACCGGCAGCAGCGATGACAGTTCCGGCATGTACGAGAACATGAAGGCCAGTCCGGTCACCGAATCGGCGGTCAATACATCGCGTTCGGCCTGGCCGGTGCCCGGATTGCGGTACTCGACCTCCACCGGCGCCTTGGCCAGCGTGGCCATGACGTTGCGCAGCTGGGTGCGGGTATCGACCGGGAAGCGCTGGGCGCAGATCGGATCCTGGCGGCACTGTGCCGACTGCAGGGTGATCGCATCTTCGAAGGTGTTGGCGAAATCGCCGCCGACCACCAGGTCGTTCGGCACCACGCCATCGATCACGACGGTGCGGGTGTGCTGCGGATAATGCGCGGCGTACTGCTGCGCCACGCGCGTGCCGTAGGAGCCGCCGATCATGTTGATCTTGTCCACGCCCAGCGCCTTGCGCACCGTATCCAGGTCGCCGATGGCCTCGGTGGTGGTGTAGAACCGGGTGTCGGCGCGGCCGGTCAACGACTGCGCGCAGCGACGGGCATAGTCTTCGATCAGGCCCGCGCTCGGCGCGGCGTTCTCGTCCAGCGGCAGCTCCTTGCCCTGCGCATCCAGGCAGGTGAGCGGATTGGATTTGCCGGTGCCGCGCTGATCGATCAGGAAGATGTCGCGCTGCTTGCGCACATCGCGCAGCGCCATGTTCACCGGTGCGGCGACCTCGGTCGCGGCCTGGCCGGGGCCACCGGCGAGGAAGAACACCGGATCGGCCTTGCCGGCGCCGTCATTGCCGGCCTCCAGCCAGGCGATGTTCAAGCCGATTCTGCGACCGTCGGGTTCGGCCGGATTTTCCGGCACCTGGAGCGTGGCGCACTGTGCCTCCACGTTCGCGCTGGCCTGCGCGCTGGTCAGGGTGCAGGGCTGGAACGCGAGCGTGCCGTACAGGCGTTGAGCGGCGGCGGCGCCGGATGCATCGTCCGGTACGGGCGCACAGCCGGCACACAGGGCGGCGACCAGCGCACCGGCCAGCCTCAGGTGGTGTGTAGACATCTTCCGTACTTCCCCTTGTTGAAGATCATGCCACCACGACGCGTGGGCGTGGCCGATGTGACCCAACTTACACGGCTGGCCCCGTGCCGGGGAAGGCGGCGGCGTCGCCGTACACCTCACTGCACCGTCAAGGCCACCGCGCTCATGGTGCGGTCGCGGCCGTCGGCCTTGGCCCGGTACAGCGCGGCATCGGCTTCACCGAGCAGGCGCGCCATGTCGCCTGTGCCCTGATCGATCGCCAGGCCGATGCTCGCCGTCACCGGCACCGGCACGCCGTCGAGCCGCGCGGGCGACTCACGCAGCGCCTGGCGCAGGCGATCGGCGCACTGCCGCGCCTGGGCCTGATCGGCCCCCGGCAGCAGCAGGACGAACTCTTCCCCGCCATAGCGGCCCAGCAGATGCTCGCGATCGGCGACACAGGCGCTCAGTACGTCGGCGACATGGCGCAGCACCGCATCGCCGGCCAGATGGCCCCAGCGGTCGTTGATCTGTTTGAAGTGGTCCACGTCCAGCAGCAGCAAGGCCAGCGGCCGGGCCGGGCGGCGACTGAGGTGCAGCAGGGTGGCGCCGTCGGCCAGCACCGCCCCACGGTTGAGCAGGCCGGTCAGCACGTCGGTGCGCGCCAGTCGCTGCAGGTCGACCAGCATGCGCTCCACCAGCAGCAGCACCAGTGCGAAGCAGCGCGCCAGCTCCAGGATCAGCCCGACCAGATAGGTCGCAAACACCGGCGACCCCGCGCGCATGATGTCCTCGCCTGCATCCGGCGCCACCGGCAGGAACAGACGCACCAGATACAACAGGGTCTGCGCGGCGAACACCGCCGCCGCCAGCCGGCAACTGGTGCGCTGCGCCGGCGGTGCATGCCGCAGCAGCAGCCACGTCATCCAGCCATTGAGCAGCACCGCGAACACGCTGAACACATGCAGCCGGATGACCAGGCTGGGATGGACCACCAGGAAAAAAGCGATGGCGCCGAGGTAGGTGGCCGCCAACGCCACGGGCTGCCACGCCGGCAGGCGATGACCAAGATGGCGCGCTACGCCATACAGCATCAGTACGCCGGACAGCGCCACCGCAACATTGCCCGAGAGGATGCCGGCGACCTGGGGCAGGTACGGCCGCAGCGCGACCAGGGTCAGGCTGACCGACAGCATCCACAGGCTGGCCGTCCACAGCCGAAGCGCAGGCTGCCGACGCAGCACCAGCAGCAGCAACGAGAAACCCATCGCGATGCCCAGGCACAACAGGAAGCCGAGCACGGCGATGGTGGGGAAATCCAGGGGCATCGTGTCAGCCAGGCGGAAGCGGGGCGCGGCGCATCTTACCGCCCGCCGCGCCGTGGCGCTGCCCGGGCACACACGCGGTGGTGCAGGCGCGCGGCGATCTGCCGGACGCAGCGCGCAGATGCCCGCGAATTTTCAGATTCGTTGCATTCCGGTCCGCCCTTCGCGCCCGGAGACTGACTCGACTGCTTTCGACCGCCCCCGGGCACCGTGGCCACGCGCCCGCGCTGCCGCGGGTCGGAGCACGCCTGCCCTTCTTTGATGGAAACCACATGTCCCACCACCCTCGTCATCCCCACGTGCTGCTGGCGCTGTCGCTCGCACTCGGTGGCCTGACCGTCTCCAGCGCCGCGCTGGCGCACGGCACCATGGTCACCCCGCAGAGCCGCGTCTATACCTGTTTCCAGGGCAATCCCGAGAACCCGACCAACCCGGCCTGCGCCGCGGCCAAGGCGGTTGCCGGCCCGCAGCCGTTCTACGACTGGATGGGTATCAACCAGGCCGCCGCCAACGGCAACCACCAGGCCGTGGTGCCCGATGGCAAGCTGTGCAGCGGCAACAACCCGACCTTCCGCGGCCTGGACCTGGCCCGCGACGACTGGCAGGCCACCCCGATCCACGGCGACGCCAACGGCCGCTACACCTTCGAGTTCAAGGCACCGGCCCCGCACGCTACCCGCGAGTGGAAGTTCTACGTCACCCGCGAGGGTTGGCAGCCGGGCACCGCGCTGCGCTGGGGCGACCTGGAAGCGTTCTGCACCCTGGGCAATACGCCGTTGTCGGCCGATGGCACCTACAAGCTGGACTGCCCGCTGCCCAAGCGCACCGGTCCGCACATCATCTACAACACGTGGCAGCGCTCGGATTCGGCCGAAGCCTTCTACACCTGCATGGACGTGAAGTTCGAGGGCGGCGGCAGCGGCACCCCGCCGGTCTGGCTGGATGCCGGCGCATTGACCGCCCGGGGGGACCTGCCGGTTGGCAGCGAACTGGAACTGCGCGTGTTCAAGGCCAACGGCAGCGATGCCGAGCGCATCAAGACCACCCTGGCCGCCGGCCAGACCTCGGCAGCGCAGTGGCCGCTGCAGCTGGCCCGCCGGGTCAACGCCAGCGCCAGCCGGGCCCGGATCGGTGTGATGCGCAACGGGGTCATCACCCCGGTCGCCTCGGCCACCGCCAACCGCGTGTACCTGCAGCGCGGGTTGAGCCATCAGCTTGACGTGCGCCTGCCGAACATCGATCCGCCGCCGGTCGGTGACTACGACCATGTCTATCCGGCCGGCATCGGCAGCTACGTGCCGGGCCAGACCGTGGTCAAGGGCACCGATGGCAAGCTCTATGCCTGCCGCCCGTTCCCGGAAGGCGCCTGGTGCAACATCAATGCGCACGCGTACCGCCCGGGCACCGGCTCGGCCTGGCGCGATGCCTGGATTCCGTACTGAGCCATGACGGCACCCGGGGTGAGGGCGCGGCCTTCATCCCGGGCAGCGCTGGGCGGCCGCGCCATGCGGTGCAGCCGCCGGGCGCGGTCATTTGCTGCTGACGTACTTCTCGCGGCGCACCTGCGGCGTGGGCAGGCCGGCCTCTTTCAACGTCTCGAAGGTCGCATCGACCATGTCCGGGTTGCCGCACAGGTAGGCGATGTCGGTGGCCGCGCTCGGGGCGAACTCGGCCAGATGCTGCTGCACGTAGCCGTGGCGCACGTCCGGATGCGGGTTCTCCGGCAGCTCGCGGGACAGGCACGGCACGTAGCGGAAACCCGGGTGGGCGGCCGCGAAGGCATAGAAGTCCTCGCTGTAGAGCAGTTCGGCCGGCGTGCGGGCACCCTGCAGCAGGACCACCTCCACGCCACGCTCGGCCATGGCGGTGGCCAGCAGCGGCAGCATCGAGCGGTACGGGGTGACCCCGGTGCCGGTGGCGATCAGCAGGTAGCGGGCGTTGTGGTCGCCCGGCTGCAGGCAGAACCGGCCGAACGGACCGCTGGCGCTGACGTGGCCGCCGATGTCCAGGCCCTCGAAGAGGGAGGTGGCGGCGCCGCCAGGGACGAAGCTGACCGCGATATCGACCGCATCGCCCGCGCCGAGGGCGTGATCATGAATGGTCGCCAGCGAATAGCTGCGCTTGGTAGCGGTGCCGTCGGCGTACTCGAAATGGACCTGGATGAACTGACCGGGCTGGAAATCCAGCGGCTGGCCGTCATCACGCAGGAACTGGTAATGGCCGACGGTCGGGGCCAGCATGCGCCGGTCGACCAGTTTGAGGGGGAATTGAGCAGGCACGACTTTTCGGGACAGTGTGTAGCCGGGGCAAGCCCTCGGGGTCTTCTATAATAGCCGCTCCCCGCCCCTATCCAGCGCCAGCCCATAGGCGCGAAGGCAAGAGCTTGGCTTCCCAGAACACTTCCGCGCCCACCGCCGTGCCCGCCCTGCGGGTGCGTGACCTCCGCAAAACCTATGACAACGGCACCCAGGCGCTGAAGGGCGTCTCGCTGGACGTGGCCCCGGGCGACTTCTTCGCCCTGCTCGGCCCCAACGGCGCCGGCAAGTCGACCCTGATCGGCATCATCAGCTCGCTGGTGAACCTCAGCGAAGGCCAGGTCGAGGTCTTCGGCAGCGACCTGGTGCGCCACCGCAGCGCCACCATGCGCCTGATCGGCCTGGTCCCCCAGGAAATCAACTTCAACCTGTTCGAAAAGCCCTTCGACATCCTGGTCAACTACGCCGGCTTCTATGGCGTGGCCCGTGCCGAGGCCGAGAAGATGGCCGAAGAGGAGCTCAAGCGCGCCCACCTGTGGGACAAGGCGCAGGTGATGAGCCGCACCCTGTCCGGGGGCATGAAGCGCCGCCTGATGATCGCCCGCGCGATGATGACCCGCCCGCGGCTGCTGATCCTGGATGAACCGACCGCCGGGGTGGACATCGAGATCCGCCGCGACATGTGGCGGGTGCTCAAGGAGATCAACGCCGCCGGCACCACGATCATCCTCACCACGCATTACCTGGAAGAAGCCGAGCACCTGTGCCGGAACCTGGCCATCATCAACCACGGCCAGATCGTCACCCAGGGCCCGATGCGCGAACTGCTGGCCAAGCTGGACGTGGAGGGCTTCCTGTTCGACATCGACGGCAGCCTGCCGGCCCAGCTGCCGGAGATCGAAGGCGCGATCCTGATCGCCACCGACAGCCACACGCTGGACGTGGACATGCCGCGCGCAATGGACCTCAACCGTGTGTTTGACGCCTTGAACGCCGCCGGTATCCGCGTGCGTTCGATGCGCACCAAGAGCAACCGCCTGGAGGAGCTGTTCGTGCGCCTCACCGGCAACCAGGAGAACGTGGCATGAGCAGCACCCCGACCCCGGTCCTGACCGACGGCCAGCGCAACCGCATCGCACTGATGACCATCGTGCGCCGCGAAGTGGCGCGCATCCTGCGCATCTGGGGCCAGACCCTGGTGCCGCCGGCGATCACCATGACCCTGTACTTCCTGATCTTCGGCGGCCTGATCGGCTCGCGCGTGGGCGAGATGGGCGGCTACAGCTACATGCAGTTCATCGTGCCGGGCCTGGTGATGATGAGCGTGATCCAGAACAGCTACGGCAACATCAGCTCGTCGTTCTTCGGCGCCAAGTTCGGCCGCCACGTGGAAGAGCTGCTGGTCAGCCCGATGCCCAACTGGGTGATCCTGTGGGGCTATGTGTCAGGCGCGGTGCTGCGTGGCCTGATGGTCGGCGTGATCGTGTTGATCATCGCCATGTTCTTCACCCCGGTGCGCATTCCGCATCCGCTGGTGACGCTGACCACGGTGCTGCTGGGCGCGACGATCTTCTCACTGGCCGGCTTCATCAACGCGGTGTACGCCAAGAAGTTCGATGACGTGGCGATCGTGCCGACCTTCATCCTGACCCCGCTGACCTACCTGGGCGGCGTGTTCTATTCGGTGAAGCTGCTGCCGACCTGGGCCGAAGCGGCCACGCATGCCAATCCGATCTTCTACATGGTCAACGCGTTCCGCTACGGCCTGCTGGGCACCAGCGATGTGCCGCTGTGGGTGGCCTATGCGCTGATGATCGGCTTCGTGGTGGCGCTGACGGCGCTGGCGCTGTGGCTGCTGAAGCGGGGCGTGGGGATGCGGAGCTGATGCGTATCCTGATCCTCGGCGCCGGCGGGACCGGCGGGTACTTCGGTGGTCGCCTGGCCCAGGCCGGCGTGGACGTGACCTTCCTGGTGCGCCCGGCGCGTGCGGCCCAGCTGGCGGGCGAAGGGCTGGTGATCCGCAGCCCGCTGGGCGATGCAACCTTCCCGGTCAAGCACGTCACCGCCGAGGCGCTGCCTGCGCTGGCGAGCGCTGAGCCCTTCGACCTGGTGATCCTGAGCTGCAAGGCCTACGACCTGGCCAGCTCGATCGAGGCGATCGCCCCGGCGATGGGCCCGCGTACCACGGTGCTGCCGATCCTCAACGGGCTGCGGCATTACGCCGATCTCGACGCACGCTTCGGCCGCGACGCAGTGCTGGGCGGGCTGTGCTTCATCAGCGCGACCAAGGCCAGCGACGGCGCGGTGGTGCATCTGGCGCCGGCGGCCAAGCTGACCTTCGGCGAGCGCGACGGCACCGGCAGCAGCGCGCGCGTGCTGGCGCTGGCGGCGGCCTGCGTGCAGGCGGGCGTGGACCACGTCGCCACCGATGCGATCGGGCAGGAGCAGTGGATCAAATACACCTTCCTGACCACGCTGGCGGCGGCGACCTGCCTGATGCGCGCCGATGTCGGCACGATCGTGGCCACCGATGACGGTGCGGCGATCGTGCGGGGCCTGTACGAGGAGTGCCTGGCGGTGGCCGAGGCGGCCGGCGAGCCGATCCCGGCCAAGGCGCGGGAGATCGCGCTGGCCGCGACCACCCAGTCCGGCTCGGCGTTGAAGGCGTCGATGCTGCGCGATCTGGAGGCCGGCCAACAGGTCGAGGCCGAGCATATCGTCGGCGACATGCTGGTACGGGCACGGGCGGCCGGCCAGGCCGCACCGCTGCTGGCCGTGGCCTATGCGCACCTGCAGGCCTACCAGCAGCAGCGCAGCGCCTGAGCGCCATGCCTGCCGCGCTGCCGTCCCATGTGCTGGTGCTGGGCCTGGGCTATAGCGCCCGGCATCTGGCCGCGCTGCTGCACTCGAACGGGGTGGCCTGCAGCGGCACCGTACGCGATCCCGCCAGTGCGCCGGCGGATGGGCTGCTCCGCCACCGTCTGGTTGCAGGCGAACCGATCAGCGCGGGCCTGCGCGAGGCGATCCGCACGGCCGAGGCCATCGTCTGCTCCGTGCCACCGGATGCAGACGGCGACCCGGCCTTGCGCCTGCTCATCGATGCGCTGGGCGACAGCCCTGCACTGCGCTGGGTCGGCTATCTCTCCTCCACCGCGGTCTACGCCGACCGCGAAGGCGGTTGGGTCAACGAGACGTCTGCCGCCGATGCGACCGATGAGACCGCCCTGAAGCGCCTGCGCGCGGAACAGCAGTGGCAGGCATTCGCGCAGGCGCGTGGCATTGCCTCGGCGGTGTTCCGGCTGCCGGGCCTGTATGGGCGCGGGCGCAATGCGCTGGTGCAGTTGGCGCAGGGCAAGGCGAGGCAGGTGGTGCGGCCGGGGCTGGTATTCAACCGGCTGCACGTGGCGGACCTGGCCAGCGGCGTGCAGGCTGCGATGCAGCGGCCTGCACGCGATGCGCTGCATCTGCTGAGCGATGACGAACCGGCGCCGCCACAGGACGTGGCGGCCTACGCCGCGGCGCTGAGTGGACTGCCGCTGCCCGTCGTGCAGGCGTGGGACGCACCCGAGGTGGCCGCCTCACTGCGCCGCTTCTACGCCAGCAACAAGCGCATCGACGGCCGCGTCACGCGCGCGGCATTGCAGTGGCAGCCACGCTTCACCACGTACCGCGAAGGACTGGACGATGCGTGGGCCCACGGCGACGGTCGCCCTGCCCTGCGCTAGCCCACGACCGTCGGTCGTGGGTGCGGCGTACCAATGCGGGGTCTGACACGCGTACCGACCAACGGTCGGTACCTACCTTCTCAAGCCGCGTCAGGGAGCCGGAAGAACGTGCGCGTAGCCGCCGTCGCGTGGGCGGCCGTGATCTCCACGTCCTCCCCGCGGTCGCGCGCCAGCTCCTCGACGATGTGCGAGAGGAACATCGGCTCGTTGCGACGGTCTTTCGGCAGTGGCTTGAGCGTGCGCGGCAGCAGGTAGGGCGCGTCGGTCTCGATCATCAGGCGGTCGGCCGGGATATGCTTGACCAGCTCGCGCAGGTGGCCGCCACGGCGTTCATCGCACAACCAGCCGGTGATGCCGATGTACCAGTCCTGGTCCAGGTAATCGAACAGTTCCTGGCGCTCGCCGGTGAAGCAGTGCACCACTGCCGGGGCGAGCTTGCCCTCGAAATTCTTCATCTGCGCCATGAAATCGGCATGCGCGTCGCGCTGGTGCAGGAACAGCGGCTTGCCGTTTTCGGCGGCGAGCTGCAGCTGGCGCTCGAAGGCGCGGTGCTGCGCCGGGCGCGGCGAGAAATCGCGGAAGTAATCCAGCCCGCACTCACCTACCGCCACCACCTCGGCATGCGCGTGCAGCGCGCGCATTTCCGCGTCGCACTCGTCGGTGTATTCCACCGCATGGTGCGGATGCACGCCAGCGGTCGCGTACAGGAACCCCGGGTGCTGGCGGGCCAGCTCCAGCGCCATCGGCGAATGCTCGCGGCTGGCCCCGGTGATCACCATCTGCACCACCCCGGCCTCGCGCGCACGCGCCAGCACGGCGTCGCGGTCGCGATCGAAAGAGTCATGGGTGAGGTTGGCGCCGATATCGATCAGTTGCATGTGGGGCTACAGGACGGGTGACCCCGGGCATTCTACCGTGCTCCCCCGCAATGCCCCGGCGCGCGCGTCTCGCCGCTCCTGCCTGGGCCCCGTATCCTTGCCGCATGACCACCCCGATGTTCCCGATTTCCACACTGCTGCCGCAGATCCTGACCACGCTGGAGCACGGCCCCCGGCTGGTGCTGGAAGCACCGCCCGGCGCCGGCAAGACCACCCAGGTGCCGTTGGCGCTGCTGGATGCACCGTGGCTGGAAGGCCGGAAGATCATCATGCTGGAGCCGCGTCGCGTGGCCGCGCGCAGCGCCGCGCAGTTCATGGCGCGGCAACGCGGCGAAGATGTCGGAGAGACCGTCGGCTATCGCATCCGTTTCGAGAGCAGGATCTCCGCGCGGACCCGGATCGAGGTGGTGACCGAAGGCATCCTGACCCGGTTGCTGCAGGACGACCCGCTGCTGGAGGGCGTGGGGGCGCTGCTGTTCGATGAATTCCACGAGCGGCATCTGGCCGCCGATCTCGGCCTGGCACTGGCGCTGGATGTGCAGTCGCAGCTGCGCGAGGACCTGCGCATCGTGGTGATGTCGGCCACGCTGGATGGCGAGCGGCTGGCGCAGTTGCTGGATGCGCCGCGCCTGAGCAGCGAAGGCCGCAGCTTCCCGGTGACGGTTGCGCATTTCCCCGCACGTCGCGACGAGGCGCTGGAGCCGCAGGCACGGCGCGCGGTGGAGCAGGCCCTGGCCGAGCATCCTGGCGACGTGCTGGTGTTCCTGCCTGGCCAGCGCGAGATCACGCGCGTGCAGACCGCGCTGCAGGCCGTGCTCGACCCCGCCGTGCAGGTGCTGCCGCTGCACGGCGAGCTGCCGGTGGACCAGCAATCGCAGGTCCTGCAGCCTGACCCGGGCGGTCGCCGCCGGGTGGTACTGGCGACCAACGTGGCCGAATCCTCGGTGACCCTGCCCGGCGTGCGCGTGGTGATCGATGCCGGTCTCGCACGCGAGCCGCGCTACGACCCCAACAGCGGCTTTGCGCGCCTGGACGTGGTGAACATCGCGCAGGCCTCGGCGGACCAGCGTGCCGGCCGCGCAGGCCGTGTGGCCGAGGGCTGGGCGTGGCGGTTGTGGCCGCAGTCGCAGCGGTTGGAGGCACAGCGCCGGCCAGAGATCGCGCAGGTGGAACTGGCCTCGCTGGCGCTGGAGCTGGCCGCGTGGGGCAGTGACGACCTGCGCTTCGTGGATGCACCGCCGGCCGGTGCCTTGGCCGCCGCCCGTGAACTGCTGCAGCGCCTGGGCGCGCTCAGCGACAGTGGCACGCTGACCCC
This sequence comes from Stenotrophomonas sp. BIO128-Bstrain, assembly GCF_030128875.1. Classification (NCBI taxonomy): domain Bacteria; kingdom Pseudomonadati; phylum Pseudomonadota; class Gammaproteobacteria; order Lysobacterales; family Lysobacteraceae; genus Stenotrophomonas; species Stenotrophomonas sp. BIO128-Bstrain. The sequence goes on along the minus strand of NZ_CP124620.1, from coordinate 4,073,402 downwards.
GCTGGGCCGGCGCATGCTGACCCTCGGTACGCATCCACGGCTGGCGGCGATGCTGATGGCGGCAGGTGCCGGTGTGGAACAGGCCCTGGCCTGCGATCTGGCCGCGCTGGTGGAAGCGCGCGATCCGCTGCGGCAAGGGGGTGATGCACTCGCCGCGCGGTGGCGTGCGCTGGCGGCGTTCCGCCAGGGGCGCGTGCCACCCGATGCCAACCGCGGCGGCCTGGCGACCATCGATGCCGCCAGCAAACAATGGCGGCGACGCCTGCGCTGTGATGCCGCGCCTCCTTCCTCAGTCGAAGCGCATCAACTCGGTGACCTGCTCGCCCATGCATTTCCGGACCGGATCGCTGCCCGCCATCCGACCGATCCGCTACGCTATCTGCTGGCCAATGGCCGCAGCGCGCGCCTGTTCGATCCCAGCGATCTGCGTGGCGAGCCGTGGCTGGTCGCGGTGGAGCTGCGTTACGAGGCACGCGACGCGTTGCTGCTGCGCGCCGCGCCGGTGGACGAGAACCGCCTGCGCCGTGATTTTCCCGATCGCTTCAAACAGGAAGACGTGGTGCGCTGGGATGGTGAAAAGCGTGCCTTGGTCGCGCGACGGGAAACCCGCTTCGACCGCATCGTGCTGGACAGCCGCTCGGCCGGCCGCGTGGATCCTGCACACGCCGCGCAGGCACTGACTGAAGCGGTTGCCGAACTTGGGCTGGATGCGTTGCCGTGGACCGAGGGGCTGCGCCAGTGGCAGGCACGTGTACTGGCGGTGCGGGCATGGATGCCGGAGCTGGAACTGCCGGATGTCTCCGACGCAGCGCTGTTGGCGACGCTGCCGACCTGGCTGACCCCCGCATTCAACGGCAGGACCCGCCTGGACGCGCTCGACGAATCCACCTTGGGTGAAGCGCTGAAATCACCGCTGCCGTGGGCGCAACGCCAGCTGATCGATCGCCATGCCCCGGTGCGCATCACCGTGCCTTCCGGGATGGAGCGCCCGATCCATTATGCGCTCGATGCCGATGGCGTCACGCCGCAGGCACCGGTGCTGGCGGTCAAGCTGCAGGAACTGTTCGGCCTGAGCGACACCCCGCGCATCGCAGATGGCCGCATCCCACTGACGCTGCATCTGCTTTCCCCAGGCGGCCGGCCGCTGCAGGTCACCCAGGACCTGCGCAATTTCTGGGCGAACACCTATGCCGAAGTGAAGAAGGAAATGAAGGGCCGCTATCCCAAGCATCCGTGGCCGGATGATCCGTGGACGGCCACGGCCACGCACCGGGCCAAGCCCCGCGGGACGTGAGCGCGCCTCCGCCGCCATCGCGTTGCCCCCATTCATGGCTGCTACCTGACCGGCACCACACGCCCCGCTGACCACGCTGCACCGAGCCGCTACAGTCATGACCTGGCCGTCGCCGGTGGATAACACCGCGTACACGGCCATCGCGCGACACTGGATCAGAACCGAGGCAAAGGACCCCCCATGAGCAGATTGACCGTGATTACCGACCGCGCCCTCGAGCGCGCCCTGGACATCGCCAGCACCGCTGGTGACGGCCTCAAGCATGCCGGAAGCAACCTGCGCCACTTCGGCCCGCAGGCTACCGACTGGATCAAGACCGGCGCCGCGCTGGGCGCAGTCAAGACCGGCAGCAAGGTCGCCGCCAAGGTGGTGCGCCGCAATCCGGCCGTGACCATCGCCGCCGCCGCTGTCGGCGTCGGCCTGCTGGGCTACGCGCTGTACCGCAAGCAGCAGAAGAAGAAGCTCGCCAACGGCGGCGTGGTGAACGGCCAGGCGCAGCGCATCAGCGCCCGCAACCGCCGCAACGACACCGTGGTGGATGAAACCAGCGATATCGGCAGCGACGCCTGATCGGCTGACGCTTCACCGGATCCGCATGGAAACCGCCGGCCTCAGCCGGCGGTTTTTTATTGTCCGACCTCCCGCCATTGCCCGGGTTGCAGATCGCCGATCGCATGCGCGCCCATGGAAACCCGGACCAGGCGCAGCGTCGGCAGGCCGACCGCTGCGGTCATCCGCCGCACCTGCCGGTTACGGCCCTCGCGCAGCGTGATCGCCAGCCACGCATCGGGCACCGTCTTGCGGAAGCGGACCGGCGGCGTGCGTGGCCACAATTCAGGTGCGGGTTCCAAGCGCTCGACACCGGCCGGCAATGTGGGGCCATCGTTGAGCAGCACGCCTCGGCGCAACGCCTGGACCTGCTCATCGGTCACCGTGCCTTCCACCTGCACCCAGTAGGTCTTGTCGGCCTTGTGCCGCGGATCGGTCAACTGGTGGGCCAGGCCGCCATCGTCGGTGAGCAGCAGCAGGCCTTCGCTGTCGAAATCCAACCGCCCGGCGGCATACACCGCCGGTGGCAGACCGAAGCCGGCCAGCGTCGCGCGCGGCGGCTGGCTGCGGTCGGTGAACTGGCACAGCACATTGAACGGTTTGTTGAAGGCGATCAGCATCGGGGCGACAGCGGCGGTGGGGTGGTCCATTGTCCCATCCCCACGCCGACGCCGCGATCCGCGGCGAACGTTATCCGATGATCTTCATTTTGAGCAGGAAGTAGACCAGCACCAGCACCACGCCGCAGACAGTGGCGATGCGGGCTTGCCGTGCCCGGGACCCGGTGGCGGGCGCATTGAACGCGCGACGCCCGTCCAGGGCTGCACCGGCGAGCAGGAGCCCGAAACCGGCGGCCCCCATCAGGTCATAGCCGTTGCGGCCATAGAACACGAAATCAACGATCTTGATCAGCGTGACCACCGCCAACGCGATCAACAGCAGCTTCTTCAAAAGTGCTTTCCTCTACCTTCCCTGGAACGCGCGGGCCATAGCCCGCGCGCGATGTGTTACTTGCCCGGCTTCACGAAGCGCAGCGTCATGCGGTCGCTTTCGCCGATCGCCTGATACTTGGTTTCATCTGCCGCGTCATGCTGGTTGGTCGGCGGCAGCGTCCACACGCCGTTCGGATAATCCTTGGTGTCGCGCGGGTTGGTGTTGATCTCGCTGCTGCCGGCCAGTTCGAAACCGGCGGCCTTGGCCATCGCGATCACCTGCTGCTGGCCGACATAACCGGTCTTGTCGTCGGCCGGCACATCGGCCTTGGCGCGGTGCTCCACCACGCCGAGCACGCCGCCCGGCTTGAGCACCGAGAAGAAGCCCTTGAACATGCCTTCAGCCTGGCCGCTGCTGCGCCAGTTGTGCACGTTGCGGAAGGTCAGCACGACATCGGCCGAGTTGGCCGGACCGAACACCGGGGCCTTCGGGTCATAAGCCACCACACGGCTCTTGCCGAACACGCTGGCGCCAGCGGCGAACTTCTTTTCCAGGCCCTCGCGACTGCGCTGCTGGTAATCACGGCCACGCCCCTCCGGCACGGCCGCCGGGTCGACCACCGCGGCTACGTACTGGCCCTTGTCGTGCAGCAGCGGCGCGAGGATTTCCGAGTACCAGCCGTTGCCCGGGGTGATCTCGATGACGGTCTGGCCCGGCGCGACACCGAAGAACGACAGGGTCTGCGCTGGATGGCGGTAGGCATCGCGCTTGACGTTGGCCGGATCGCGGCGGCTGTCCTGCACGGCCTTCTGCACGGCCGGGGTGATCGCGACCTGCGCGTTCGGGCCGGCGGGCTTGATGGCCATCGCGGGCGCGGCAAGCATCAGGGTGGAGACAGTGAACAGGCAGGCACAGGTCAACGAACGGGCTTTCATCGGCGGGGCTTCCGGTAACGGGATGCGGCGAGACTAGCAGCCAAGCGTGCACAGGTGTTCACAAAGCGTTAGTGCGACGCAGCAATCCAGAACACTGTTTTGTGCCTGCTGCCGCAACGCTGTCACCACCCCGGCCGTATCCTGTGGAAACGATTCCCAGGGAGAACATCACCCATGACTGCTACGCGCGAACTCGGTCGTTCCGGCCTCCATGTCGCCCCCATCGCCTTCGGCGGCAATGTCTTCGGCTGGAGTGCGGACGAGAAGACCTCCTTCGCCCTGCTCGATGCCTTCGTCGAGGCCGGCTTCAACCTGGTCGATACCGCCGATGTCTATTCGGCGTGGGTGCCCGGTAACCAGGGCGGCGAGTCGGAAACCATCCTGGGCCGCTGGTTCAAGCACAGCGGCAAGCGCGACAAGGTGGTGCTGGCGACCAAGGTGGCCAAGTGGTCCGAACACCCGGGCCTGTCGGCCGACAACATCACCGCCGCCGTGGAGGATTCGCTGCGCCGCCTGCAGACCGACGTGATCGATCTGTACCAGGCGCACGAAGATGATGAATCCACCCCGCTCGAATCCACGCTGGCTGCTTTCGGTCGCCTGATCGAACAGGGCAAGGTGCGCGCGATCGGTGCGTCCAACTACAGCGCCGAGCGCCTGCGCGATGCCTTGAAGGTCTCGGCCGATTACAAGCTGCCCCGCTACGAGACGCTGCAGCCGGAGTACAACCTGTACGACCGCGCCGGTTATGAAGCCGGGCTGGAAGCGGTAGTGCGCGAAGCGCAGCTCGGCGTGATCAGCTACTACTCGCTGGCCAGCGGCTTCCTCAGCGGCAAGTACCGCAGTGCCGCCGATGCGGGCAAGAGCAGCGCGCGCGGCCAGAGCGTGGTGGACAAGTACGTCAATCCACGTGGCCTGCGCATCCTCGGCGCACTGGACGACGTCGCCAGCACGCATGGCGTGAGCCCGTCGCAGATCGCGATCGCCTGGTTGATCGCCCGCCCGGGCATCACCGCGCCGATCGTCAGCGCCACCAGTGTCGAGCAGTTGAACGATGTGCTGGCCGCCGCGAAGGTCGCGCTGTCGGCGCAGGAAGTGCAGCAGCTGGATGCGGCGAGCGCCGAACAGGCCTGAGCCCACCGCCATGGATGACGGACAGCCGCCGCAGGGCGGCTGTTTCCGTGTGGGGCGGGCGCTCGGTTTCCGGCCCGGCCGAGCGCCCTCGCCTTATCGGTTGGCCCGGCTGTCCTCGGCGACCAGCGCGTGGTGCAGGCTGACGCCGGCGCGCACGCCTTCGGCACTGGCCAGGCTGATGTTGCCGACCAGCGTTGCATCGCCCGCGGCATAGATGCCGGGCACGCTGGTCTGCTTGCCCGGGTCGACCTGGACCAGCACGCCGACCGGGCTGTCCTCCAGCACGCAGCCCAGCTGTTCCACCAGGGGGGTCGCCATATGCTGGCGCGCGGTGACGAACAGCGCGCGCAGTTCAACCCGGCGGCCATCGGCGAGCACGGCAGCGCTCAGCGCCGGTGCCTCCCCTTCGAGACCGATCACCGCCTCGTGCTCGATGCCGACCCCGCGGTGCTGCAGGGCGGCGAGTTCCTCCGGTGCCATTGTCATGCCGTGCGCGAACAGGGTGACGTTGCCCCAGTCCGCGAGCAACGCGGCCATCGTGGCGGATTTCTCATGCCCGCCCAGCAGGCCGATCGCGCCGCCGCCGATTTCATAGCCATGGCAGTACGGGCAGTGCACCACGCTGTGGCCCCAGCGCTCGGCCAGGCCGGGCAGTTCGGGCAGTTCATCGGCGATGCCGGTGGCCAGCAGCAGCTTGCGCGTGGCCCAGGTGTCACCGTTGGCGGTGCCGACCACGAAACCATCCACGGTCGTCTGGGCCGTGCTGACCGTATCGTTGACCCAGCGCACCGTCGGGTAGTCCAACAGCTGCGCCTTGGCGTTGCGCAGCAGCTCGGCGCCGGCGATGCCATCCTGGCCCAGCACGCCCTGGGAATGGGCGGCGAAGCGGTTGCGCGGCAGGCCGCTGTCGATCACCAGGATCTCGCGGCGCGCACGCGCCAGGATCAGGGCCGCGGACAGGCCGGCGAAACTGCCGCCGACGACAATCGCATCAAACGTCATGGGGAACTCCTGCAGCGTGGTGGGCCAGGTGGCGGGCGAATTCTTCGCCCAGCGTGGCCAGGGTGGTGTCACGCAGGCGGGCCTCGAGCAGCGCCTGGGCCTGGCGGTAACTGTCGTCCAGCGCCTCGTTGACCACGCGCTGCACCGGGCAGCCGCGCCCGGTCTCGCGCGCACCGGTGTGCAGCAGGGGGGGCGCACCGATGGCGACATACACGTCGTGCAGGGTGATCTGCGCCGGTGCCCGCGCCAGTTGGCTGCCGCCGCCGTGGCCCCGCACCGTGGTCACCAGACCGCCCTTGTGCAGGGCGGACAGCAGGCGACGGATGACCACGGGGTGGGTGGGCAGGCAGGTCGCGAGCTGCTCGGAGGTGCGCGGGCCGTCCTGGCCGACCAGATGGGCCATCACATGCAGCGCGTCGGAAAACTGGTTACTGGATTTCATGTAACTACAATAGTTACATATCGCTAGCGCGTCCAGTCCTGTTTTGTTCCATATGCGAGCAAATTTCATCTACACGCCATCGTCACAACGTTTAATGGAACGGTAACCGTGATTGGCGTCGCACTTCAGGCCTTCTCCGGCAGACCGATACCGCATCGCCCTTCCTTACTTTTGATCTCTCATGACGTCCTCCGCACCGGCGCGTCCACGCGCCCTGAGTCTTCAATTCAAACTGCTGGGCGCGCTGTCGCTCGGCCTGGTCATCATCGTGCTGGCGGCCCTGGCCGGGCTGGGGTCGGCCTGGCGGAACCTGTCGGCCGAGGTGCCGGTCGAGGTCGCCCGCAAAGCGCAGGCCGAGCTGCTGCAGCGCGAGTTCCGGCTGCAGGTGCAGGAGTGGAAGAACGTGTTGATCCGCGGCGCCGATGAAGCGCTGCGCGAGCGCCACCTGGCGGCGTTCGATGCGGAAGGACGCCGCATTGAAGCCCTGGCCAGCACGCTGGCGACCAGCCGCGATGAACAGACACGCACGCTGGCCAACCGGTTCCTGGCCGAGCACCGCGCATTGGAGGACCGCTACCGCGGCGCGCTGGAGGCGTTCGCGGCCAGTGGCTATGACACCCAGGCCGGCGACGCGCTGGTGCGCGGCGCCGACCGCGCCGTGGGCGCCACGCTGGATGCCCTGGCGGCGCGCGCCAGCGAACGGGCCGAGTACGAGACCAGTGCAACCTCCGAGCGCGCACGCGCCGCGCTGGTCGCCTCGGCCATGGTCACGGCGCTGGCGGCGCTGGTGCTGCTGGCCGTGCTCACCCTGTGGCTGCGGCGCGCGGTGATCGCCCCGGTGGTCGCGGTCGAAGCCGCGGCCCGCGCGGTGGCGCGCGGCGATCTGGAGCATGTGGTGGTGGTGCGCAGCGGCGATGAGATCGGTCGCCTTGGCACCGCGATGCGCGAGGTTACCCAGACCCTGAAGGGCGTGCTGGCCGCGCAGGCGACGATGGCCCAGCGCCACGACGCCGGTGAAATCAGCTACCGCATGGACGCCACGGCATTCCCGGGCGGCTATGGGCAGATGGTCCGCGACACCAACACCCTGGTCGCCAACCACATCCAGGTGAAGCTGCGGGCGATCGAGATCATGGGCCACTACGCGGTCGGTGATCTGTCGGTGGACATGGAACGCCTGCCCGGCGAGAAGGCGGTGATCACCCAGGCGCTGGATACCGCCAAGGCCAACCTCGGTGCGATCAATGCCGAGATCAAACGATTGGCGGCGGCAGCGGCCGTGGGCGATTTCAGCCAGCGCGGCGATGAGGCACGCTACCAGCACGACTTCGGCGAGATGGTCGGCGGCCTCAACCGCCTGATGCAGACCACCGAGCAGGATCTGGGCGAAGTGTCGCGCGTGCTGCAGGCGATCGCCGGAGGTGATCTGAGCGCGCGCATGCACGGCGACTTCCACGGGGTGTTCGCGCGCATGCGAGATGACATGGCGCGTACCACCGGTCAGCTGACCACCATCGTTGGCGACATCAAGCACGCCGCGCAGTCGATCCAGACCGCCGCCGGCGAGATCGCCGCGGGCAACAGCGACCTGTCGCGCCGCACCGAACAGCAGGCCGCCAACCTGGAAGAAACCGCCGCCTCGATGGAGGAACTCACCTCCACCGTGCGCCAGAACGCCGAGCATGCGCGCCAGGCCAACCAGCTTTCGATCAACGCCGCCTCGGTCGCTTCGCAAGGCGGTGAGGTGGTCGGCCAGGTGGTCACCACGATGGGGGCGATCCAGGCCTCGTCGCGGCAGATCGCCGAGATCATCACCGTCATCGACGGCATCGCGTTCCAGACGAACATCCTTGCGCTCAACGCTGCGGTGGAAGCGGCGCGCGCCGGCGAGCAGGGCCGCGGCTTTGCGGTGGTCGCCAGCGAAGTGCGCACGCTGGCGCAGCGCTCGGCCAGCGCGGCCAAGGAGATCAAGGGGCTGATCGATCAATCCGTCACCGATGTCGACAGCGGCGCCGCACTGGTGCAGCAGGCCGGGCAGACCATGGGCGAGATCGTCGGCAGTGTGCAGCGCGTCACCGACATCATGGCCGACATCGCAGCCGCCTCGCAGGAACAGTCCGCCGGGATCGAGCAGGTCAACCAGACCGTGGTGCAGATGGACGAGACCACGCAGCAGAACGCAGCGCTGGTGGAAGAAGCTTCGGCGGCGGCGCGCAGCATGGAAGACCAGGCGCTGGCCCTGAACGCGGCGGTGGATGTGTTCGTGCTGGATGCCGGGCGCGGTGCGATGGGCGGATTGGCGCGGGCGGCGTAATGCAGCCGTCGTGCCGGCCGCTGGCCGGCAACCGCACGCAGTGGGCGTCGCGGGGGAGCCGGCCAGCGGCCGGCACTACCGGACGTAGGGCGTGCCGACCATGGCCTGCGCCAGGTGATCGAGGAAGAAGCTGATCCGCGCCGAGACCGCCGTGTTGCGGTAGTACACGGCGTGGATCGGCTGGCGGACCTCCACGGTGATATCCGGCAGCACCTGCACCAGGGCGCCGGCCTCGCGGTCGCGGTGGGTCATGAAATCAGACAGGCTGACGATCCCGACCCCTTCCAGCGCCAGCCGGCGCAGCGTTTCGCCGCTGGAGACCGCCACCGCCGGGCGCACGTGCAGCAGCGCGTCGGTCGCCCCGGGCAGCGGCCAGTGATTGAGCGAGTCAGGCTCGTTGAAGCCGAGCAGGGTGTGCCCCGCCAGCGCCGCCACGTCGCGCGGGGTACCGTGCTGCGCCAGATATGCCGGGCTGGCCATCACGCGCAGCCGGCTGTGGGCCAGCGGCCGCGCGTGCAGGGTGGAATCGGCCAGCGGCCCGATCCGGATCGCCACATCGGTGCGCCGCTCCAGCAGATCGATGTAGCGCTCGCTGCTGTTGAGCTCCAGCGCCACCTCGGGATAGCGCGCGCGGTAGCTGGCCACCAGCGGGGCGATCACGTGCAGGACGAACGGCATCGCCGCATCCACGCGCAGGCGCCCGGCCGGTCGCTCACGGCGTGCGGCGATCTGCTCTTCGGCCGCCTCCACCGAGGCCACGATCGCGCGTGCCTGGGCCAGGAAAGCGTCGCCCTCCTCGGTCAGCTGAAGGCGACGGGTCGTCCGCGTGAGCAGGGTGGTGCCGAGCTTTTCTTCCAGCCGGCCCAGCGCGCGGCTGACCCCGGAGGTGGTCTGGCCCAGCTGTTCGGCGGCAGCGGTGATCGACCCGCTGTCGATCACGGCGATGAAGGCCTGCATTTCATCAAGGGTGGTTTTCATGGCGGTGACACGGCGGGAGACCGCCCATTATTGACCATGAAGCAACAGTGATTGGCGTGAAGGCCGCTTTTTCCGCAAGAGTGCGGCGCGCAGACTGCGCAGCCTCACTTCCCACCGGTATCCGTCCATGTCCCGTGGTATCCCTTTGGCCTTGTTGGCGCTGACGCTGGGTGCGTACGCCATCGGCACGACTGAATTCGTCATCGTCGGCCTGATTCCGACGATCGCCGCCGACCTCGGCGTCACCCTGCCCTCGGCCGGCCTGCTGGTGTCGCTGTACGCACTGGGCGTGGCGGTCGGTGCCCCGGTCCTCACCGCGCTGACCGGCCGGGTGCCGCGCAAGACCCTGCTGGTCGCGCTGATGCTGCTGTTCACGCTCGGCAACGTGATCGCCTGGATGGCGCCGGGCTATGGCTCGCTGATCGTCGCGCGCGTGCTCACCGGCCTGGCGCACGGCGTGTTCTTCTCGATCGGCTCGATCATCGCCACCTCGGTCGTGCCCAAGGAGAAAGCGGCCAGCGCGATCGCGATCATGTTCACCGGCCTCACCGTGGCCCTGGTCACCGGCGTGCCGCTGGGCACCTTCATCGGCCAGCACCTGGGCTGGCGTGCGACCTTCCTCGCGGTGGCCGCGCTGGGCGTGATCGCGCTGATCGGCAGCCTGCTGTTCGTGCCACGCAACCTGCAGCGCAGCGCGCCGGCGACCTTCGGCCAGCAGCTGTCGGTGCTGGCGCAGCCGCGCCTGCTGCTGGTGTATGCGATCACCGCGCTCGGCTACGGCGGCACCTTCCTGTCGTTCACCTACCTGGCGTCGATCCTGCAGGACGTCACCGGTTTCTCGGCCAATGCGGTCAGCGGCGTGCTGCTGGTCTATGGCGTGTCGGTGGCGATCGGCAACCTGTGGGGCGGCCGCCTGGCCGACCGCCGCGGTCCGATCCCGGCACTGAAGCTGATCTTCGCCCTGCTGGCGGCCGTGCTGTTCGTGCTTACCTTCACCGCCTACAACACCTGGCTGGTGCTGCTGACCGTGCTGGCGCTGGGCGCGGTGGCGTTCGGCAACGTGCCGGGGCTGCAGGTGTATGTGGTCAAACAGGCACAGCGTTTCGCTCCGCAGGCCGCCGATGTGGCCTCGGGCCTGAACATCGCCGCCTTCAACGTCGGCATCGCGCTCGGTGCTTCACTGGGTGGCCTGGTGGTCGATCACTTCGGCCTGATGCACACCCCGTGGCTGGGCGCGCTGGTGGTGATGGGCGCCTTCGGCCTGACCGCGTTGAGCGGCCGCCTGGACCGCCGCGATGGGGTGGCCGACCGCGCCGAAGGCATCGCCGTGAGTGCGCATTGAGGGATTCCGGTCGCGGACCCGTGACAGCAGCCGACCAACGGTCGGCTCCACCTGACAGACGACCAACGATTCGTTCCATGCAACCACAGCCGACCCACGGTCGGCTCTACCGTCGCTTTACGGTGCACGGCGTAGCCTGCACCTCACCCCATGAAGGAGTTTCCATGAGCATTCCCGCATTCGGTCTCGGCACGTTCCGCCTGAAAGGCCAGACCGTCATCGATTCGGTGCGCAACGCGCTGGACGTCGGCTACCGCGCCATCGATACCGCGCAGATCTACGAGAACGAGGCCGAGGTCGGCCAGGCCATCGCCGAATCCGGCGTGGCCCGCGATGAGCTGTTCATCACCACCAAGATCTGGATCGCCAACTTCCACCACGACGCGCTGCTGGACAGCCTGCGCGAGAGCCTGCGCAAGCTGCGCACCGACCATGTCGAGCTGACCCTGATCCACTGGCCCTCGCCGAAGGATGCCGTGCCGATGGCCGAGTATCTGGGTGCATTGGCCGAGGCGAAGTCGCAGGGCCTGACCCGGCAGATCGGCATCTCCAACTTCACCGTCGCCCAGACCCGCCAGGCCATCGAGATCCTGGGGGCCGGGGCGATTGCCACCAACCAGATCGAAGTCCACCCGTACCTGCAGAACCGCGCGTTGATCGCGTTCCTGAAGGACCAGGGCATCCATGTCACCGCGTACATGAGCCTGGCCTACGGCGAAGTACTCAAGGACCCGGTCATCCAGGCCATCGCCGAGCGTCACCAGGCCACCCCGGCCCAGGTCGCGCTGGCGTGGGCGTTGCAGCAGGGCTTTGCGGTGATTCCGTCCTCGACCAAGCGCGACAACCTGGCCGGCAACCTGCTCGCGGCCGACCTGCGTTTGAGCAATGAGGACATGGCGCAGATCGCCACGCTGGATCGCGGGCATCGCCTGGCCAATCCGGAAGCGATCGCGCCAGCCTGGGATTGATCGGCAGGGTCCGAGGGTTGGTCGGGCGTGGGTGGGTGCGTGCCGACCAACGGTCGGCACCTACCGGAAGAGCCAGCGCCCGATCAACGACGTGCGCATCATCGGGAAGCGCCGGCCGCTGGCCGGTATCACCGCAACCAGTCCCGCATTGCGGCGCTGACCTCGTCCGGCTTCTCCATCGGGGCCAGATGCCCGCAGTCGGGCAGCACCACCAGGTGCGAGTGCGGCACCAGCGCATGCATCTCCTCGCTGATCGCCAGCGGGGTGATGCGGTCGTTCGCACCACACACGACCAACAGTGGATCGCGGTACCCGGCCAGCACGTCGTGGCCATCCACCCGATCCAGGGCGCTCTGGCGCAGGAACACCTCCGCACCCAGCCGCGCGGTCATGTCGCGTACGCGCTGCACCAGCACATCGTCATCCAGCCGCGAGGCGTCGATGTAGCTGCGCATCAACGTATCGCCGAAGCCGTGGAATTTTCCGGGCAGGCGCACGCTGGCCTGCTGGGTCTGGCGTTGCCTGGCACGCTCGGGCGAGTCGGCATGGATAGAGGTATCGATCAGGGCCAGCCGCAGAACGCGTTCCGGCGCGGTGCGCAGGATCGCCTGCGCCACGAACCCACCCAGCGAGAAACCGGCCAGCGCGAAACGCGCCGGTGCCTGGGCCAGCACGTCATCGACCACCGCCTGCATCGTCTCACCACGGGTCTGGTCGCCGACGATGCAGTCGGCGATATCGGACAGGTCGGCGATCTGCGCGCGCCAGAGTTCAGCGTCGTTGAGCAGGCCGGGGAGCAGCAGCAGGGGGAGGCGATCGGTCATGCCGTATTGTCGCTCCGCCAACGTGCACACGTCGTACCGCGATCGGCTCAGTGCGTTGCAGGATCGGGCGCCTGCGGCACCTGCACGTCCTGCACAGGCAGGGTCACCACCATCACCGTGGAATCGTCCGGGTCCAATCGCGTCTTGAAGCCCAGACTCTGGCACATCGCCAGCATGGTGCTGTTTTCGCGCAGCACCTGGCCTTCAATGATGTTCAGGCCGAGCCACTGGGCATACTCGATCATGATCGCCATCAGCCGCCAGCCGATGCCGTGGCCCTTGAGGTCGGAGCGGATCAGGATGCCGTACTCGCCACGATCGTAGTCCGCATCGGCGTGCAGCCGCACCGCGCCGAGCATGTCGCCGCTGCGCGGGTCGATCGCCACCAGCGCGATGGAGCGCGCGTAGTCGAGCTGGGTCAGGCGTGCGATGAACTCGTGGCTGAAATGCTTCACCGACTGGAAGAAGCGCAGGCGCAGGTCGTCGTCGGTCACGCGGGCGAAGAACGCGCGGAACAGCGCGTCGTCCTCGGGGCGGACCGGGCGTACGAACGCCGGCGCGCCGTCGGACAGGGTGATGGTGCGCTCCCACTCCTTCGGGTAGGGGAACACCGCGAAGCGCGGGTGGCCGCGGCCCTTGTGCAGTTTGCGCGAGGGTTCGATCGCCACGCGCGCATCGAGTGCGATCACGCCGTCGCGGTCAGCCAGCAGCGGATTGATGTCGAGCGTGCGGATCTCGGGAATGTCGGCGGCAAGCTGGGCAAGCTTGACCAGGATCAGCGCGACTGCACGTTCGTCGGCGGCCGGGACATCGCGGTACGCCTTGAGGATGCGTGAGACCCGCGTGCGGCCGATCAGTTCATGCGACAGGCGCAGGTCCAGCGGCGGCAGGGCGATCGCCTTGTCGTCGATCACTTCGACCGCGGTGCCGCCGCGACCGAACACGATCACCGGGCCGAACGTCGGGTCATCGGCGATGCCGGCAATCAGCTCGCGCGCCTTGGGCCGCACGATGGTCGGCTGCACCAGCACGCCATCGATGCGCGCATCGGGTCGCTTCTCGTGCGCGCGCGCGATGATCGAGGTGGCCGCCGCATGCACCGACTGCAGGGTGCTGAGGTTCAAGCGCACCCCGTCCACATCGGACTTGTGCGGAATGTCGGCCGAGAACACCTTGATCGCGACCGTGGCGCCCTGCTCCAGCAGCGGCTGGGCCAGGTCCATCGCCTCGTGCGCATCACGCGCCTGCATCACCGGCGCGGACGGAATGCCGTAGGCGCTGAGCAGCTGGTGAGTGGCGATCGGGTCCAGCCACTGCTGGCCGGCGGCGAGTGCCGCCTCCACCAGCGCGCGGGCGCCGGCGGTATCGACCACGAAATCCTCGGGCAGGCTGGGCGGGGTTTCCATCAACGCGGCCTGCGCGTCGCGGTAGCGCACCAGATGCTGGAAGCCGCGCACGGCCTCGGCTTCGGTCGGGTAGGTCGGTACGCGCGCGGCATTGAGCGTGGCGGTGGCGCGGTCGTCGTTGCCCAGCCACACCGCGAACACCGGCTTGTCGCGGTGATGGCGCGGGCGCAGGCCCAGCGTGCGGGTCAGCGCCTGCGCGGCATCGGCCGAGGAGGTGAACGCGGTCGGCACGTTGACCACCAGGACCGCGTCGTTCTCGGTATCGGACATCAGCGCTTCGATCGCCGCAGCGTAGCGGTCGCCGTCGGCATCGACCACGATGTCGACCGGATTGCTGCGCGACCAGCCCTGCGGCAGCGCCGCATCGAGCTGGGCGACGGTGGCCGGCGACAGCTCGGCCAGGCTGCCGCGCAGGGCCAGCAGCTGATCCACCGCCAGCCGCCCTACCCCACCGCCGTTGCTCAGGATCGCCAGCCGGCGCCCGGGGAAGGTGCCGAGCCGGCCCAGCGTTTCGGCCGCGGTGAACAGTTCGTCCAGCGCGCTGACGCGCAGCAGGCCGGCGCGGTTGAACGCCGCGCCATACACCGCATCGGCACTGGCCAGCGCCTGTACGTGGGTATCGGCATCGGGATTGATGCGGATATGACGGCCGGACTTGACCACCACCACCGGCTTGGCACGCGCCGCGGCACGCGCGGCCGACATGAACTTGCGCGCGTCACGGATGTGCTCGACGTAGAGCAGGATCGCGCGGGTGCGGTAATCGGTGGCGAAGTAGTCGAGCAGATCGCCGAAGTCGACATCCAGGGTGTCACCCAGCGAGACCACGGCGGAAAAACCGACCGAGCGTGCCACGCCCCACTCCACCAGGGCCGCGGCGATCGCGCTGGATTCGGAGATCAGGGCCAGATCGCCGGCCTGCGGGAAATGCGCGGCGATGCTGGCGTTCAAGCGCGCGTGCGGGGCGATCACGCCCAGGCAGTGCGGACCGAGTATGCGCAGGCCCTTGGGCCGTGCCGCCGCTTCCACCTGTGCGGCCAGCGAGCCCGGGCCTTCGCCCAGGTTGGCAGTGAGGATGATCGCCGCGCTGACGCCGCGCTCGGCGGCGGTGGCCACCACCTGCGGCACGATGCTGGCCGGGGCGGTGATCACCACCAGCTCGGGCACCCAATCCAGGTCCTTGAGCCGCTTCACGGTGCGGATCCCGTCGATCTCGCTGTACCGCGGGTTGATCCAGGCGACCTTGCCGGGGAAGCCGGTGCCGCGCAGGTTGCGCATCACCGCCCGGCCGGCGGAACGTTCACGCGGGCTGCCGCCGATCACGGCGACCGACTGCGGGCGGAAGACGGCTTGCAGGTGGTAGGTGCTCATGCGACCAGACAGTAACAGGGACGGGGGTGGTTATTAACCACCCCCGTCCCTGTTAAAGCAGGGTGCCGCGCAGGATCATCGCGGCGATGCTGAAGTAGATGACCAGGCCGGTGACGTCCACCAGCGTGGCCACGAACGGGGCCGAGGCGCTGGCCGGGTCGAAGCCCAGGCGCTTGAGGATGAAGGGCAGCATCGAGCCGGACAGCGAGCCGAAGGTGACGATACCGACCAGGGCCGCGCCGATGGTCAGTGCCAGCAGCTGCCAATGGTCGCCGTAGTCATGCAGGCCCAGCAGCTGCCAGGAGACGATGCGGATGATCGCCAGCACGCCCAGGATCGCGCCCAGGGTGATGCCGGTCGGCACCTCGCGCAGGGCCACCTTCCACCAGTCGCGCAGGCGCAGCTCGCGCAGGGCCAGGCTGCGGATCAGCAGCGAGGTCGCCTGCGAGCCGGAGTTGCCGCCCGAGCTCATGATCAGCGGAATGAACAGCGTCAGCACCACCGCGCGCGCCAGCTCGTCTTCGTAGTGCTGCATCGCGCTGGCGGTCAGCATCTCGCCCAGGAACAGCACGCTCAGCCAGCCGGCACGCTTGCGCAGCATCTCGAAGAAGCCGATCTGCATGTACGGCTTTTCCAGTGCTTCCATGCCGCCGAACTTGTGCACGTCCTCGGTGGATTCTTCGATCAGGGCATCGAGGATGTCGTCCACCGTGACGATGCCCAGCACATGGTGCTGCGCATCCACCACCGGGATCGCGAGCAGGTCGTGGCGGCGGATCAGCTGCGCGACTTCTTCCTGGTCCAGCTGCACATCCACCGTCACCGGCGGATTGACCTGGGCGACGTCGAGGATGGGCTCCTCGGGCAGC
Organism: Stenotrophomonas sp. BIO128-Bstrain; assembly: GCF_030128875.1. Classification (NCBI taxonomy): domain Bacteria; kingdom Pseudomonadati; phylum Pseudomonadota; class Gammaproteobacteria; order Lysobacterales; family Lysobacteraceae; genus Stenotrophomonas; species Stenotrophomonas sp. BIO128-Bstrain. Next base: position 4,057,041 of record NZ_CP124620.1, on the reverse strand, counting down.
CCGGTGATCAACCGGCGCATGGTGACGACCTGCACCAGCGCACGGGTATGCGGGTCCAGCACGTAGATCGCGTAGACGGTCTCGCGGGTGCGCTCCACCTCGCGGATGTGCTGCAGGGTGCGGCCCACCGTCCAGTCCGAGGGCACGCTGACGAACTCGGTGGTCATCAGGGCGCCGGCGGTGTGGGCCGGGTAGCTGAGCAGCTGCTGGATCGCCTTGCGGGCCTCGGGGCTGAGCAGCGGGATCAGGCGCGCGCGCTCGTCCTCGTCCAGCTCGTGGACGATGTCGGTGGCGCGGTCATCGGCCATCAGGCCGAGCAGGGCGGCGGCGCGGGCGACCGGCATGGCCGCCACCAGATCGCCACCGCGGTTGAGCTCGGGCTGCTCGAGCATCTTCACCGCGCGCGGCAACGGCAGCGCGGCCAGCGTATCGGCGGCGCGCGACAGGCTCAGCGTGTTGAGGAATTCCACCGCATCGGCGGTGTTGAAATTATCGAGGGGTGCGCTCAAGGAGGCGGCATCGGCCACCGGGCGCAGCAGGTCTTTCTGGTTCATCGTATTCGCCTGTGGGGATCGCATTGCGCGACGCCAACGCTGGCGAACCGACCCGTGTCAGGCGGTCGCCATCGCTGGCGTCGAGCAAGGTCGACTTCTACTGTCGCTGGACATGGGTTGGGGACTCCGGATGGGTTTACTGCCGACGGCGGACGCCAGCAGCGGCGGGCAGTCTGGACCCGGGTGTGACGCAGGTCAACCCTTGGGGAGCGCGCCGTTCGGGTAACAGTGGCCTTCGGCCGGCATCGCGGCCGCATAATGGCGCGTGGCCCCGGCCACGGGCCCCGGCTGCCCCGGGGAGGCTTTCCACCCGCACGGCACACGATCCCATGAGCAGGTTCTCCCATGCATAGCGGCGCGCTCGAGCTGGCCCTGGTGCTGCTGCTGGCCGCGGTGATCGCGGTGCCGGTGTTCAAGAAGCTCGGCCTGGGCGCGGTGCTCGGCTACCTCGCCGCCGGCGTGGTGCTCGGCCCCGATGGGCTGGGCTTCGTGCAGGACGCCGACCGCATCCTCAGCGCCGCCGAGATCGGCGTGGTGATGCTGCTGTTCGTGATCGGGCTGGAGTTGTCCCCCGCCCGCCTGAAGGTGATGCGCCGCTCGGTGTTCGGGGCCGGCGCGCTGCAGGTGGCGCTCAGCGCCCTCGTGCTCGGCAGCCTGCTGATGCTCGATCATTTCCAGTGGAAGAGTGCGTTGATCGTCGGCATCGCGCTGGCGCTGTCCTCCACGGCGGTCGGTCTGCAGCTGCTGTCCGAGCACAAGGCGATCAACAGCGATTACGGGCGGCTCGGGTTTGCGATCCTGCTGTTCCAGGACCTGATCGCGATCCCATTGCTGGCCGCGATTCCGCTGCTGGGCGGTGCGCGCAACGACACCCTGCAGTGGAACGACGTGGCGATCGCGATCGGCGCGCTGGCGGTGGTGATCCTGTGCGGCCGGCCGGTGCTGCGCCGGTTGTTCAACATCATCGCGCGTACACGCAGCCCCGAAGTATTCACCGCCACTGCGCTGCTGGTGGTGCTGGGCACCGCGTGGTTCATGCAGGAGGCCGGCCTGAGCCCCAGCCTCGGCGCGTTCCTGGCCGGCGTGCTGTTGTCCGATTCGGAATTCCGGCACGAACTGGAATCGCAGATCGAGCCGTTCAAGGGCCTGCTGCTCGGCCTGTTCTTCATCGCAGTGGGCATGGGCATCGACCTGGACCGCATCATCGCCGAGCCGATGATGATCGCCGCCGGCGTGGCGATCCTGCTGGTGGTGAAGTTCGGCCTCCTGTTCGGGATCGGCAAGCTGGCCAAGCTGCGTACCCGCCATGCGGTACTGCTGGGCAGCGTGCTGTGGCTGGGCGGCGAGTTCGCCTTCGTGGTGTTCAACGAGGCGCAGCGCGCGCATCTGCTGGGCAGCGCCAACCATGATCGGCTGGTGGCGATCGTGGGTCTGTCGATGGCGATCACACCGCTGCTGATGATCGTCCTGATCCGCCTGCTGGGTCGCGACGAGGGACCCAAGGCCCCCGTCCAGCCCGCTGACAAGGTCGACATCGACGATGTACAGCCGCAGGTGATGATCGCCGGCATGGGCCGCTTCGGCCAGGTGGTGGCGCGCCTGCTGACCGCGCAGAAGATTCCCTTCGTGGCGCTGGAGTCGAACCCGGACACGGTCTCGGACCTGCGCCGGTTCGGCAACAAACTCTATTACGGCGACCCGACCCGACCGGAGATGCTGCGCGCCGCAGGTGGCGAACACATCCGCGTGTACGTGGTCACGCTGGATGATCCGGACGCCAACATGCGGGCCACGCGGCTGATCCGGCGCATGTATCCGGATGCGGTGGTGCTGGTGCGCGCACGCAACCGCCAGCATGCGTGGCGGCTGATGGACATGTCCGCCGAGCCGTTCCGCGAGGTGTTTGGCACCAGCCTGGAACTGAGCGAACGGATGCTGATCGCGCTGGGCATGTCGGTGGAGACCGCACGCAGCCATGTGCAGCGCTTCCGCGAGCACGACGAAAAACTCCTGCGCGATCAGTACCTGGTCTACGACGACGAAGCGGCGGTGATCCAGACCTCGCGCGATGCGCGTGCGGACCTGATGCATCTGTTCGAGGCGGATGCGGAGAGTGATGGGAAGGGCGCGGACGACCGTCCGCAGCATTGATGAACCTGCGGATGCACCGTCGCGTGCATCATTGATCCGCTGCCGGCCAGCGGCCGGCACTACCCACCGCGGAGTCAGCCGTTATCGCGCAGGAACCGGGCCATCGAGGAGACGCCCGGCACCAGCGGTTCGAATTCGCCAGCGACGTCGATGAAGCCGCGCATCACCGCGATCTCGCGCGGGCTGCGGTTGAGCGCGTCGCGTACATCCGGATCGGCACCGGCACGCAGCAGGCGCTGCACCAGCAGCGGCAGGCCGTGCAGCGCCGCCAGATGCAGCGGACCGAAGCCACGCGGATCACGCACGTCCAGCGAGACCTCTTCGTCCAGCAGACGCTCCACCGCAGCGAGCACGATCTGCTCGTCGCAGGCGGTGCCCGGCTCGGCGCGTGCGCCGAGCAGCAGCAGCAACGGCGTGACCGAGCCGGCGGCGGCCTGGTCCGGTTCGGCACCGGCCAGCAGCAGGGTGTCGAGCAGGGCGAGCAGACGCGCACGGTCCCGCGCACTGAAGCCGTACAGCGCCGCGCAGTGCAGCGGACCCAGTTGCTGGGCATCGCCGGCGTGCACGTTGGCACCGGCGGTGAGCAGGCGCGAGACGATGTCCGGCAGGCCCAGTGCGGAGGCCAGCATCAGCACGGTGACGCCGCCCGGCAGGCGGTATTCGAGTTCGGCACCGGCATCGAGCAGCGCCGAGACGATATCCACCTGGCGCATGCTGACTGCCGCCGAGAGCGGCGTGGCGCCACTGGCGGCGGCATGCTGCGGGTTGGCACCGCGGGTCAGCAGCAGATCCACCACGGCCAGGTGACCGCCACCAGCGGCGCGCAGCAGCGCAGTGCAGCCCTGGGCGTCGACGGCATCGACCCCGAACCCCAGGTCGATCAGGCGACGCACGGCATCGGCATCGCCGGCCATCGCAGCGGCCGGCAGGTCACCGTCGCGCAGCGCGCGGCGCGGCAACGGCCACACCCGCCAGTCCAGCCAGTCGGCGAGGTCGCGGCGGCCGATCGACAGTGCCACGCCCAGCGGGGTCTGGCCGTCGGCGGCGCGGGCTTCGGGTGAGGCGCCCTGTTGCACCAGCAGTTTGATCGAGCCTTCGCGCGCGAGCGCCGTGGCCAGATGCAGGGCGGTCATGCCATGGCTGTCGCGCGCTTCGCGGTCCACGCCCAGCGTCAGCAGGGCCTGCTGCAGGCGCAGCCAGCCCAGGCGGACGGCCAGCGAGAGCGGCGGGTCGCCCGCCGGCGACGGCGCGAACGGGTCGGCGCCGCGTTCCAGCAGTTCGAGTGCAAGTTGCTCCAGGCCACGCGAGGCGTGGTCATGCTGGGCGCAGGCGCTCAGCAGGCGCGCCAGGCCACCGCGACCGGCCGGGGACAGGCCGCGGCGCAGCAGCACCTGCAGGGCCGGCACCGCATCGATGCCGCGCGCCAGCAGCGCGAACATCGGGGTATCTCCGCAGGCATCGAGCACTTCCGGGGCCGCACCATGTGCCAGCAGCCAGTCCAGCGCCTGCGGGTCCAGAGCCAGTTCGGCATCGTGCAGCAGCGCACCGAGTTCTTCGGGCGCGCACAGGCGGGCCAGGGCCGCCATGCCCTCGACGTTGCCGAAGCTCAGTGCTTCGCGCAGCAGTTCCAGCGGCGGGCGGTCCGGCAGCGACGCAGGAGCCGCATCGCTGTCACCGGACATCACCAGCCCATCGCTGACCGCCGAGGGCAGCGGATAGGACGGATCCAGCAGCGACACGATGGCCCAGCGCCCGGCACCGGCGGCGATGTCCACCGCGCGTCGGCCCTGCGGATCGGCTACGTCGGCGGCGATGCCCAGGTCGCGCAGGCGGCGCACCAGCAGCGGCGAGACGTTGTCGGCCATGCAGGCCAGCAGCACGGCGTTGCGGCCTTCGCCATCCACCGCATTGAGGTCGGGATGGTGCGGCAGCAGGTGTTCGACCACGCCGGCCCGGCCACCGCGCGCGGCCTCCAACCACGGCGTGCGCGCCAGTGCATCGCGTGCTTCCAGGTTGGCGCCGGCGGCCAGCAGCACGTCGATGATGTCGACATGGCCGGCCAGCGCAGCTTCGTGCAGCGCACTGCGGCGCTGGCGGTCGCGCGCATCGGCGCGGGCCTTGTGCTTGAGCAGCAGCTGCACACCGGCCGGGTCGTCTTCTTCAGTCCCGGCCGCGGCCAGCAGCACGGGCGTGCCCTCGGCCGGCTCGGTCTTGGCCCCGCGTTCGAGCAGGAACTTGGCCAGCCGCCAGTTGCCGACCTGGCAGGCCACGGCCAGCGGCGACCAGCCGTCATCATTGAGCGCGTCCACTTCCGCGGCGGCATCGCGCAGCAGCGCGGCGACACCGGGATCGGAACTGCGCGCCGCGTGATGCAGCGGCGTGTTGCCCTCGCTGTCCACCGCGCGCGGGTCGGCGCCATTGGCGAGCAGGGTCATCACCGCCTCGGGGCGACCGTGCCAACTGTCGCGGGTAGCGGCCAGCAGCGGGGTCATGCCACGGTGCGGGGCATTGACGCCCACGCCGCGCGCGATCAGTTCGCGCAGCAGGCGCAGGTCGGGCAGCACCGCGGCCAGCACGGCCAGGCTGCGCTGGTCGCGCCAGGCCGGATCGGGCAGCCCGTGCGGGTCGGCGCCGGCCTGCAGCAACTGCAGGGCACGGTCGACCCGGCCGCTGCGCGCCGCGTCGTACAGCGCCGGCTGCTGTTCGTGCAGGCTGATCGATTCCAGCGGTTTGGGCTCGGCGTACGCGTCGGCGAACAGATCATCGCGGTCACCGCGGGTCTCTGCCGGTACCGGTGCGCTCAGGGTCGATGCGGGGGCAATCGCCTGCAGCAGCACGTGCGCCAGCGGGGACAGCAGTACCACTGCAGCGGCGATCGGCCAGTGCAGCGCCGCCGAAACCAGGCCCGGCCACGCCGGCAGCACCACCAGCGCGCACACCAGCACCACCAGCGCAGCAACGGCCAGCCCGCGCCAGGCGGTCAGGTCGCGTCCGGCCAGGGTCTGCCAGTGACGGGCCAGGCTGCCTTCGCTGCGTTCCACGTCATTCCACAGCGGCCAGGTCCGCCAGACCCCGAGCAGCGCGGCGCTGACTGCCACGCTCACGCCGAGCACGGCGGCCAGGCTGCCGCTGTCGTGCAGGGCACTCAGCGGCCAGGCCACCAGCAGGGTCAGCAGCAGCGGGCCCAGCCCCCACAGCGCCAGCAGCGCAGGCGCATCCTGACGGACCACCTGCGGCAGCGGCTGCAGCGAGCGGGTGCGGCGCCACCACGAGACCGCCAGCGCGAACGCCGGCTGGGCCAATGCGGCGCACACGGCACCGGGCAAGCCGCCGATGGCCGCAGCCAGAGCCAGCAGCGCACCGAGGGCGGCAGCAGATGCGACGGCGCGGGGGCGTTGGGATTCAATCATTGCGTCGCGGGAACCTGACCGGCGCCAACGGAGGCGGCGGCAACTGCAGATGGAATCCACGCTCGGTCAGGTTCTGGCGCACTTGTGCGGCATCGACCTGGGCGAGGCGACGGTCGGGAGTCAGGGCCACTTCGAGAACGAACTGGAACGGCGCCAGCGAGGCCTTTACCGCGTCAGGGATGACCGAGAAGTCATCACGAACGGCGAGATAGACGAAGCTGTCCTGCTTGCGTTGGCTTTTATAGACGTAGGCTTGCATGCCGCAGGGCGTTGCCCAGGGTAGTGAATGACAATGATTGTGGAGGAAAGCCGGCACAGGTGAAAGCCACGTGCACTGTCTACTGTCGGTTTTCCGTCACGCGACAGCATCAGGTTCATCAACGTCGTGATGTCGTTCAGCTGGGCGCCGCTGCAGTCTGCCGATGGCGCTGTGATGAATGCGTCGCTGCGGCGATGCCGCGGGTACCTGCGTTGGCCGCTGCATGGACCACCGCCCCGGCAGGGACGGTGGCCCGGGGGCTCACTTCACCTTGGCGTAGGTGCCCTTCAGCGCCACGCCGGCCAGGATCGCGCCCGCGTAGCATTCGTAGTTGGCGGTGCTCTTGAACTCGTTCTTCTTGTAGTAGCTGACGATGTCGACCACGGCATTGGCACCGCGCGACTTTGCCCCATCCTGCAGCGCGCGCAGCGCCGACAGCGCCACCCAGCGGCAGGCTTCGGCATCGCTCTTGTTGGCGGCGTTGGTCTTCTTGTTGGTCACGTCCTCGCCCAGGCGTTCCACTACGCTGACCCTTTCACCGGCCAGATAGAACTTCACGCTGCCGTCGATGCCCACGTTGCGGGCTTCAGCGGAATTGACCAGCTCATGCAGCGACTGCTCGACACGGGTTTCGCGGGCTTGGGCGGTACTGGCCAGGGCGAGCAGCGCGGTGGCGGCGATCAGGGCAAAACGACGCATTCAACTTTCTCCTTGTTGGGGGGATGCGAGGGGTCTACGGAACGGCCGGCCCCGCGACGCGGGCCGGAAACTGCGGTCAATCCTGCCAGCGGCGGAAGATCAACGAGGTGTTGATGCCGCCGAAGGCGAAGTTGTTGCTCATGACGTAGTCGGTCTGCAGGGCACGGCCGTCGCCATGGATGTAATCCAGCGCGCCGCAGCGGGGATCGACCTCGTGCAGGTTCAGGGTGGGGGCGAACCAGCCCTCGCGCATCATCTCGATGCTCAGCCAGGCCTCGAACGCGCCGCAGGCACCGAGCATGTGACCCACATAACTCTTGAGCGAGCTGATCGGCACGCCGGGGCCGAACACCTGGTGGGTGGCCTGGGTTTCGGCGATGTCGCCATGCTCGGTGGCGGTGCCGTGCGCGTTGACGTAACCGATCCGGTCGGCAGCCAGGTCGGCATCCTCCAGCGCCAGCCGCATGGCCTGCGCCATGGTCCCGGCGCTGGGCTGGGTGACGTGCTGGCCGTCGCTGTTGGTGCCGTAGCCGACCACTTCGGCCAGGATCGCGGCGCCGCGGGCCTGGGCATGCTCCAGCTCTTCCAGGATCAGCGTGCAGGCGCCCTCGCCCAGCACCAGGCCGTCGCGGTGGGCATCGAACGGACTGGGCGTGGTCTGCGGCGCATCGTTGCGCACGCTGGTGGCGAACAGGGTGTCGAACACGGCGGCGGCGGTGGCGTCGAGCTGCTCGGCACCGCCGGTGACCATCACGGTCTGCTTGCCGCTGCGGATCGCTTCATAGCCCGAGCCCACGCCCTGGCTGCCCGAGGTGCAGGCGCTGGAGGTGGTGTAGACCCGCCCGGACAGGCCGAAGAACACGCCGATGTTCACCGGCGACGTGTGGCTCATCATCTTCAGGTAGGTGGTGGCGCTGATGCCTTCGGTGGTGTGCTCATGCAGCATCCGGCCGAACTCGGCGGTAGCCTCGTGGCTGCCCGAGGACGAGCCATAGGCCACGCCGGCCATGCCACTGCGCAGCACCGGATGGCCGAGCAGGCCGGCCGCCTCCAGCGCCAGCTCGGTGGCGCGCACCGACATCACCGCGACCTTGCCCATGCTGCGGGTGGTCTTGCGGTTGTAGTTGGCGGGCAGTTCGAAATCTTCCGCCGGTGCGGCCAGCCGCGTGTTGAGGCCATCGAAGACCTCCCACTCGGGGATGTAGCGCACCGCATTGGTCCTGGCCTGCAGGCGCGCACGGATGCTCGCCCAGTCCTGCCCGAGCGGGCTGATGGCAGCCGCGCCGGTGACCACCACGCGACGATCGGGGCGGGCCATCAGACCATCCCTCCGTTCACCGAGATCACCTGGCGGGTGATGTAGCCGGCCGATTCGGAGAGCAGGAACGAGACCGCGGCAGCGACCTCCTCCGGCTGGCCCAGGCGGTTGGCCGGGATCAGCTTGAGCGCGTGCTCGACCACTTCTTCATTGACCATCTCGGTCTCGATCAGCCCGGGGGCCACGCAGTTGACCGTGATCGCGCGGCTGGCCAGCTCCAGCGCCAGCGCCTTGGTGGCGCCGATGATGCCGGCCTTGGCCGCGCTGTAGTTGGTCTGGCCGCGGTTGCCGACCAGGCCGGAGACCGAGGACAAGGTGACGATGCGGCCGGGCTTGCGCCGGCGCACCAGCGGCATCACCAGCGGGTGCAGCACGTTGTAGAAGCTGTCCAGGTTGGTGTGGATGACCGCATCCCAATCCTCGGCCGGCATCGCCGGGAAGGCGCCATCGCGGGCGATGCCGGCATTGCAGACCACCCCGTAATACGTGCCGTGCGCGTCGATGTCCGCTTCCAGCGCGGTACGCGCGGCATCGCGGTCGCTCACGTCGAACATGAGCACCCGGGCCTGTCGGCCCAGCGCCTGGATCTCGGCCACCACGGCCTGTGCTTCCTCGATGCGGCTGCGGCAATGCACCACCACATCGAAGCCGTCGCGCGCGCAACGCAGCGCCACGGCACGGCCGATGCCCCGGCTGGCGCCGGTCACCAGCACGGTCAGATTCCCTGTCATGCCTCTCCACTCTCCAGATAGGCCATCGCGTCCGTGGGTTCAAACACGGAGACGTTGGCAACCGCCATTTCGATATCGCCCGCCAGGATCCGGCAGGCGAACATGCCCAGGCCATTCTCGCCCAACAACTCGCAGTTCGCCTCCACCCGCAGGCAGCTGCCGGCGGCAAAGAACGGCTGGTGGGCGGTGTACCGGCGGGTGCCAAGCAGGAAGCCGATCGACGGCGCGCGGCCGGCGTGGCGTGCGCGGCACCCGGCCCAGGCGGCGATCGCCTGCGCCATGTACTCCACCCCGACCCAGGCGGGCACGCCATCAGGCGTGCAGAACAGCCCCTGCGCGGGCACGTCCACCTCAACGGCGATGGACTCGTCCTGCCACGCCACCACGCGGTGGATCAGCCGCATGCTGTCGCGGTGCGGGAGCACCGCATCGATGTCATCGGGCAGCGGCATGCTCATCCTCGCGCCAGGGCCAGCACGGCGTTGCTGCCGCCGAAGGCGAACGAATGGCTGAGCACGTGCTGCAGCGGTTGCGCAGCGCGCGTGCCCGGTGCCACCAGGGCCAGCGCCGGCAAGGCGTCATCGGGCTGCCCGTCCCACCAGTGGGTGGGCAGCTGCTGGTCCGGGTTGTCGGCCAGGGTCATCCAGCACAGCGCCGCTTCGATCGCGCCCGAGGCGCCGAGCGTGTGCCCGGTCAGCGGCTTGGTCGAGCTGGCCGGCACCTGCGTGCCCAGCACCGCGGCGACCGCCTGGCTTTCCATCGCATCGTTGTGACCGGTGGCGGTGCCATGCAGGTTCACGTAGTCGATCTGCGCCGGCGCCAGCCCGGCCCGGTCCAGGGCCTGCTGCATGGCATCGATCGCGCCACGTCCCTGCGGATCCGGCGCGGACATGTGGTGGGCATCGGACGATTCGCCCCAGCCGGACAGGCGCACCGGGCCCGGCTCGCGGGTCATCAGGAACAGCGCGGCGCCTTCGCCGATGTTGATGCCGCTGCGGTTTACCGAGAAGGGATTGCAGCGCACCGCCGAGACCGACTCCAGCGCGCTGAACCCGGCCACGGTGAAGCGGCACATCGAATCCGCCCCGCCGGCGACCACCGCATCGACCACGCCGGCGCGCAGCAGGCGTGCGGCCGACATCAGCGCCTTGGCGCTGGACGAGCACGCGGTGGAGATCGTCCAGGCCGGGCCGGTGCTGCCGATCCGCTCACGCACGAAGCGCGCGGCGGTGCCCATTTCCTGCTGGGCGTAATGGAAATCCGCCGGCCACACGCCATCGCGGTGATAGGTGCGCAGTGCGTGCTCCGACTCGCCGATGCCCGAGGTGCTGGTACCGATGATCACCGCCACGCGCTCGGCACCAAAACGGGCGACGGCGGCATCGACGGCCTCGCGGATCTGGCCGAGCGCAGCGTCCAGCAGGCCGTTGTTGCGGCCGCGCAGGGCGACCGGCAGGTCGGCCAGGTCCGGCAGCGGCGCCTGCACTTCGCCCAGCGCCAGCGTGCGGCCGGGCAGGAGGGTGTCGTTGTCGTGCAGCCCGCCGGGCTGCGCCGCGAACAGGCCCTCGCGCACCTGGGCGCGGTCGGCCCCCAGTGCGCAGATCACCCCCAGCTCGTTCAGATAGACCGCGCTGCTGCTCACTCCTGGCCCTGCCCCATGTCCATTGATTCGATCACCAGTTCGTAGCCCTCGGCCAGGTTGCGCAGCCGCACGCGACCATCGGGCAATGTCTCGCGCACCAGCCAGGGTGTGCCGCCCTGGACCAGGCTGCGCACGCCGTCGGCTTCCTGCAGGCTCCAGCCGTCCGGCAGCGCGGCACGGATCGCCGCGGCGGGCCACAACGCGAACTGCAGGTCGTCGAGCACGCGCTCGCCGCGCACCTGCGGCGGCAGCCACGGGGCCCGGGTCTGTTCCAGATGCTGCCCGTCCCAGACGATGCGCACGCCGGTCTGGCCCATCGCCTGCACCGCCAGCCGCACCTGTTCGGCATCCACCTCCAGCAGGGCATCCAGCTCACGCTCGTGGCTGCCGAAGCGGAACTGCAGGCGCTGCTGCAGCTGCACCGGCTGCGGCAATGCCGAGGGCGCCAGCTGCAGCACGGGCAGCTGTACCAGCGGCGTGGGCATGCGGGTGCTGGCGCATGCGGCCAGCAGCAGGCTCAACAACAGGGTCAGGATCAGGCGCTGCACAGTTCCTCCAGCACGCGCAGGCGCCGGCCGCTGGCGTCGGCAACGTACGGATTGTTGGTATCCCAGGCATAGCCGGCCAGGATCGAGGAGATCATGCGGCGCACCTCCGGCTGCGGATCGGGATGGTAGATGATCTTCTGGAAGCCACCGGCGTACCAGGCCTCGACGAAACGCCGGAAGGTTTTCACCCCGGCGCGCAGCGGCACCGAGAAGTCCTGTTCCCAGTCCACCGTTTCACCGGCGTGCTCGCGGGCCAGGCAATCGCTGGCCAGCTGGGCCGATTTGAACGCGATGGTCACCCCCGAGGAAAACACCGGATCGAGGAACTCGCCGGCGTTGCCGAGCAGGGCATAGCCTTCGCCCCACAACGAGGAGACATTGGCCGAGTACCCGGTGATGGTGCGCACCGGCAGCACCGCCCATTCGGCGTTCCCGAGCAGGCGGGCCAGGTTCGGATCCTCACCGACGATGGCCTGCAGCTTCTCCAGATCGGTGCCCGGGTAGCGCGCGAAGAAGCTCGGCTCGGCCACCACGCCCAGCGAACAGCAACCGTTGGAGAACGGAATCGTCCAGTACCACACGTCCACGTGCTCGGGATGGGTGGTGATCAGGATCTTGTTGCGATCAAAGCCTGCGCCGGCCGGAATGTGGTCGCGCACATGGCAGAAGATCGCACCGCGCACCGGGAAATTCGACGGCGACTCCAGGTCCAGCAGGCGCGGCAGCAACCGGGCGAAGCCGCTGGCGTCGAGAATGAAACCGGCCTCGATGGTGTACTCGCTGCCATCGGGCCGGCGCACCTGCACCTGCGCCGGACGCCCGGGCTGCACGGACAGCACCTCGTCACCGAAGCGCAGCGTAGCGCCCATGCGCTCGGCACCGCGCGCCAGTACGTCATCGAAGTCGGCGCGCTGCACCTGGTAGGTGGTGCCCCAGCCCGGCGAGAACTTGTCGCGGAAATCAAACTCGGTGGTCGCCTCGCCGCGCACGAACGCCGCACCGTTCTTGTACTGGAACCCGGCCTGCACCACATCCTGCAGCAGCCCGGCCGCCTCGATGTATTCCATGCTCTGCGGCAGCAGGCTCTCGCCGATCGAGAACCGCGGAAACGCCTGGCGCTCCAGGATCAGCACCTGGCGCCCCTGCCGGCGCAGCATCGCCGCCGCCACGGAGCCGGCCGGGCCGGCGCCGATGACGAGGATTTCAGTACGTTCCACCTGCGGGTTCATCGATACATCCTTGATCAGATCATGAGAGGGAAACGCGGTCGCTCAGTGCGGTGCGTCGTGCGGTGGCGGGCGGAACAGCGGCGAGATCAGCCAGACCAGGCCGATGCCGAACAACAGGGTCAACCCGAAGGCGCGCAGCGCCGGCGTGGCCGACAGCCCGAGCAGGCCGAACGACAACCAGGTGCTGGCCGCGCCCACGCAGACCGCGAGCCAGGCACTGGCATCACCGCGGTGTTCGATCAGGAAGATGCCGTAGTCGATGCCCATGCCGAGCAGCAGCATCAGCGCGAGGACGTTGAACAGTTGCAGTGGCTGGCCGAACAGCCCCAGCAGCGCCAGTGTCAGTGCGCCGGCGATCAGGGTCGGGGCGAGCACGCGCCAGGCCTGGCCGCGGTAGCGCCAGAACAGCACCGCAAACACCAGTGCGATGCCGATCAGCAGCAGCCCGCTCATCAGCTTGCGGTAATGCTTGAGCAGCTGCGAGAAATCGGCGGTCCGGTCCACCCAGCGCACGCCATCGATGCCCTTGGCCTGTGCTTCCAGCAGCGCCAGCGCATCGGCACGCGAGAGGTCATCGACCATCACCACCGACGCCACGCCCTTCCCGACCGTGCCCAGCCACAGATGTCGGAACGGCATGGCTGCCGGCGAGGCAAGGAAGGCGTCGGCCTGCAGGTCCTGCGCAGCATAGGCCGGGCGCAGCAGTGGCTCACCCACCGCCGCACCGACCCGTGCCAGCACCTGCGGCTCGACCTTGGCGGTCAGGGCCGCATCGGCATGTTGGCGCTGCTGCGAGGGCAGCCAGTCGCTGATCGCCCGGTAGCCACCGATCTGCTTGCCCGCTTCCAGCACGCGCAGGCGATCGATCAGTGCCTCTTCGCGCTCCAGCACCTGCTCGGCGGTATCGCCCTGGACCAGATAGAACTGCGCCGGGCTGGGCATGCCCAGCATCTGGCTGATGCGGATCTGCTGGGCGATCAGGTCCGGCGGCGATGACTGCAGGCTGCGCAGGTCGTCATTGGTCTGCAGACGGGCGATGCCGATCGCCGAGAGCACCGTCACCACGCCCAGGAACATCGCCGCCTTGCGCCCGTGCAGGCGCGGCCAGCGCTCCAGCGTGGCGCCCAGCCAGCGGGCGAAGCCGGTACGACGGATTTCGCCGCCATCCAGCCACGGGAACCAGAAGATCACGGTCAGGAAGGCGGCGGCCAGGCCGACCACCGAGAACAGCGCCATCTGGCGCAGCCCCGGGAACGGCGCCAGGCCCAGCGCGAGATAGGCCAGTGCGCTGGTCAACAGCGCCAGCCACAGGCCAGGCAGCAGGTGCCGCAGCAGCTTCCAGCGGCGGTCCGCCGGTTCGGCCTGGCGCGAGGCGAACCAGTGGATGCCGTAATCCTCGGCCACGCCCACCAGCGAGGCACCGAACACCAGCGTCAACACATGCACCTTGCCGAACACCAGCACCGTCACCGCCAGCGCGACGCCACAGCCGATCAGCAGCGAGGCGGCCACCAGCAGGATCGGGCGCAGCGAACGGAACGCCAGCCATACCAGCAGCAGTACCGCGGCCAGCGACCCCCAGCCGATCGTATTGATTTCCCAGTTGGCCTGCACGGCCGCGGCTTCCGCATGCAGCGGGACGCCGGCACGCAGCACTTCCAGACCCGGCGCCTGCTTCATGGCGGCCTCGGCGGCGGTGTCCAGCAGCAGGTCGATATGGCGCTCGCCATCGAGCTGGAACGCCGAGCCGACCGTGTCGTACTGCACGATCGACCAATGCTTTCCATCGGCTTCCAGCAGGCCGTCATCGCCCATCTGCAGGCCCGAACCCAGCGCGCGCTCCTGCCACCACTGCGGCCACAGCGAGAGCGGATCCTGGCGCCACTCGGTCAGGCGCGGCGCGCCCATCGGGCCGTACAGCGCCGCCAGTGCCGATTCGGCCAGGCCATCGGTGGGTTCGTTCTGCAGCCGCTCGCGCTGTGCACTGGTCAGCAGGCGGTCGCGATACGGTGCGTAGAACGCCCGTGCCTGATCGAACCAGCCCTCGATCGAGCCGCTTTCCTGGAGCAGCGGGGCAGCGCCCCGCTCCACCTTGATGGCATCGCGGAATGCGGCCTCGGCCGCCTTGGTCTGCGCCGCATCGGTACTGCCCAGCAACACCACGATCTGGCGCGCGTTGGCATCGGCGATACGGCGGGTGACATCGGACAGCAGGCGGTCGTGCGCATCCTGCGGCAACAGCGCGAGGATGTCGGTATCGATCCGCGATTCGCTCTTCCACAACTGCCATTGCTGCACGCCCAGGCCGATCAGCACCAGCAGCCAGGCAATGGCCAGCCAGCGCCAGAGGCGCTGCAGGCGGCCGTTGGACGTCAGCACGTCATTCAAACTTGCGGCCCTCGTCGGCGCTCAACGCCGCCGGCGTATCGCTCATGCCGGCAAAGTGGATGCGGGTGACATCCTGGTTGGCCTCGTTGATCTGCACCTCGCGCACGTAGCGGTCACCGCTCAGAGTGAGCTGCGCAAACACCTTGCCGAGCATGGCCGAGCGCGGGGTCAGCTGCATCTTCCACGCGTTGCCGGGCAGCACTTCCACCTTGACCGTGAACTGCGCCGACAGCGCCTGCGCATCGCCACTCATCAGCGCGAACATGATCGCGTTGACCGAGCGCATCGCCGGCTGCTGGCGGCCATCCAGTTCGACCCGGCTGCTGCCATCGCTTTGCCGGCTCAGGATGCGGTCGCGGGTGACCACCACCTCGGAGGGGAACGGCTTGAGCGTGGTCCAGACCACCCCGTGGTCCTGGGCCAGCACGAAGCGACCCTGCGAGCGCAGCGGGTTCTTGAACCCGGCGACCTGTTTCTCCTGGGTGAACTCGCCGCGCAGCACGTCGACCTTCGCCACGCGCTGCTTGACTGCCTCCACATCGGTGGCGGCGAACGCCGGGGCGACCATGGCCAGCATCAGCAGCACGCACAGCATGCGCAGGAAACGGTTCATTGCGGTTGCACTCCAAGACGCTCCCACAGCACCGGCGGGCACAGGTAGAGCATTTCATTGGTGGCCGCGTCGACCGCGACCTGGATGGTATGGGCGCGGGTCAGCGTGGTACCGCTGTCCGCATCCACGATTTCATAGGCGATCTTCAGGCGGTTTTCCCACTCGGTGATCGTGGCGCGCACGCGCAGTGCCTGGCCGTACAGCAGCGGGCGGATGTACTTCACCCGCGCATCGACCACCGGCCACAGGTAACCGGAATCGCGCATCTGCGGGTAGTCGTAGTCATGGCGCTGCAGCAGGGCGCAACGCGCGATCTCGAAGTACTTGAAATAGTTGCCGTGCCAGACCACCTGCATCGCATCGCAGTCATGGAAGGCCGGCGACAGCGCGACCTCGAAGCTCAGATCATTCGTGGACATACAGCTCCCAGCGCTGTGCGCGGATATCGTCCAGCAGGGCGCGCAGCTCACCATCCAGCGCGCGATCCTCCTCGATCAGGGCGATGCGCTCGGACAGGTCCTGGTACATCGCGGCCAGATCGCCGTGCAGCGTGGCCTTCATGCCGACGCGCTCACGCAGCGCCACGCCTTGGCGGGCGGTGATCAGCAGCGCCGCCACGACCTGCTCGGTCAGCTCGATCACACGCAGGCAGTCGCGCGCGGCGATGGTGCCCATGCTGACCTTGTCCTGGTTGTGGCATTCGGTGGAACGCGAGAACACCGAGGCCGGCATGGTCTGCTTGAGCGCTTCGGCGGTCCACGCCGAGACACTGATCTGCAGCGCCTTCAGACCATGGTTGATCGCCGCGCGCTCACCGGTGGCGGCCGACAGGTTGGCCGGCAGGCCATGGTTGAAGCGTGCATCCACCACCAGCGCCATCTGCCGGTCGAGCAGGTCGGCCAGATTGGCGATGGTGTTCTTCAGCGCGTCCATCGCGAAGGCGATGTGGCCGCCGTAGAAGTGGCCACCATGCAGGATGCGCTCGCCCTCGACATCGATCAGCGGGTTGTCGTTGGCGCTGTTGAGTTCGGTTTCGATCAGCTGGCGGAAGAACGGCAGGGCGTCCTGCACCACCCCGATCACGTGCGGGGCGCAGCGCAGCGAGTAACGGTCCTGCAGGCGCTGTTCGTTGCGCGGCGGCCGGTCGCTGTGCAGGTCCTGGCGCAGGCGCGCGGCGATCCGGGTCTGCCCCGGGTGCGGCTTGGCAGCGAACAGCATTTCATCGAAATGATGGGCGTTGCCGTCACTGGCCAGCACGTTGAAGGCGGTCAGGCGCGTGGCCAGCCTGGTCAGGTAGTCGGCGCGGTCGTACGCCAGGCAGGCCAGCGCCGTCATCACGGCGGTGCCGTTCATGATCGCCAGGCCTTCCTTGGGGCGCAGCCGCAGCGGCGCCATGCCGATCTCGGCCAGCACCTCGGCCGCCGGGCGGCGCGACCCCTGGTACATCACCTCGCGCTCGCCGCAAAGCACCGCGGCCACGTAGGACAGCGGGGTGAGGTCGCCGCTGGCCCCGACCGAGCCTTCGGCCGGGATCAGCGGCAGCACGTCATGCCGCAGCAGCGTGGCCAGGCCCTGCAACAGCGGGTGGCTGACCCCGGACATGCCGCGCACCAGCGAAGCCAGGCGCGCGGCGATCACCGCACGGGTTTCCTGCGGGTCCAGGAAACGCCCCAGGCCACAGCCGTGGTAGGTGAACAGGTGGTGCGGCAGTTCGGCCACCAGCGCCGGCGGAATGTTCACCGTGCACGAATCGCCGTAGCCGGTGGTCACCCCGTAGATGACGCCGTCTTCGCGCAGCAGGCGATCGAGGAAGTCCGCGCCGCGCTGGATGTGCGCGGTGAACGCGGCATCGTCGGTGACCACGGCCTGGGCCTGGCGCTGTGACAGCGCGACCACGTCTTCGATGGTCAGCGGCGCATCGCCGAAGCGGACGGAGGGTGCCTGATCGGCCTTACTTGCCATGAGATGCCTGATCCCAGAAGGGGAAGAAATTGAACCAGTCCAAGGGTGCCTGGGTGACCTGAACTTCCAGCCACCGGGCGAAATGTTCCGCCTGCGCGGTCAGCGCGGCGTCACGCGAACCGCGCGGCAATACGATGCGGTCGGTGAACTGTTCAAAGCGCACCTGGTAGCCGCGGCCGTGATGCAGGCAGGCCATGGTGTAGACCGGGCACGCCAGCGCCGCGGCCAGTACATAGGCGCCGATCGGGAACTGAGCGGTGTGGCCGAGGAACGGGGCCGGCACGGTGCGCCCGCCACGCAGCGGCACGCGGTCGCCGACGATGGCCACGAAACCACCCGCCTCGACCCGGCGCTGCAGCTCGACCGCGGTGGCCGGGCCCATGTCGGTGACCTGCAGCAGCTCCACCGAGGCCAGCGGATCGAGCCGCTGCATCAGGCGGTTGAAGCGCTGCGCGTGCGCGGTGTGGACCAGCACGGTGATGTGGAAGCCCGGCACCCGCTCGGCCAATACCTGGCACAGCTCCAGGCAGCCGATGTGCGCGGTGAGGATCAGCCCGCCTTCGCGGCGCGCGATCTTGTCCAGCACCAGGTCGCGCTGCAGATGGATGTGCTCGGGCGGATAGCGGCCGCCCAGGCCGAGCAGCTTGTCCAGCATGGTGTCGGCAAACAGCGCGAAGTGCTTCAGGCTCTGCCAGCGCCCGGGTGCCGAGGGGAACACGCCGGTATGGGCCTGCAGGCGCTCCAGGTACTGCAGCGACGATTCGCGCGCGACCCGGTTGCTCAACCAGTGGCAGAGCACCACCGGGTACACGCACAGCCGGAACGGCCAGCGGCCGAACCAGCGGTGCACCCAGCACAGGAACAGCACGCCGGCGGCCGAGGTGGACTCGCCGATGTCGGCCCAGTGCGGGGCACTGCCGGGGGCGGGCGTGGTCATGCGCCGGGCCCTGCGATGCGCTGCCACAGCAGCCGCGGCGCGCGCCACAGCATTCCGACGAACAGGCGCGCGTGCATGCGGCTGATGCGCACGTTGTCGCGCCACACATCGAAGTGCGAGACGCCATCGCTGGGATAGGTGACGGCGGTCGGCACACTGATCACCTTCACCCCACGCCAGAACAGCCGCACCAGGATTTCACTG
Organism: Stenotrophomonas sp. BIO128-Bstrain; assembly: GCF_030128875.1. Lineage (NCBI taxonomy): Bacteria > Pseudomonadati > Pseudomonadota > Gammaproteobacteria > Lysobacterales > Lysobacteraceae > Stenotrophomonas > Stenotrophomonas sp. BIO128-Bstrain. The sequence goes on along the minus strand of NZ_CP124620.1, from coordinate 4,038,396 downwards.
TCGAAATCCATGCGCCGGCCAATGGTTTCCTCGCCCATCAGGCGGATCACCGGGGCCAGTGGATACAGGCGGAAGCCACACATCGAGTCGCGGATCTGCAGCGACAGCGTGTTGATCCAGACCCAGATATGCGTGGCGTAGCGGCCGTACAGGCGTGCCTTGGGCACGCTGGCGTCATAGCGCGGGATACCACAGATCACCGCCTCCGGCTGCGCCTGCGACAGCGCGACAAAACGGGGGATATCGGCGGTCTCGTGCTGGCCGTCGGCATCGATCTGCAGCACGTGGCTGTAGCCCAGGCGCGCGGCTTCGGCAAAGCCGGCCAGCATCGCGCCACCCTTGCCCTGGTTCACCGCCAGCCGCAGCAGCGTCACCTGCGGTGCGTGCTCGCGGGCCAGCGCATCAAGCACCTGCGCGCACTCACGGTGCGAGCCATCGTCGACCAGCAGGCACGGCTGCCGACTGGCCAGCACGCCCTGCACCACCGCACCGATCGCATGCGCGTGGTCGTACACCGGGATCACCACCAGCGGGGCGAAGGCCGATCTGCTCATGCCGTTACCGGGGTCATCACGCATCACCAAACACCACCCGGCCGCTGGCGTGCACCCCATGGACGGAGACGTAGCGGAAGCTCATCGCCGACCTGGCCGCATCCCAGCCCAGGCTCAGCTGCAGGCAGTCGCCCGGGCGGGCCACGTGCTGGAACTTGACCGCGTCCATGCGCAGGAACTGCGGCGGCATCGTGAATGCGCTGCGGCCGTAGTGGATCGCCCAGTCCAGCTGGACCACGCCGGGCAGGATCCTGGCCTGCGGGAAGTGCCCGTCGAATGCGACCAGGTCCGGATCCAGCACGAACTGCAGCGAGGCGCTGGTGGCATCGCGCTGCTGCCACTCGGGGGTCGGCATCAGCGGCCGGAACAGGGCCGCCAGTGCCGCGGCAGTAACCTTGCCCTGCGCGTTGAGCGGCAGTTCGTCGATGAAACGCCAGCGGCGCGGCCGGGTCACGGCATCGTGGCTTTGGGCCAGATGCGCGCCGAGCTGCTGCGCCTGGCGGCGGCGCTGTGCATCGTCCCAGTTCGCGGCGCCCGCCGCCTGCGGCACCACCACGGCGGCCAGCTGTTCGCGCGCGCCCGGCAGCACCAGCACGCGCACGTCCTGCACCGCCGGGTGCGCACGCAGCTGCTGTTCGAGGGCGTCCAGCGAGACGCGGCGCTCTTCGATCTTGACGATGCGGTCGGCGCGGCCGAGCAGCCGGAAGCTGTGGCCGTCATCGGCGACGGCGCGGTCCTGGGTCAGCCACCAGTCGTCGTTGTCCAGGTGCGGCGAACGCACCGCCAGGCAACCTTCCTCGATCCGCCAGGCAAAGCCCGGCAACGGATGCCACTGCGGCTGGGCGGCACTCCAGCGCCGCCAGGCCACGCCACCGGTCTCGCTGCTGCCGAAGACCTCGGTCGGGGCCACGCCCATCAGGGCGCGGACCTGCAGCGCCGCCTCGGTCGGCAGCGGGCCGCCGGAGGAGAACACCGCACGCAGCTGGCCGCCCAGCGAGGACCAGTCCAGCTGTTCGGGCAACCGTTTGAGGTGGGCCGGGGTGGCCACCAGCACCGACGGCTGGCCGCCCAGCGCGCTGACCAGATCCTCATGGAAAAACCGGCGCGGCTGGATCGCGCGGCCGGCCACCAGCGGCCACAGCACGCGGAACAGCAGGCCGTAGATGTGCTGGTGCGAGACCGTGCCCTGCACCTGCGCGCCGTCCATCTGCTCGCCGAAGGCGGCCTGCAACGCATCCACCTCGCGGGTCAGCTGGCGCATGCGTTTGACGATCGCGCTCGGCGCACCGGTGCTGCCGGAGGTGAACACCACCAGTGCCAGTGCGGCTTCATCCAGCGGTTGCAGCACGACGGCGGGATCGACCTCCGGATCCGGCTGCAGCGACGCATAGCGCGACGGCACGTCACCCGCAAAACCGGCCACGCGCGGGCTCAATCCTTCCAGCGTGGCCGGCAGGTTGTCGCCCCCGAGGAACACACGCTTGCCGGCATGCCACGCCCCCAACAGGGCGGCGGCGAAGGTGAGCGTGTCATCGAAATACAGCGCCCAGTCGGTGCCGGGCGCGCGTGCGAAGGCCTGCTGCCAGCGCAGCACCTGCGTGCGGAACTGCGGATGGTCCACCACGGTGTCGCCGGCGATGCCGACGATGCGGCCCGGGCGCGGCACCAGCGCCAACCGGTCCAGTGCGATCCACTCAGCCATGCGCATGCGCCGCCTTGACCCGTCGCCGGACCAGCCATTCCCCACCAAACAGAGCACCCATCATCACGTACGCCAACAATCCGTTGTAGAACGCCCAGACCTGGTTGGACGCCCACAGCGCCGTGGCCAGGGCCAGACTTCCGTTGAGAACAAAGAAGCCGCACCAGATCCAGGTGACGCGGCGGGTATAGATCACGGCGAACGGCGGCAGGTCCGGCTCGCTCAGCCGCGCCAGGCGCTCCACCGCGCTGGGGCCGAAACGCAGGCTGGTAGCGAAGATCACCAGCATCACCGCATTCACCAGCGCCGGGTACAGCTTCAGCGGCAGCGCCTGGTTGAAGGCCGTGGCGACCAGGGCGAGCACGCCGGTACCGAGCGCGGCCACCCACCACACCGCCTGGCGGGTGGTCAGCGCGCGCAGCGCGGCCAGGGTGAACAGCAGCAGCGACAACCAGCGCGGCTCGAACCGGCCCAGCGACAGGTACACCACCAGCGGGTATGCCAGCGACAGCAACGCAAACGCCGCGACGCGTACCCGGACCATGGTCAGTCTTCAGCGATGGCCGTCAGGCGGCCGCTTGACCGGGCAACAGCCCGTGCACCACATCCACGATGTCCTGCACGGTACGCACCTGCTTGAACGCTTCCGGTTGCAGATTGCGGCCGAGCAGCGGCTTGAGCTGCACGATCAGGTCGACCGCGTCGATGCTGTCGATGTCCAGGTCGTCGTACAGCCGCGCGGCAGGCGTGATGCGGCTCGGCTCGATCTCAAAGCTGTCCTTGAGGATCTTGACGATGCGCTCGAAAAGTTCGTTCTTGGTCATGGGTAAATCCTGACGCGCCGTTAGGACGGCTGGCGTGCGGCGACAAACTCGCTCAGGGCACGCACGCTGGAGAAATGGCGACGGGTCTCTTCCGAATCGGCTGACAGACTGACACCGTACTTTTTCTGCAGGGCCAATCCAAGTTCCAGCGCGTCGATCGAATCCAGGCCCAGCCCCTCGACAAACAGGGGGGCGGCGGAATCGATGTCTTCGGGAGTGATGTCTTCCAGTGAAAGCGATGAAATGATCAATTCCTTGATCTCGTGCTCAAGTGCCTGCACGGGTCGGGTCTCCAGCGAAGTCGAAGTAATGGGCAAGATGATCGGTCACACGCCTGGCCGCCAAGGCATCCCCCCTGGGCGCATCGCCGGTCTCGTTCAGAAACGGGGCGATCGGGAGATCCTCCCCGACTTCCAGCTGAACGTGAAATCGCCGTGATGGCACACGATACCATTTCTGGCCCTTGGTCAGGGTCGGCGGGGTGCAGGTGATCCGCACCGGGGTGATGTCCAGCCGGCCCCGCACTGCGATGTTGGCCGCGCCACGCTGCAGGCGCAGCGGCTGCCCGGGCACGGTGCGGGTCCCTTCCGGGAAGATCACCAGGTTGCCGCCGGCCTGGACCGCGGCGATGCAGTCGTCCACCAGCCCGGCCCCATCATCATTGGAGACATAACCGGCGGCACGGACCGGGCCGCGCATGAACGGGTTGCGGGCCACGGCCTGCTTGACCACGCAGTCGGCATTGGGCAGCTGGGCGATCAGCAGCACCACATCGATCAGGGTCGGATGGTTGGCCAGGATCAGCAGGCCGTTGCGCTGCAGGCGCTCGCCCCCGCGGATCTCGTAGGTCATCAGCCCCAGCCGGCGCATCAGGCCGACGTGGGTGGCGAAACCGGCCTGGACCAGGCGCCGCGCCAGCACGCGCCGGCGTACCGGGTCGCGGACCAGCAACAGGGACAGGAACAGCATCCCGCCCAGGACCAGCCCGCCGATCCCGAAGGCGGCAAAGCTCAGCCCCGTGCCCAGCACCCGCCAGGCACGGTTGATCCGGGCCGGCCAGCGCTCAGCCATGGCGTTGCCAGCTCCAGTGCTGGCCGTCGGCCTCCAGGCCCAGCGAAGGCGACCCCGCCAGCAGGAAGCGCAGCGCTTCAAGGCCATGCGGCAGACCGTCGGAGGGACGATCCTCGCCGCCGGCACCCCAGCCCAGCGACAGTCGGGTGCCCGGGCCGCTGGCCGGCCCGAGCCGCCAGCACCACGCGAAGAAAGGGTCGGGCTCGTCGGCGAAGCCGGCATAGATCGGCGGCAGTGGCGATTCGTACACCACCAGCCGCACCTCCGGCGCACCATCGGCGAGCAGCCCGAAGGCCTCCACGCAGGCCGTTTCCACCGTGGCCCGGCCGGCCGCGAGGGCCAGATAGTTGCCCCGCTGGCCGCGGGCGATCGAGTACAGCGCGGCGATCGCGTTGTGCACCGACAGGCCGAAGCCGGTCGGCGACATCGGCTGGTCCGCACTCAGGGTGTTGAGCAGCTCCATCGACCGGGCCACGTCGCCGTGCCGCGAGGCGAACACCAGCGGCACCCGGCCACCGTCGTCGGGCTGCTCGCACCAGCAGGCGGTCTGGATCGCCATGCGTCCGAGCCGCTCGATGCGACGTCGCTGCATGGCGGGCACTTCGGACAACGCGGGGGTGTCCTCACCGGTGGGCAGCCAGGGGGCCTTCGCCCACGCCTGCCACTGCGCGTGGGTGGTGATGCCCGGCGCCCACGCCGCCCAATCGATTACAGAAAACTCAATCATTCCCGCCAACATGATGGATGGGTACCAGGAGAAGGCCGTCGACATCGCCTGGCACCGGTGGCGGCGCCGGGAAAGGAGCGCACGCTATCATGACACTCTCGGCACTGGCTGCATTCACATTCTGAAATGAGCAACACGATCGACAACGCAACGGCCCCGGCAGTCGCTTCCCCTTCCTCCGGACCCGCGTTGTTCCGTGTCGCGTACGTCCCGGCCACGCAGCGCGAGGCGGCACTGGCCGACCCGCGCACACTGGCCGTGTTCGGCTTCGGCCTTCCCCGCGCCACGCTGGACGACCCGCGCTGGCTGCAGGTGCCGCTGGCCGAACAGGGCCCGGCGCAGATCGAGGTCTGGCGCGGCGGCACGCCGGTCGAACACGGGGTCACCGACGGGGTGCGCTGGTCGCACAACGACAGCCTGCTGTTCGGGGTGCTGGAGATCGAGGAGACCGACAGCGATATCGAATCGGCTGCGGCCGAGGCCTACGCGCGGATGAGCGCGTTCCTGTCGCGGTGCGGCTATCCGCACCTGCTGCGGACCTGGAACTATCTTGATGCCGTGACCGAGGGCGAGGGTGACCAGGAACGTTATCGGCGCTTCTGCGTGGGCCGCGTCCGTGGCCTGCGCGAGCTGGACGAGGCCGCGCTCCCGGCCGCGACCTGCATCGGCCGTTTCGATGGCGAGCGCCGCCTGCAGGTGTATTGGCTGGCCGCGCGTGAACCGGGCCAGCCGCTGGAGAATCCGCGCCAGGTGAGCGCGTTCCGGTATCCGCGCCAGTACGGGCCGCAGTCGCCCAGTTTTTCGCGTGCGCTGCTGCCGCCGCTGGCGACGGGCCTGCCGCTGCTGCAGTCGGGGACGGCGGCGATCGTGGGCCATGTGTCGCAGCACACGGGGGCGGTGGATGAGCAGTTGCGCGAGACGCTGACGAATCTGCAGAGCCTGGTGGATACGGCGCGCGGCCAGCGGCCGTCGTTGTCACCGGTACTGGGTTCGGGCTCGGTGCTCAAGGTGTATGTGCGCCGGGCGGAGGATATGGGCCCGGTGGCGGCGCAGATGGCGGCGCTGCCGACGGCACCGCCGTTCGTGGTGCTGCACGCGGAGGTGTGCCGCGCAGAGCTGCTGGTGGAGATCGAGGGGCTGCACGGCTGAGCCAAAAGCCTTGGTTTTCCGGTCGTACCAGGGCTGGGTCGGCGTGGGTGGGGTGTCGGGACCCGCTGCAAGTACGTCCATGTAAGCTCATGTGTTGCCATCCATGGCAACACATGGTCCCGCCACCCCACCCACACCGTCCCTTCGACAGTTGGCTGGTGCGCATGGGTAACATCAAAAGCAGACGGTGCCCGATCGGTTGCCTGACACTTTTTCTTGATGAGTAAGGCGATCTCTCGCTGTGGCTGTGGCTGTGGCTGTGGCTCTGGTAGAGCCGACCACTGGTCGGCTGCTCTTGAATTGGCTGCCCTTGACCCTTCTTTTACGGCTGGCTTCTTCCAACCGACGAGGCAGACTCTGCCGGGCGAGGGCGGTCAGACCCTGCCGGGACCGTTGGAGCGGCATGGATGCCGCTCACGAGCCCCCATGGATGGGTTTACGGCGCGTCCGGGCAGGGTCTGACCGCCCTCGCCCACACGGAACCGGGAATAGCCACCGCGCTTTTCTCAGTGATACCCCACATCCGCCCGAACCTTGCCGCGGAACACCCGGTACGACCACGCCGTATAGCCCAGGATCACCGGCAGCAGGATCACCAGCCCGACCAGGCTGAAGCTCAGCGACGAGGCCGGCGCGGCCGCCTGCCACAACGTCATGCTGGGGGGCAGCAGGTACGGCCACATGCCCAGCACCAGGCCGATGAAGCCCAGCACGAACAGGCCCAGCGTCAACAGGAACGGCGGCAGATCGCGCTTGGGGTGCATCGCGCTGCGCCACAGCGCCGTGGCGACCGCCAAGGTCAGCAACGGCACCGGCGAGAGCCACCAGAAGTTGCCATCGCTGAACCAGCGCGCCATCAGGCGCGAATCCAGGAACGGCAGCCACGCGCTGACCAGGCCCATGAACACGATCACGGCGACCACCAGCGGGCGGGTCAAGGTGCGCGCGAAGGTCTGCTCGCGGCCTTCGGTCTTGAGGATCAGCCAGGTGCTGCCCAGCAGCGCGTAACCGAACACCACGGCAGCGCCGGTCAGCATCGAGAACGGGCTGAACCAGCTGAAGGCGCCGCCCACGTAACGGCCATCCACGACCTGAAGGCCCTGCACGAGCGCGCCAAGGATCACGCCCTGCGCGAACGCGGCCAGCAGCGAACCCAGGCCGAACGCCACGCTCCACAGCTTGCGCGAGCGGTGTGCCTTGAAGCGGAATTCGAAGGCCACGCCGCGGAACACCAGCGCCACCACCAGCAGCAGCACCGGCAGGTACAGCGCGGACAGCAGCGCGGCGTACGCCTTCGGGAAGGCCGCCATCAACCCGGCCCCGCCCAGCACCAGCCAGGTTTCGTTGCCGTCCCAGATCGGCGCGGCGGTATTCATCATGATGTCGAGCTGTTCTTCATCCTCGGCCATCGGCGCCAGGATGCCGATGCCGAGCACGAAGCCATCCAGCACCACGTACATCAGCACGCCGAAGCCGATCACCGCGAACCATGCCACGGGCAACCAGGTGGTCATCTCCATCTCAGCGCTCCTCCAGCGGTTCATCGGCACCGGACAGCGGCCGCGCCGGGGTGTGGCTGCCGGCATCCAGCTTCGGTGCCGGCTCATGCGGCTTGGGACCGGTGCGGATGATCTTCACCAGGTACCAGATGCCCCAGCCGAACACGAACGCATAGCCCACGATGTACACACCGAGCGACAACGCCGTCATCCACGCACTCTGCGGGCCGACTGCATCGGCCGTGCGCAGCACGCCATAGACCACCCACGGTTGCCGGCCCATCTCGGTCACGAACCAGCCGGAAATCAGCGCGATGAAGCCGCTGGGCAGCATCCAGTTCCAGCCGCGGATCAACCAGCGCGACTGCAACAGTTTGCCGCGCCACCACTGGAACGCCGAGACCCAGGCCAGCAGCAGCATCAGCGTGCCCAGCCCGACCATCACCCGGAACGCGAAGAACACCGGCACCACCGGCGGCCGATCGCTGGCAGGCACCGAGGTCAGCGGATCGAAGGTGCCGTCCAGCGAATGGGTGAGGATCAGGCTGCCCAGGCGCGGAATCGCGATCTCGTAGTCATTGCGCTCGGCCTTCTCGTTGGGCACGGCGAACACCACCAGCGGCACGCCCTTGCCCTCGCCTTCGGAATGCCAGTGCGCTTCCACCGCCGCGATCTTCATCGGCTGGTGCTTCAACGTGTTCAGGCCATGCATGTCGCCGACGAAGATCTGTACCGGCACCGTCAGCGCGGCGAAGCCCACCGCGGCCAGCAGCATCTTGCGGCCGGCTTCGCGGTGCACGTCCCTGCGCAGGTACCACGCCCCCACGCCGCCGATCACGAAGCACGTGGTGATGAACGAGCCCAGCGCCATGTGCGCCAGGCGGTAGGGGAAGGACGGATTGAACACCACGTGCCACCAGTTCTGCGGGTGCACGATGCCGTCGATGATGTCGTAGCCGGCCGGCGTCTGCAGCCAACTGTTGGAGGACAGGATCCAGAACGTGGAGACCAGCGTGCCCAGCGCCACCATGCAGGTGGAGAAGAAATGCAGCCGCGGCGAGACCTTGCCCCAGCCGAACATCATCACGCCCAGGAAGCTGGCTTCCAGGAAGAACGCGGTGAGCACTTCATAGGTGAGCAGCGGCCCGATCACGGTACCGGCGACCTCGCTCAGCCGCGGCCAGTTGGTCCCGAACTGGAAGGCCATGACGATGCCGCTGACCACGCCCATGCCGAAGGACACGGCGAAGATCTTCTGCCAGAAGAAATACAGCTCGCGCCAGACCGGATTGCCGGTGCGCAGCCAGCGCGATTCGACAAAGGCCAGCCAGCTGGCCGTGCCGATCGTGAAGGCCGGGAACAGCACGTGGAAACTGATGACGAACCCGAACTGGATCCGGGACAACAACAACGCGTCCAAGAGACGCCTCCGACTGGCTTCTGGAATCCGCACCAGTCTGGGCCTGTATCCGTGAAAGGCACATGCGACCCGGTGACGCGCTGCTTCACTTTGTCGCAGGTGGGTCGGGCGCTGGGCCCCCATACCCTTGGAGGCGAAATAAAGGGGGAGGGGGCGGCCGCAGGCCGACGCCGGAGGACATTCGCCGGAAAGGGTATGGGGGCCCAGCGCCCGACCCACCGGCCGTCGCTCATGAGCGCACGCCCATGACCTGTGGCCCCTTCCCGCGGCCCTTGCGGCTGCTACGCTTGGCGGGTTTTCCTCATTGGTGCCGCCCGCAATGCCCAGAACGCTGCCTTTGTCCCTGCTGCTGCTCGCCGCCCTTGGCGGCGCTGCCCATGCGGCGCCGACGCCGATCACCATCGAGCAGGCCATGGCCGACCCGGACTGGATCGGCCCCCCGGTCGAAAGCGCGTGGTGGTCCTGGAACAGCCAGCAGGTCGAGTACCAGCTCAAGCGCACCGGCAGCCCGGTGCGCGATACCTTCCGCCAGCCGGTCGCCGGTGGCGTAGCTGCGCAGGTCGGCGATGACCAGCGTGGCACCCTGGAGGTGGACAGCCCGGTCTACGACAGCGCGCGCCAGCGCTCGGCGTTCGTGCGCAATGGCGATGTATTCGTGCGTGACCTGCGCAGTGGCGCGCTGACCCAGCTGACCCGCAGCACCGAAAAGTCCGGCGCGGTCAATTTCGCCCGCGATGGCGGCGTGATCTGGCGTACCGGCCAGAACTGGTTCCATTGGACCGCCGCCGCCGGCGTGCAGCAGGTGGCCAGCCTGAAGGCCGAGAAGAACCCGGACGATGCGCCCAAGGCCGACACCCTGCGTGAGCAGCAGCTGCGCACCCTGGCCACGCTGCGCAACGACCGCGCCCAGCGCGAGGCGCTCAAGGCGCAGGAAGCCAGCTGGCGCCGTGCCGACGGCACCCGTGCACCGGGCCCGGTGTATCTGGGCGCCGACGTGGAGATCGTCGACAGCGTGCTCTCGCCTGATGCGCGCACCCTGATCGTGGTCACCAAGCCGAAGAGCTTCGATGAAGGCCGCGGCGGCAAGATGCCCAAGTACGTCACCGAATCGGGTTACGAAGAATTCGAAGACACCCGCACTCGCGTCGGCCGCAACGATCCCGAGCCGAACGCGCTGTGGCTGGTCGATGCCGTCGCCGGCACGGTCAAGCCGCTGTCGCTGGACGGCCTGCCGGGCATCGCCACCGACCCGCTGGCCGCGCTGCGCAAGGCCGCCGGCAAGGACGCGCTGAAGGGCAACCGCCCGGTGGAAGTGCTGGGCGGCCCCGGCGCGCCCGGCATCCGCTGGAGCGCCGATGGCCAGCAGGCCGCGATCATGCTGCGCGCCAATGACAACAAGGACCGCTGGATCGCCAGCGTGACCCCGGCCAGCGCCAAGCTGGAGACGCGTCATCGCTTGACCGACAGCGCCTGGATCAACTGGAGCTTCAACGATTTCGGCTGGTCCAACGACAACCGTACGCTGTGGCTGCTGTCCGAAGAATCCGGCTACTCGCACCTGTACACCCAGCAGGGCACGGCCAAGCCGCAGGCGCTGACCGGTGGCAAGTGGGAAACCTCGATGCCGGTGCCCAGCGCCGATGGCCGTGGCTTCTACTTCCTGTGCAACCAGCAGTCGCCGGGCGATTACGAAGTGTGCGCGGTCGATACCGCCAGCAAGCAGGTGCGTGAGCTGACCGCGCTCAACGGTGTCGAGGACTTCTCGCTCTCCCCGGACGGCCAGCAGCTGCTGGTGCGTTACTCCGGTGCCTACCTGCCGACCCAGCTGGCCGTGGTGCCCGCCGCCGGTGGCCAGGCCAAGGTGCTGACCGACACCCGCACCGCCGAGTTCAAGGCGCGCGAGTGGATCCAGCCCAAGCTGGTGCAGGTGCCGTCCAAGCACGGTGCCGGTGTGGTCTGGGCCAAGTACTACGGCCCGGACACCTTCGAGCCGGGCAAGCAGTACCCGATCGCCATGTTCGTGCACGGCGCCGGTTACCTGCAGAACGTGCACCAGCAGTACCCGGCCTACTTCCGCGAGCAGATGTTCCACAACCTGCTGGTGCAGAAGGGCTACGTGGTGCTGGACATGGATTACCGCGGCAGCGCCGGCTACGGCCGCGACTGGCGCACGGCGATCTACCGCAACATGGGCCACCCGGAACTGGAAGACTACAAGGACGGCCTGGACTGGCTGGTCCAGACCAAGCAGGGCGACCGTGACCACGCCGGCATCTACGGCGGTTCCTACGGCGGCTTCATGACCTTCATGGCGCTGTTCCGCTCGCCGGGCACGTTCAAGGCCGGCGCCGCGCTGCGCCCGGTGGTCGACTGGCACCAGTACAACCACGGCTACACCGCCAACATCCTCAACACCCCGGACATCGACCCGGAGGCGTACCGCAAATCGTCGCCGATCGAATACGCCGACGGCCTGCAGGACCACCTGCTGATCGCGCACGGGATGATGGATGACAACGTGTTCTTCCAGGACTCGGTCAACCTCACCCAGAAGCTGATCGAGCTGCACAAGGACAACTGGTCGATCGCGCCGTACCCGCTGGAACGCCACGGCTATGTGCGTGCCGATTCCTGGCTGGACCAGTACAAGCGCATCCTCAAGCTGTTCGAAGAGAACCTGAAGTAAGCCAGCGATGACGTCGGTGCCCACTGACGTGCAGCACGCCGCGGCGACGATCGATATCGTCGTCGCGGTCGTTTTCGATGCCGGTGGCCACGTGCTGGTGGTGCGCAAACAGGGCTCAGCGACCTTCATCCAGCCGGGTGGCAAGCCCGAGCCGGGCGAGGCACCGCTGGCCGCCCTGGCGCGTGAGCTGGACGAAGAACTCGGCGTCACCCTGGTGGCCGGAAGCGCCGTGGCGCTGGGCTGCTTCGAGGCGTGGGCGGTGCACGAAACCGGGCACCGCGTACGGGCCCATGCGTTCCTGGTCACGATCACCGGGACGCCGCGGCCACAGGCGGAAATCGCCGAACTGGCCTGGGTGCCGCTGCGCCCGCCGCATGGGCGGCGCTTGGCACCGTTGAGCGCAGACCATATCCTGCCCGCGGCCGCGAACGCGGTGGCGGCGACCTAGACGTTGCGGCCTGCCCAACCAGGACACCGGATGTCAGCGTCGCTTCCCCCGCAATTGCCTTCCTCCATGCCCCGCCCCAGCGGGGATGGCGCCCCTGCCTTTCTCGCCCCCCTGCTCAAGTCCGTGCTGCTGGTCTGCCTGGCCTCGGCCGCGATGTGGGCCGTCCTGGCCCTGGTTGCCATTCCATTGTCGGGCGCGGAGGCGCTGCAGGCGCTGCTGGCCGATGAGGAGTTGCACTGGCTGCCCGGCTCGCTGCGCTGGCTGCTGACCCACCCGGTGCTCGCCAACGTGCTGCTGTGCGTGTCCAGCCTGCTGGGCAGTGCGGCGTGCTGGGGGATGCTGCGTCGCTGGCGCTGGGCATGGGCACTGTTCATCGTGCTGCTGGCGGTCACCGCCGTGCTCAACCTGATCGCCGCGTGGTTGCTGGACGATGCGTTCGGCCACCTGCTGGCGCAGATACCCGACGACACGATGTCGATTGAACTGCTCAAGCTGCGCAGTGAACTGCGCGTGCAGCGCGTGATCTGCAGCGGCCTTGCCGGCATGACCGCGCTGGCCTTCGCGGTGCTGCAGGGCTGGCTGATCGTGCGCCTGTGCGCGGCCGATGTGCGTGCCCTGTTCCGCCGCTGACATTTCCCCCGCAGCGCCACCGTGCGCTGCACGACCTGCAAGGATGATGGTGTGACTGTTTCCCTCCCCCTTCTGCGCCGCCACGGCTGGCGCACGACCCTGTTCACCCTGCTCACGGCGGTCAGCCTGCCCGCGACCGCAGCCGCCCAGGCGATGGTGTGCGGCACGTTCGTCTCCGAGGACACCGGCACCACGTTGACCCTGAACAGTGCGAATGAAGGCGTGCGGCAGATTCCCGGCCAGGCACCCGAGCCGTACCTCCTCAGCCGCCTCGGCGACGAGCTGAAGCTGGCCGACCTGGACAATGGCGGGGTAGGCGCGCTGACCATAGAAGACGGCGGCCGCCGGCTCAGCGACCGCTTCAACGCGTACCGCCTGCAGAAGGCCGCCACCTGTCGCCCCGCCACGGTGTTCCCCGCTGCGTCCTGCCGGGCCGAGATCGGCACCTGCCTGGACGACATGCTTTTCGCCAGCAACGACCGCCTCCGCCAGTGGTGCCGCGAGGATGTCCCGGCCGCCTGCAAGCGCCTGCTGGCCAACTTCCAGACCGGGGCGCACGAAGCCAGGACGCTGGCCGCCACGCGGGATGAAGGCCCGGACAGGGACGCGCCGGAGGTCTGCAAGCCCGACTCCGCCCAGTACGACCAGGCCGCCTGCCTGGAGGCCGCGCGTGACGCCATGGGCCAGGCCTTTGCCAAGGCCCTGCTCGGCGGCCTCGCCGCCGCTGATGCCTCGCCGCTGCCGGCCGCGCAGCTCGATGAGATCACCGCGATCTGCCAGGCACAGACCGGCGGCACGTTCTGCGCCAAGGCCGCCGAAGCACTGTGGGACGCCGGCCGCCTGGTTCCCGCCCGCGACGCACTGCAGCGGGCCTGCACCCGGGGCCACGACCCGCGCGCCTGTGAGCGGGCCGCCCCGCTGGCCGGGCTGGACGCTACGGCGTTGAGCCCGGTGGCAGCCACGTCCCTGCCCTGCGGCAGCTATGTGGCCAGCCAGGGCCTGATGGACCATCTGCCGTTCGGCGATGGCGGCATGATCGACAGCGGCTTCGGTGGCAAACTGCGCGCGCGCCTGGTCGATGGCGACATCCGCGTGCGTCACGACCAGGGCGACGATTTCGTCTTCAAGCGCCTGGCCAATGGCAACCTCATCGGCATGGACAGCTGGAACCGCTTCAGCTACTACGCACACACCGGCGAGGCGCAGCAGTGCAGCGCGCCGGTGGTCTTCGTCGAAACCCCGCTGCCGCAGGACTGCCCGAAGCTGGCCCGCGAAGGCGGTGCCCAGGCGTGCTGCGCGGCCGGCAAGCTGCAGGGCTGCAATGCCGCTGGTCATCAGCTGGCGCTGCGCAACCGCTGGGCCGAGGCGTCGCCGTTCTATCTGACGCTGTGCACCGCCGGCGTGCGCGAGGGCTGCGAGAACCTGGCCAGCGTCTACGAACACACCGGTGACGAGGCGCTGCCCGAGCAGATGGCCGCGATCTGCGCAAAGGACGGCAACGGTACCCACGTCGCCTGCGATGTGCACGCGACCCGCAACTGGGGCCTGATGCAGGTCAGCGCCGGGCTGGAGCAGATCGCCGAGCGCATGGCCGCCGAGGCCGAGGCGGACGACGATGCCGATGCGCCGGCCCAGGCCCCTGCCGCGACAAAGGACAGCAGCAACCGCAACCGCAAGAGCGGCCACTGAGCACACGCAGGCCGTGCACCGGCCTGCGGTAAAGTAGCGCCATGAACGACTTCGACCGCGTCCGCGCGTATCTGACCGACCTGCAGGACCGCATCTGTGCGGCGATCGAAACCGCCGACGGCCAGGCCCGCTTTGCCGAAGATCTCTGGCAGCGTGCGGAGGGTGGCGGTGGCCGTACCCGCATCCTGCGCGATGGCGCCGTGTTCGAGCAGGCCGGGATCGGGTTCTCCGATGTGGCCGGTACCCGCCTGCCGCCATCGGCCTCGGCGAACCGGCCGGAGCTGGCCGGCGCGTCATGGCGCGCGACCGGCGTCTCGCTGGTGTTCCATCCGGCCAATCCCTATTTGCCGACCACGCACGCCAACGTGCGCTACTTCCGCGCCGAGCGCGATGGCGTGGCGGTGGCGTCCTGGTTCGGCGGGGGCTTCGATCTCACCCCGTTCTACCCGATCGACGAAGACGTGCGGCACTGGCACCAGGTTGCGCATGATCTGTGCGCGCCCTTCGGCGAAGAGCGCTATGCGGCGCACAAGCGCTGGTGCGATGAGTATTTCTTCCTGCGCCACCGCAACGAGACGCGGGGCGTAGGCGGATTGTTCTTCGACGACCTGCATGGCGACTTCGAGCGCGATTTTGCGTATCTGCGCGCGGTCGGCGATGGCTTCATGGACGCCTATCTGCCGCTGGTCGAGCGCCGCAAGGACACGCCGTATGGCGAGCGCGAGCGCGAATTCCAGCTGTACCGGCGCGGCCGCTATGTCGAGTTCAACCTGGTCTACGACCGCGGCACCCTGTTCGGGCTGCAGAGCGGTGGGCGCAGCGAGAGCATCCTGATGAGCCTGCCCCCGCGCGTGCGCTGGGAGTATGGCTTCCAGCCGGAGGCCGGCAGCGACGAGGCGCGTTTGGCCGACTATCTCGTGCCGCGCGACTGGGTGTAACCCAGCGCGCCACCGCATGGGCCGGCATGGATTTCGCATGCGGTGCATGGGTGGCACCCGTCGGGTAGAGCCACCCCATGGGTGGCTGCGGTCCCAAAGATGGCAGCCACCCATGGGGTGGCTCTACGCCTTCTTCGGCACGATCGTGATGTGGCCGTTGATCTCCAGCACGGCCAGGGCGACATCGTCGATGGACAGGCAGCCCTGCTGGCGCATCGCCGCGTCCAGATCGGCCGGGGTGACCAGTTCGCGCTTGAGCACGGAATCGAGCACCTTGCCGTCGCGGGCAATCAGGATCGGCTCGCCTTCAACCAGGGTTTCCACCCGTCGGCTGCGCGTGCTGAGCCAGCCCACGCCGTAGTTGATCGAGATCAGCGTCGCCGCCAGCAGCAGACCGCCGCCCAGGGAGGTGTCCTGGCCCAGCAGGGCGTTCTGCACCGCGTTGCCGAGCAACACGATCAGCAGCACGTCGAACGGGGTGATCTGGCCCAGCGCGCGCTTGCCGGACAGCCGGACCATGCCCAGGACCACCACGTACACCACCACCGCGCGCAGGATGAATTCCCACCACGGCATGGCCAATGCAAACAGGTCGCTCATTGCCTTTCCCCGGACTCGTCCAGCCAGCATGGGCCGGCACCCGCTGCGAGGCAATGGCCGGGCGTCGCGGAGGGGCTGTTTTCGGCGCCACAAATAAAAAGCCCCGCCAACCAGGGGGAGGTTAGCGGGGCCGGGGAACGGGTGCTTGGGGAGGAGCCCCCGTTCCGAGATCTGCTCCAGGGGATGGGAGAGATCCACAACAGGCATTGCGCCTGTCGAGGTCTATCAAAGCACTCCGAACATTGATAGTTCGTGAAGGGGCCCAATTAATCCGCCCCTCTTCCCGGAAACATTCATCCAACAGTCAGATTATCGTGGCGCAATGAACCAATTCAGCCTTTTGACTGTGATTCAGGCCTCAATGTGCCTCATCCCAGTTATCACCGACGCCGGCATCCACCACCAGCGGTACCCGAAGTTCGGCCGCTGACGACATCAATTCAACGACTTTCAAACGCAAGGTGTCGAGGAAACTGCTTTCGGTTTCAAAGACCAGTTCATCGTGTACCTGCAGAATCATCTTGGCCTGGTCGCTGTGGTCCTGGAGCCAGCTGTCCACCTTCACCATGGCGCGCTTGATGATGTCGGCCGCCGTGCCCTGCATGGGGGCATTGATGGCGGCGCGTTCCGCCCCGGCGCGCAGGCCCTGGTTGCGGGCGTTGATGTCGTTCAGGTACAGCCGACGGCCGAACAGGGTCTCCACGTAGCCCTGGTCACGGGCCTGCTGGCGCATCCGTTCCATGAAATCACGCACGCCCGGGTAGCGGCTGAAGTACAGCGCCACGTAATCCTGGGCCTGGCCGCGGTCGATGCCCAGGTTGCGGGCCAGCCCGAACGCACTCATGCCGTACATCAGGCCGAAGTTGATCGCCTTGGCGGCCCGGCGTTCGTTGGAGGTGACCTCTTCCAGGCTGCGGCTGAAGACTTCGGCCGCGGTCGCACGGTGCACGTCCACGCCCTGCTCGAAGGCCCGCACCAGGCCGGGGTCTTCGGAGAGGTGGGCCATGATCCGCAGTTCGATCTGCGAGTAATCGCAGGCCAGGATCTTGCGGCCCGGCGGGGCGACGAAGGCGCGGCGGATGCGGCGGCCGTCCTCGGTGCGGATCGGGATGTTCTGCAGGTTCGGGTCGGACGAGGACAGCCGGCCGGTGGCGGCGCCGGACTGGTGGTAGCTGGTGTGTACCCGCCCGGTGTCCTGGTTGATCATCTCCGGCAGCTTGTCGGTATAGGTGCTGCGCAGCTTGGCCAGCCCGCGGTACTCCAGGATCACCCGCGGCAGTTCATGCTGCTCGGCGATCGCCTCCAGCGCCTCTTCGTTGGTGCTGGGCTGGCCCTTGGGCGTCTTCACCAGTGCCGGCAACTGCAGTTCGTCGAACAGCACGGCCTGCAGCTGCTTGGGCGAATCCAGGTTGAAGGTGCGCCCGGCCAGCTCGGTGGCCTTCTGCTGGGCGGCCAGCATGCGCGAGCCCAGGTCCTGGCTCTGCCGGCGCAGCTCGGCCATGTCGATGTGCACGCCATTGGCTTCGATCCGCGCCAGCACCGGCACCAGCGGCATCTCGATGTCGCGGTAGACGCCGTCCAGCGAGGGCGTGGCCTGCAGTTGTGGCTGCAGCGCGTGGTGCAGGCGCAGGGTCACGTCGGCATCTTCAGCAGCGTAACGGCACGCTTCGTCCAGGCCCACCTGCGAGAACGAGATCTGCTTGGCGCCCTTGCCGGCCACCTCCTCGAACTTGATCGTGGTGTAGCCCAGGTAGCGCATCGCCAGCGAGTCCATGTCATGGCGCGTGGCGGTGGAATTGAGCACGAAGCTCTCCAGCATGGTGTCGTCGTGGTACCCCTGCAGGTTCACGCCGTGGCGGCGCAGCACGTGCAGGTCGTACTTGCCGTGCTGGCCAAGCTTCTTCCTGGTGGGGTCTTCCAGGGCAGGGCGCAGCGCTGCCAGCACCTGCTCGCGCGGCAGCTGGGCCGGCGCACCCGGGTAGTCATGGCCGACCGGGATGTAGGCCGCCCGGCCCGGCTCGACCGCCAGGCTGATGCCGACCAGGTTGGCGCGCATGGCGTCCAGCGCGTCGGTCTCGGTATCGAAGGAGATCAGCTCGGCCGTGGCCAGGCGCTGCACCCAGGCGTCGAGCTGCTCAGTGGTCAGCACCATCTCGTACTCACCGGGGGCGGAGAGCGCCGGGTCGACCGGCACCACCGCCTCCTCCGCCGTGCCGCGGGCGTAGCCGGCCGCGGTGCCGCGCAGGCTGACCGGGGCATCGCTGGCGGCAGCGGGGGCCGGCACCGGGCCGCCCAGCTCCTTGAGGGCCTGGGTGAAACCGTAGCGCAGGTACAGCTCGCTCAGCGAGGGCACATCCGGCTCGCGCAGCGGCAGCGTCTGCGGCGTCACCTCCAGCGGCACGTCGGTGCGGATCGTGACCAGCTCGCGGTTGAGCGGCAGGCGCTCCAGCGCCGCGCGCAGGTTTTCGCCGATCTTGCCCTTCATGGTCGGGGCCGCGGCGATCACGCCGTCCAGGTGCTGGTACTCGGCCAGCCACTTGGCAGCGGTCTTGGGGCCGCACTTTTCCACACCCGGCACGTTGTCCACCGCGTCGCCCATCAGCGCCAGCAGGTCGACGATCTGGTCGGCACGCACGCCGAACTTCTCCATCACCGCCGCGTCCGAATCCATGCGGCTGCCGGTCATGGTGTTGACCAGCTCGATGCCCGGGCGGACCAACTGGGCGAAGTCCTTGTCACCGGTGGAAATGGTGACCTGCAGGCCATCGCGGTGGCCCTGCAGGGCCAGCGTGCCGATCACATCATCGGCTTCCACGCCGGGGATGCGCAGGATGCTCAGGCCCAGCGCTTCGACGATGCGGCACATCGGCTCGATCTGCGGGCGCAGGTCGTCGGGCATCGGCGGGCGGTTGGCCTTGTAGTCGGCGTACAGGTCGTCACGGAAGGTCTTGCCCGGCGCATCGACCACGAAAGCGACGAACTCGGGGCGCTCCTTCAGGGTGGCGCGCAGCATGTTGACCACACCGAACAATGCGCCGGTGGGTTCACCGTGTGCGTTGGTCAGCGGCGGAAGCGCGTGGAACGCGCGATACAGGTAACTGGACCCGTCAATCAGGACTAATCGGCTCATGCGACGATTCTACGCGCCCGGCCCTGACCGTCGTCGGCACCGGGCTCACGATCCATCGGGCATAATCAGGCCCTCTTCGCCCAAGGACTCCCGGCCCATGAAGATTCTGTTGCTCGCAGGCCTGCTCGCGCTGGCCGGCTGTGCCACCGGTGGCGGCGGCAGGCCCCCGGTCGATGTCACCGGTGCCGACGTGGTCAAGACGGTCCAGGACAACGGCGACACCATCGAGGAATACCGGGTGGGTGGCCAGCTGCGGATGGTCAAGGTGACCCCGTCGCGCGGTGCCCCGTTCTACATGTATGACCAGAACGGCGATGGCCGCATGGACAGTGACAAGGACGGCGTCTCGCCGGTCTACTGGAAGCTCTACAGCTGGTGAACCGCGGCGCTGTCCGCCCGGCCGCCCCCCGTGTCCGCACGCGGTGGCCGGGGCAACACGCCCGTCCCTGCACGCCTACGCTCGATGACCACACCCGAACGCCGCACTGCCCCGAACCCGGCTGAACTGCGCGCCGGCCTGACGGCGGAGCAGCGCCAGGCGGTGGAAACGCTGGAGCATTTCGGCTGGCAGCTGCGCTTCGTGCGCCGCCCGCTGTTCCGCGACCCGATCCCGGTACTGTTCGACCGCCACGGCGAGCGCTATGTGGTGCTGCAGCCCGATGGCACGCTGGATGAATCGCAGACGTTGAAGCTGCGCGACTGATCGGACGCGCACGCTTTGCGATTGATCGGGCGCTCGCGCTTTGCGACGGATCGGACGCGCACGCTTTGCGACGAAGGGGGAGGTAGTGCCGGGCGCTGGCCGGCTGCGCCTGCATCGGGCCAACCTGGGAGCCGGCCAGCGGCCGGCACTACCGCTTTCCCCGTTACCGGATGACCAGTACCGGTACCGTGCTGCGTGCAAGCACTTCGGCGGTCTGGCTGCCGAGCAGCACACGGGTGACGCCACGGCGACCATGCGAGGTCATCACGATCAGGTCGCTGCCGCGTTCAGTGGCGGTATCGATGATGCCGTCGGCGGCATAGCGGTCAAGCACGTGCACGGTGGTGGTGCGCAGTCCCTGCGCCTCGGCGGCGGCCTTGGCCGGCTGCAGCACCTTCTGCGCGGTCTCTTCGCGGTCGGCTTTGTACTCGGGCGTGTTCATGTAGCCCACGCTCCAGCCCATGGCGTCGTACATGCCCACCGCCCACGGCTCGGAGACGGTCACGATATCGACCTCGGCATCGAGGTCCCTGGCCAGCTCCAGGCCCTTGGCCAGGCCTTTTTCAGCCAGCTCCGAACCATCGGTGGCGATCAGGATGCGCTTGTACATGGCAGAGCTCCTTGGGGTGGCAATGGGAACATCACCATTGCACACCCGATGTGGACGCGGTGCCTTGAGCTGGATCAATCGCCGTGGGTGCGTACAGTCACTCCCCGTGCCGGGTTGCCCACCACCGTCGCACCGGCCGGTACATCGCGGGTGACCACGCTGCCGGCACCGACCACCGCGTTATCGCCAATGGTCACGCCGGGCAATATGATCGCGCCGCCGCCGATCCAGACATTGCGGCCGATGCGCACCGGCCTGGCCGACTCCAGGCCCTGCGCGCGTGCCTGCGGATCGCGCGGATGGTCGGCCGCATAGATCTGCACCGCCGGGCCGATCTGGGTGCCATCGCCGATGCTGACCTCGGCCACGTCCAGGATCACGCAGTTGTAGTTGAGGAATACGCCCTGGCCCAGGCGGATGTTGCTGCCGTAATCGCAGTGGAACGGCGGCCGGATCACCGCGCCTTCGCCGACCGCACCGAGCTGCTCGCGCAACAGCGCGCAGCGCACGGCCGGGCTTTCGGCCAGGGCCGCGTTGTAACGGACCATCCAGACCTTGGCCGCCGCCATCTCGGCCTGCAGTTCCGGGTCGCCCGGACGATACGGCATCCCGGACAGCATCTTTTCCTTTTCGCTCGGACCCATGTGGCCTCCATCAGACAGAGCCCGATGATGCCGGTTGCGCACGCGCGTGTCAGCGTGCGCCACGCCGCGTGCCCAGCAGTGCCACCACCGCGAAGACGACGCCGCTCAGCCAGAACCACAACGTTGCGGGGCCGATGCACACCACGCTGGGCTGTGGCTGGCAGCGCAGGCGCAGCAGATCGAAGTCGCCGCCGCCGGCCAGGCAGCTCTGCGCGTGGTGGACCAGGGCCAGCACCGGCTCGGCCCAGCCTGCCGACCACGTCAGCAGGACCAGTGCAGCAAGCAGATACGGAATTCCCTTGTTCACGAGTGCGCTCCCAGCGGACAGGGGCAGACTCTGGGCGCCGCCCTTGGAAGCGACAAGCGGCACGCGACGAAGCGCGTGAAATCCGGGATGAGCCGGGGAGGATCCGGGATGAAGCGTGCCCGCCCGCCCCGCCCCCTGCCCGATCGCGCACGCATGCGTTGCCCGTGCTGCAGCGCAGGACGCCAGGCGACACGGCCCGTGACAGACTCCGCGCATGCGCCGACTGCTCATCGCCCTGCTGTGCTCGCTGCTCCTGCTCCCGATGGCCGGGCTTGCCGCCCCACCCGGCGCCGACCGCATCCTGATCTTCACCCGCACCGCCAAGTTCCACCACGACTCGATTCCAGTGGCCGTGGCGACGCTGCGCCAGCTGAGCACCGAGGCCGGATTGAGGGCGGACCACAGCGAGGATCCGCGCGACTTCCGCGCCGACACCCTCGCCCGCTACCGCGCCGTGGTCTTCGCCAACACCACCGGCGATGTGCTCGACGCCACGCAGCAGGCCGCCATGGAGCAGTTCATCCGCAACGGCGGCGGTTTCATGGGCGTGCACGCTGCCGCGGATACCGAATACGACTGGCCGTGGTATGGCGAGCTGGTGGGCGCGTGGTTCCACAAACACCCGGAAGGTCTGCAGGACACGTTGGTGCAGCCCGAACGGGACGGGAAGGCTTCCGGAGTGGCCTGGCCGATCCGCGATGAGCTCTACAACTACCGGCGCAATCCCCGTGGGATGGTGCAGGTCATCGCGACGGTGGACGAATCGCGCTACGACGGCGGCACCATGGGCGCCGATCATCCCATCGCCTGGTGCCGGCCCTTCGATGGCGGCCGCAGCTGGTATACCGGGCTGGGCCACGATGTGGCGGTGTATGGCGACCCGAATGTCCGCGCGCAGCTGCGCCGTGGCCTGCGCTATGCGGCAGGCCACGCGCCGGCGTGTTGATCGATCAGGCGGTGCGTACCACGCGCGCGCCCTGGCACAGCGGGTAGCTCGCCAGCAGATCGGCGATACGCTCGTGCATCGTGTCGAACGAGGCGCCATACAGATACAGCGCCGTCTCGGTCGGGCCCTGCCACCAGCTGCAGATCTCGCCGTGGCCTTCGATACGCTCGACGATCTGCTCGAACACGTAGTTCGAATCGCACTGCTCGTAGACCTCATCGGGCAGGTCGGTGCCGTTCAAGTACAACGCCAGGCCCTCGGTGACACCGAACGGCTGATCGGCAACGCCTTCGCGCTGGATCAGCGAGCCCTTGGGTGCACCCAGCTGCTGCAGCAGCTCGATCACGCCGGGCAGCGAGGCCGGATCGTTCAACGCGATCTCGATATCGCCATAGTCCACTTCGCCGTCGTCGGTCAGCGCGGTGCCACCGCCCGTGATCTCGCCCAGTTCGGCAGTGCCCAGCAGGGCATCCAGTGGATCTTCGAACAGCTCGTGGCGATGCTCGGGCTGAAGCTTGGCGTTCAACTTCACGGTGACGTGCAGCGGCGAATCGGTCATGGCGGGGGCCTGCGCGAAAGGAATGCCGCCCATTGTAGTGCCGGCCGCTGGCCGGCTCCCATGTGTAGAGTCGAGCCGTGCTCGACTGCCTTTCGGCAGTAAGCAGCCGAGCATGGCTCGGCGCTACAACAGCGCGGTCAACGCAGGAACGGCGCCACCTTACGTTTGAGCAACTCCACCAGCACCGGGTCCATGTACTCGTAGTCGTCCGGGATATCCAGGCAGATTACCCGCTTGCCGCCCAGCCATGCGTTGTAACGACTGGACAGCCGGCTGCGGTGCTCCTTCTCCATCACGAAGACCAGGTCGGCCCACTGCAGCTGCTCCGGACTGAGCACTTCCTCGGCGTGGGCCAGCAGCCCTGCCGAGGCGGTCTCGATACCGGGCCAATCGGCAAATACCTGCTCGGCCGTCGGGCTGCGCAGGCGGTTCTGGCTGCAAAGGAAAAGTACGTTGCGGGTCATGGCTCGCAGCGTAATCGGGGGCGGATTCCTTTTCCATCGGAAAAGGGATCTGACCCCACAGGACAATCTAAACAAATTGCATTGCTGACGAAGGTTCCGACAGCCATCATGGGCTTCCCCACTGTCCAGATAACCATGATCACCAGAGATGAGCTGTTGAGGGAATTTGGCGAGGTCGGCGAAGCCCATGGTTGCTACGTTGGCAAATACGTCGTTGCGACGTACACGCTTTATTGCTGCCTGCGAAACGCCGACGGGCATGATCTGGCGATCACCTCGAAGGACATCCATGATCCGCAGTTCGCTTCCAGCGTAGGGCTGAGCGCGCCGTCCCACCTGTCTCATGACAGACCGACGATTTTTGCTATTCCACCAAACATCTATGGATTCACCCACGCGATAGCGGTTCCCAGCACGTATCACGGGCTCCTGAACCGCAGTGCGAATCGAACCGACCTGTTCCTGTGTCTGCCGATCTTCCAGTGCGAGTTCAGCGGCAACGAATCAGAAGAGGATTTCAAGTGGTCCACGCATCACATCGTCGACGTCAACAACTGGCGCAGGATCAGGCAACCGAAGATCAGCCTGTATTTCGACAACCCCCGGACTGGCGGCGGAGCGGACAAGGACGGGGCCATCGTGAGTCTTGAGACACTGATGGCCGAGATCGAAAACCTCAACGGAGTGAGCGATGGCTTCATCGAGATCACCAATTATCGCGACGAGGTGATCGAAGTGCTGTCGCCGGAAGAAGGGCGCTACGTGCTGATCCAAAACCGTCAGCATGAAGAGCTGATGGAACGCGCCGGGGTGGTGGCAGCCGTGGAGACGTTCACCACCGGCTGACGACCGACCGCTGTTGTGGAGCCGAGCCTATGCTCGGCTGATTTTCCCCGCCTACAGCAGCCGAGCATGGCTCGGCTCTACAGGAATTCCCGGCCCCCGACGGTGATCAGATCACCGTCAGGTTGGCATACGCCATCACCAGCCACTTGCTGCCGGCTTCGATGAATTCCACCTGCACGCGGGCGTGCTGGCCGCTGCCTTCATAGTCGGTGACCATGCCTTCGCCGAACTTGGGATGGTTGACCATCGCGCCCAGCTTGAGCGGCGGTGCTTCCAGCGCCGCATGGCCCATCACCCGGTTGGCGCCCAGCGAGGTGCCGCGCGAGACCTGCACCTTGGGGCGCACTTCGTTCACCAGCTCACGCGGGATCTCGCGCAGGAAACGCGAGGGCACGTTGTAGTTGTCCTGGCCATGGATGCGACGCGATTCGGCGTAGCAGAGCACCAGCTTCTGGCGCGCGCGCGTGATGCCCACGTAGGCCAGGCGACGCTCTTCTTCCAGCCGGCCGCTTTCTTCCAGCGAACGTGCACTCGGGAACAGGCCGTCTTCCATGCCGGCCAGGAACACCAGCGGGAATTCCAGGCCCTTGGCGGCGTGCAGCGTCATCAACTGCACGCCCTCTTCGCCGGCCTGGGCCTGGCCTTCGCCAGCCTCCAGCGAGGCGTAGGCGAGGAAGGCGACCAGCTCGCTCATGTCCTGGGTCTCTTCGACGTCATCCTCGCGACGCACGAAGCGCGAGGCCACCGAGACCAGTTCGTCCAGGTTGTCCGCGCGCGATTCCGAATCCAGCGCGTTGCGGCTTTCCTTGGACCAGTGCTCGCGCAGGCCCGAGCGCATCAGCACGTGGTCGATGCGTTCGGCCAGGGTCATCGTGTCCGCTTCGGCCTGGAGCTGATTGACCAGCACCAGGAAGCCGGCCAGCGCGTTGCGTGCGCGTGCGGCCAGCGCATTTCCCTGGGTGGTCAGCATGGTCGCTTCCCACAGCGAGATCGCCTGGGCGCGCGCCAACCGGCGCACTTCATCCAGGGTGCGGTCGCCGATGCCACGCGTTGGCGTGTTGACCGCGCGTTCGAAGGCGGCGTCATCGTTGCGGTTGGTCATCAACCGCAGGTATGCCAGCGCGTCCTTGATTTCGGCACGCTCGAAGAAGCGCATGCCGCCATACACGCGGTACGGCACCTGCTCGGAGAGCAGCGCTTCTTCGAACGCACGCGACTGCGCGTTGCTGCGGTAGAGCACGGCCACATCGCCGTAGCTGCCGCCGTCGCGCACCCACTGGCGCGCCCGCTCGACCACGTAACGCGCCTCATCCATTTCGTTGTAGGCCGCGTAAAGATCGATCGGATCACCGTCGCCGCTGTCGGTCCACAACTCCTTGCCGATGCGGTCCGGGTTGTGCGCGATCACCGCATTGGCTGCGCCGAGGATGTTGGCGGTGGAGCGGTAGTTCTGCTCCAGGCGCACGGTCTGCGCACCCGGGAAATCCTTCAGGAAGCGCTGGACGTTCTCGACCTTGGCGCCGCGCCAGCCGTAGATGGCCTGGTCGTCGTCGCCGACCACGAACACGTGGCCGCTGTCGCCGGCCAGCACGCGCACGAAGGCGTACTGGATGGCGTTGGTGTCCTGGAACTCGTCCACCAGGATTTCGCGGAAGCGCGAACGGTAGTGGGCCAGCAGGGCCGGGTTGTCGCGCAGCAGTTCATGCGCGCGCAGCAGCAGCTCGGCGAAATCGACCAGGCCGGCACGGTCGCAGCGTTCCTGGTAGGCCGCGTAGGCCTGGCGCATGGTCTCCAGCCACGCATCATGCGGCTCGGGCTGGATGTGCTGTGGGCGGCGGCCCTCGTCCTTCTGCTCGTTGATCCACCAGGCGATCTGCTTCGGCGGGAACTTGCCGTCGTCGATCTCCAGCTGCTGGACCACGCGCTTGACCAGCCGCAGTTGGTCGTCCGAGTCCATCACCTGGAAGCTGTCGGGCAGCTTGGCGTCCTGGTAATGCAGGCGCAGCAGGCGGTGGGCCAGGCCGTGGAAGGTGCCGATCCAGGCGCCGCGGCTGCCCTGCGGCAGCTGCAGGTCGATGCGGTGACGCATCTCCCCGGCGGCCTTGTTGGTGAAGGTCACCGCAAAAATGCCATGGGTCGGCACGCCGCAGACTTCATTGAGCCAGGCGATGCGGTGGATAAGCACGCGGGTCTTGCCGGAACCGGCACCGGCAAGCACCAGATGGTGGCCGGGCGGGGCGGACACAGCTTCGCGCTGGGCGGGGTTCAACCCGTCGAGCAAGTGGGAAACATCCATGTCCCCATTTTACGCCCTCCGGGCCGCCCCTGCGTCAGGGCGCGCGTCCGGCCGCTTCCTCGGCAAGCCGTTTGTCCAGGTTGATGCGCCCCTGCTGTGCGTAGCGGCGGCAGGCGCCGGCATCGACCAGCGGAGAGGCCGCGTCGTTCTGCAGACGGGCGAACAGGTCGCTGCCCAGTGGATGCGGCGTTACGTGCACGTCGCAGGGAAGCGCGGCCAAGCGGTCCAGGCCGCGCCGGAAGGCCTCCACCATCCGCGGGTGATCGATATAGCGGTACTGCGCATCGGAGATCGCACTGACGCTGTCGGTGTAAGCGATATCCAGGCATCGCCCAGCGTCGCATGAACGCCAGGTCCAGCTGGTTCCGCCCGGCGTATGGCCCGGGGTGGCGTGGGCAGTCAATGCCAGCGGACCGACGCGGACGACCTCGTCATCGCCGATGGCCCGAACCTGCGCTACCGGTGGAAATGCTGCGCCTTCCTCAAGGTACTGTGGATCATCGCGGTCGCTTCTGCCATTGCGCAGGGTGGCCACGGCAGGGGCCCGCGCCAGCAGCGGTGCACCGGTGGCCGCCTGCAGATGCGCCAGGCCGGCGGCGTGATCGTAATGCTCGTGCGAGTTCAGCAGGTACGTCACGTCGCGCGGGTCGAAGCCCAGTGCGCGGATATTGGCCTCGATCAGCGGGCCAGCCGGTGTCGTGCCGCCATCGATGAGTACATGGCCCTGATCGGACGTCACCAGCACGGCCGCCAGGCCACAGGTGCCCACGTACCACGTATTGCCGAAGATACGCCGTGGCGGGGCACGATCGTTCCATCCCTCCATCACGCTCGCACCCGCCGGACAGGCGGGAATGTCGCCCAGCGCGGTGGCGGCGGCAGCTGCCTCGGCACCCCGAGCGGTCGGAACAGCGCCATCAGCGGGTGCCTGACGATGGCAGGCGGCCAGACCCAGCATGGCGCCCAGCAAGGTGAGTGCGCGCAGCGTGGCCCTCGCAGGGGCAGGGGTGGCGGTCCGGTCGGGGCTGGACGACATGGGCATTTCCCTCTGTGAAACACACGAGCCTAGAGCCGTCTCTGCCCCATCACCAATGCATATTTCGAAAGGGTGGCATGAGGTGGCTCTGCGGCTGGTTGCACGGCCCCGGAAAGGATGTCGCCGTCAGCCCAGGCTGCGTCGGGCGGCCTGTTCGGCCTGCACCCGCAGCTCCGGGATCGCCAGGCTTTCCCACAGGGTGCCGATGCGCAGGCTGCCGACCACCCGGATCGCGGGCTGCGGCTGGCCATGGCCGTCGATCAGGCCGCCCTCCTCCACCGTGGTATCCAGGCCCAGGCCATGCGGGCCCGGGCGGGCATGCCCGTCGGCCAGCAGCTGCCGGATCAGCGGATTGCGCATGGACAGCGCGCGCGTCTCCACCCCGGTGGCGTTGATTACCGCGCCCACGGTCAATGGCGGCAGGCCACCGTCCGGGCTGCGGCCGTGCAGCTGCAGCCCGCTTTCCTGCACCAGCAGCGTGTCCAGGCGGGCGCGGTGGCGCTGCAGCTGGCCACGACGCTCCAGTTCGGCCACCTGGGCGTGCACCGATTCGGCGATGCGGTGTCGGTGTACGTCCCAATAGCGCACCACGTGGCGCAGGAAACGGCGCTGGTCGGCCTCGCTCAAGCTCAGCCACAGCGCCTGGCCCATCGGCCGGACGCGGTCCATCACGCTCTGCCACGGGATGCCCCGCGCCACGGCGGCATCGGCCTGCGCACGCAGCTCCCGCATGCGCTGGCGCAGCGACATCGCCAGCAGCGGCTGCGGATCGAAGGTGACGGATGCGCCATGCGCCTGCGGCAACGGCAGCAACGCATGACGCGAGAGCACGAAAATGCGCCCACGGTGACCGGCGGCGGCGAGGGCGACCACGCTGTCGGCCATGCTCAGGCCCGAGCCGATGATGGCCAGATCGTCATCGCCGGCCAGGACACGCACGCCGTCGTAATCCCAGGCCTCCACCGCCTGCGCGGGCGGCAATGCGTCGGCACCGGGCACCGGCAGCGGGCGCATGCTGTTGCCGCAGGCCAGCACCACGCGCTGGGCGCTCCAGGTCACGTCGTCATCGAGCCGCAGCTGCACGCCCTGTGCGTGGGGAACCAGCGCGAAGACCGGCTGTTCGACCACCTCCAGCACCGCCACGCTGCGTTCGCGCGCCTGTTCCAGGCGCTGGCGCAGGTAGGCAGCGT
Organism: Stenotrophomonas sp. BIO128-Bstrain; assembly: GCF_030128875.1. Lineage (NCBI taxonomy): Bacteria > Pseudomonadati > Pseudomonadota > Gammaproteobacteria > Lysobacterales > Lysobacteraceae > Stenotrophomonas > Stenotrophomonas sp. BIO128-Bstrain. The sequence continues at coordinate 4,009,728 of NZ_CP124620.1, read as the reverse complement.
AATGGCGGCGCGGCACGAACTGTTCGGCCAGCACCTCGCGCGGCACATCGGCGATCGCCTCGCTGTCGATCAGGTAATCGAGAAAATCCGCGGGCTGGTCCGGCAGCCCGCTCATTTTGCCGGCCGGCACGTTGAGCAGATGCTCGGGCCACGGGGTGGCGTAGGCGATGCCTTCGGCCAGCACCGAGGCCGGCTCGAACAGCACGATGCGTGACGGCCGCTCGGCATGGCGCAGCGCCTGCAGTGCGACAAGGACGCCGGCAGCGCCGCCGCCGACGATGGCCAGATCACACTGGCGATGGGTATCGGACGCAGTCATGCCCCGATTGTAGGCGATGCACGTGGACCGGCCGTCCACGTGCGTCACAGCGGACTACATCAAGGCATCGGCCAGCCGCGCGATGCCTTCGCGGCTGCGCTTCCAGGCCGGACGTTGGCGCCACGTCGCCAGATCCAGCTGGCGCGACTGCTCCAGATAGTCCGCTTCGATCTGCGCCAGCTGGCGCACCATGCCGGCGTCGTAGCAGAGCATGCCGATCTCGGCATTGAGCGCGAACGAGCGGATATCAAGATTGATCGAGCCGACCAGCGCGATATCTTCATCGACGGTCAGGTGCTTGGCGTGCAGGAAGTTCGGCGCATACAGCGCGATGCGCACGCCACTGCGCAGCAGCTCGTCGTAGTAGGCCTCCTGCGCCCAGGAGGTCAGCCGCTGGTTGGTGCTGGCCGACAGGATCAGCTGCACCTGCACGCCGGACAGCGCAGCGATGCGCAGCGCGCTCAAGGTCGCTTCGTCGGGCACGAAATAGGGCGTGACCAGCACGATCCGCCGCCGGGCCAGATGGATCAGCGCGTTCACCGCATCACGCGCGTTGCTGAAGGGATACGCCGGGCCGCTGGGCAGCAGCTGGGTCGGGACATCGGCTGAGCACACCGGCACTGCGGTCAACACATCCAGGCGCTGTCCGGTTTCCATGTACCAGTCGCTGGCGAACACGGCCTCCAGATGGGCGACTACGGGCCCACGCACGCGCGCGACCAGTTCCTTGTTCGGGAACCCGGCCACGAACTGCGCCCGCGCCAGGTTCTGCGAGCCGATGTAACCGACGCGGTTGTCGATCACCGCGATCTTGCGGTGGTTGCGCAGGTCCATGCGGCCACTGCGGCGCCAGCGCAGGCCACCGGGCAACATCGCGCGCACATCCACACCGATCGCCTGCAGGCGGTGGCGATAGTGGCGCAGCCCGCGCTTGGCGCCGACAGCATCCAGCAGCAACCGGCAGTGCACGCCACGCGCCGCGGCGCGCTGCAGTGCCTGCACGATGGCCTCACCGACCGCATCGTCGAACATCAGGTAGTACAGCAGGTGGACGCGTTCGCGCGCCTGGTCGATGTCTTCGATCAGCGCCTGCAGCGAAGCGTCGTAGTTGTTGAGCAGATCCACCGCGTTGCCGTGGATGGGCATGAAATCGCCCTGGCGCTCGATCAGCGGCACGATCTCGGCGGTGGCGGTATCCGGCGCGGGCGTCCAGCGCAGCGGCGGCTGCAGGGCCTGTTCCTCGCGGATCACCTGGGACGCCTCGGCCTGGCGCTGCACGCGCTGGCGCGACAGCCAGGGGTGGCCGAACAGCAGGTACAGCGGCAGCCCGAGCAGCGGCACGAAGCCGACCAGCAGCAGCCAGCTGCGCGCGGCACCGGGCGTGGTGCGGCTGGGAATCCAGAACAGCGCGGCCAGCCGGATCAGCCAATCCAGCATCAACAACCACGAACCCAGCAGCCACTCGAACAGCATCGCGTCGCCCGTCGGGAGGGGAACCGCATTCTGCCATGGGTCGCTGCATGCAACCGCTCATGCCGGGTGCGGGCCCGGGCGCGGCCCATGAAAAAACCCGCCACGAGGGGCGGGTTTTTTCGGGAAGCTCAAGCATCCTCGCGGATTACTTGATCTTGCCTTCCTTGTACAGGACGTGCTTGCGCACGACCGGATCGTACTTCAGGAATTCCATCTTCCCGGGGGTGTTCTTCTTGTTCTTGTCCGTCGTGTAGAAGTGGCCAGTGTTGGCCGTCGAAATCAGACGGATCTTATCGCGCTTGCCTGCCATGATCGTTTACTCCTCAGACCTTTTCGCCGCGCGAACGCAGCTCAGCCAGAACGGAGTCGATGCCGTTCTTGTCGATGGTGCGCAGGGCATGCGCGGAAACACGAAGCTTGACCCAGCGGTTCTCGCTGGCAACCCAGAAGCGGCGCTCGTGCAGGTTGGGCAGGAAACGACGACGGGTCTTGTTGTTGGCGTGCGAGACGTTGTTACCCGTCTGCACTCGCTTGCCGGAAACTTGGCATACGCGGGACATTGCGCACCTCGATAAAGTAGTTGTCAGCCCATAGCCCGGGCGACGGCGGCCTCGGCGGTTTCCCGCCACACGTCATGAGAATCAAAGGGTTACGCTGTCGAGGGCGGGCCGGATGACGTGTTCCCGGCCACCGATCCAAAGGTTTTTGGACACAGCGAGCCGCGCATTATGCCCGCTCCGGGGGCCTGCGGCAAGCCGGCCTGGCCCAAGCGCGCCATCCCGGCCCCGTGACAGCCGCTCCGCTAGGCTGCCCGGGCCTGCAACGCGGATGTGACGATGACGACCCCAGCCCCTTTACTGCCCTTCGCCTTCAGCCTTTCATGAAGCTGCTCGCCCTGACCTACGGCACCGAAGGCGACACCCGCCCGCTGGTGATGCTCTGTCATGGGCTGATCGGCGCCGGCCATGAGGTGCTTCTGCTGGCCGAGCGCGGCACGCTGGATACCGCGCGCCAGCTGGGCGTCCCGCATGCCGCGCTGGAGGGCGACATCCATGACGAGGTGGTGGCGCTGGTGTCGCGCGGCAACGCCCGCCTTGCGGCCTCGCGGGGTCTGGCGCGGATGGCGCAACGGCACGTGCCCGGCTGGATGCGCCAGGCCGACGCGGCGGCCGCCGGGTGCGATGCGGTGCTGACCGGCGGGCTGGCCGCGTTCGTGGGCCTGGCCGTGGCCGAACACCATGGGCTGCCGGTGATCGGCACCGGGATGATTCCGCTGACCCCGACCGCCGGCTTCCCCTCTCCGTTCCTGCCACGGCTGCGCCTGCCCGGCGCGCTCAATCGCCTCAGCTACACCTTGGTCAACCAGGCGGTATGGCGCACCTTCCGCGGTCCGATCAACGCCGCGCGACGGGCATTGGGCATGCCGGGGCGCGCCTCGCCCTGGCGGGATCTGCCGATGCTGTACGGCATCTCGCCCAGCCTGCTGCCCCCGCCGCCGGACTGGCCCGCCAACCACAGGATCTGCGGCCAGTGGCGAGCACCGGAGCACGGCTGGCAGCCGCCGCCGGCCCTGCAGGCCTTCCTGGACGCCGGCCCCCCGCCGGTCTACCTCGGGTTCGGCAGCATGACCGGCTTCGATCGCGACCAGGTGCTGCCCGCGCTGCTGGCGGCCCTGGCGCCGCGGCGGGTACTGCTGTTCCCGGGCTGGGCCGGGCTGCCCAGCGCCCCGCTTCCGCCAAACGTGTTCGTGCTCGGGCCGACCCCGCACGAAGCCCTGTTCCCGCGCTGCTCGCTCGTCATCCACCACGGTGGCAGCGGCACCACGCACTCGGCCTGCCGGGCCGGGGTGCCGTCGCTGGTGATGCCGTTCGCCGCGGATCAGTTCTTCTGGGCGGACCGGTTGCAGCAGTTGGGCGTGGCACCGGCGGCGCTGTCGCCGAAGCGGTTGGACGCCGGGACACTGAGGCGGGCCATCGCGTTCGCCGAACGTGCCGATACCCGTGCCCGCGCCGCCGCGCTGGGTCACGCGATGACTGCCGAGAACGGCGTCAGCACTGGCGTCGCTGCCATCGAGGCGTGGTTGTCACCTCGATAGCAGCGGCCACGGCGCACACGGATTTTTCTGTGCCGCCTGAAGAATCACCCGATCAACGGTCGGGTGCTACCCCATCGATGAAGAGTTACCCGATCACCCGTGCCGCCTCATCCTTTCCGATGCAGCCAGCGATACAGCACCGGCAGCACCAGCAAGGTCAGCAGCGTGGAGGAGACGATGCCGCCGATCACCACGGTCGCCAGCGGACGCTGCACCTCCGAGCCGGCGCCGACGTTGAAGGCCATCGGCACGAAGCCCAGCGAGGCCACCAATGCGGTCATCAGCACCGGGCGCAGACGGCCCAAGGCACCCTCGCGTACCGCCTGCGGCAATGGCATCCCCTGCTCGCGCAGGCTGCGCACGAAGCTGATCATCACCAGGCCGTTGAGCACCGCCACGCCGGATAGTGCGATGAAGCCGACACCGGCCGAGATCGACAGCGGAATGCCGCGCAGCGCCAACGCCAGCACGCCACCGGTAAGCGCCAGCGGCACGCCGCTGAACACGATCGCCGCATCCTTGACCGAGCCGAACGCCCAGAACAGCAGCGCGAAGATGATCGCCAGCGTCACCGGCACCACGATGGACAGGCGCTGGCTGGCCGAGATCAGCTGCTCGAAACTGCCGCCGTACTCGATCCAGTAGCCGTTGGGCACCTGCACATCGCGCCCGATCGCCTGCTGCAGATCACCGACAAATCCACCAAGGTCGCGGTCACGCACGTTGGCGGTGACCACGATCCGGCGTTTGCCGTTCTCGCGGTTGATCTGGTTCGGCCCTTCGCTGTTGCTCAGCGTCGCCAGCTCGCGCAGCGGCACCGTGCGCGCACTGCCACTGGTCCAGCTGCCGGTGCGGCTGGACTCGTCGGCGTCATCGGCCAGCGCCGTCTCCAACGACACCGGCAGGTCCGCCAGCGCGGCCGGGTCCTGGCGCAGCGCTTCGGGCAGGCGCACCACGATATCGAAGCGGCGATCGCCTTCGAACAGCTGCCCTGCCACCTGGCCACCCACCGCGGTGGCCACGGTCGACTGCACCTGGCCCGGGTTCAAGCCATACCCGGCCAACGCGGTGCGGTTGGGGGTAACGGTCAGCAGTGGCAGACCGCTCGTCTCTTCTACCCGCACGTCGGCCGCACCCGGCACGCTGCCGGCCACCGCCGCGATGCGCTTGCCGACCGACAGCAGCGTGTCCAGATCATCGCCGAACAGCATCACCGCCACGTCGGCACGCACGCCGGAAATCAACTCGTTCGTGCGCATCTGGATCGGCTGGGTGAACTCGTAGTTGTTACCGGGCAACTGCTCGACCGCGTCTTCCAGTTCGGCCAGCAGCGCCGCACGTGTCTTGCGCGGATCCGGCCAAGCCTTGCGCGGCTTCATCATGATGAAGGTATCGGCGACCGAGGGCGGCATCGGATCAGAGGCGACTTCCGGCGTGCCGATCTTGGAGAACACCTTGTCCACCTCGGCGAACTGCACCAGCCGGTTCTCGATCTGCTTCTGCATCTCGATGGACTGGGTGAGGCTGGTGCCGGGGATGCGCATGGCGTGCATCGCGACATCGCCTTCGTCCAGGTTCGGCACGAACTCGCTGCCCAGCCGCGTCGCCAGCAGGCCACACCCGACCACCAGCACCAGCGCACCGGCCACCATCCAGCGGCCGCGTCGCAGGGCGAAGCCCAGCATCGGTTCGTAGCGCCGACGCACCCAGGCCATCAGGCGGTTTTCCTTCTCCTGCACACGGCCACCGAGGAACAGCGCGATCGCGGCGGGCACGAAGGTCAGTGCCAGCACCATCGCACCGGTCAGGGCCAGCACCACGGTGATCGCCATCGGGTGGAACATTTTTCCTTCCACGCCGGTGAGCGCGAAGATCGGCAGATACACCGCGGTGATGATGCCCAGCCCGAACAGGCTCGGGCGGATCACTTCGGCGGTGGCGCTGGCGGTTTCGGCGAAGCGTTCTTCGCGGGTCATGTCGCGGCCGAGCAGGTGCTGGCGTTCGCCGAAGCGGCGCAGGCAGTTCTCGATGATGATCACCGCACCATCGACGATCAGGCCGAAGTCCAGCGCGCCCAGGCTCATCAGATTGGCCGACACACCGCCCCGGGCCATGCCGGTCAGCGTGAACAGCATCGCCAGTGGAATCACCGCCGCGGTGATCAACGCCGCACGGAAATTGCCGAGCAGCAGGAACAGCACCACGATCACCAGCAGGGCGCCTTCGATCAGGTTCTTGGCGACGGTCTCGATGGTGCGGTCGACCAGCGCGGTGCGGTCGTAGCTGGCGGTGACAGTAACGCCCTCGGGCAGGCTGGCCTGCGCCTGCTGCAGGCGCGCGGCCGCGGCCTGGGCAACATCCCGGCTGTTGGCGCCGATCAGCATCACCACCGTGCCCATCACCACTTCATGGCCATTCTGGGTGGCCGCGCCGCTGCGCAGTTCCGGGCCGTCCTGCACCTGGGCCACATCGTGCACGTGGATCGGCACGCCTTCGCGGCGGGCCAGCACGATGTTGCCGATCTCCTCCAGGTTGGCGACCTGCCCGGGGATGCGCACCAGGAACTGCTGGCCATTGCGTTCGATGTAGCCGGCGCCGACGTTCTGGTTGTTGGTTTCCACCGCCTGCGCCACGTCCTCCAAGGTAAAGCCCAGCGCGCGCAGGCGTGCCGGATCCGGGGTGATGTGCACCTGACGCTGGAAGCCACCGATGGTGTTGACCTCGGTCACCCCAGGCACGTTGCGCAGCTGCGGCCGGATCACCCAGTCCTGCAGGGTGCGCAGGTCGGTGGCGGTGTAGGGCGTGCCATCGGCCTTGCGCGCCTTGGGATCGGCATCGATGGTGTACATGAAGATCTCGCCGAGGCCGGTGGAGATCGGCCCCAGCTGCGGATCCAGTCCCTCGGGGATCTGCGATTTGACCTGCTGCAGGCGCTCGGCGACCTGCTGCCGGGCGAAGTAGATATCGGTGCCGTCCTTGAACACCACGGTCACCTGCGAGAGGCCGTAGCGTGACAGCGAACGGGCCTGCTCCATCGCCGGCAGGCCGGCCATCACCGTTTCCACCGGATAGGTGATGCGCTGTTCGGTCTCCAGCGGCGAGTAGCCCGGCGCGGCGGTGTTGATCTGCACCTGGACGTTGGTGATGTCCGGGGTGGCGTCGATCGGCAGCTTGGTGAAACTCCAGCTGCCGAGCGCGATCAGCACCAGGGTCAGGGCCATCATCAACCAGCGATGGGCGATGGCAGCGCGGATGATGCGCTCAAGCATGACGGCGCCCTCCGGATGCGGGGCGTGGCGAGGCGTCAATGTTCATGCGATGCCCCCGCCTTGCCGATGTCGGCCTTGACCACGTAGCTCTGCTCGACGACCACCTCTTCGCCGAGGGTCAGGCCATCGAGCACTTCCACCTTGCCGGCATCGCGTGCACCCAGCGTCACCGCGCGTGCGGTGTAGTTCTCGCCTTCGCGCACGAACACCACATCCTTGCCGTCCATCGTCTGCAGGGCGCTCAGCGGCACCACCTGCGCCGCCGGCGTGGTAGCGACCACGATGCGGGCCTTGACCGCGGCACCGGGCCGCCATTGGCCGTCGTCGTTGCGCAGCGTGGCACGGGCGACCGTGCTCTGGCTGGCGGTGGCGGTACCGGGCAGCACGCGCTCCAGCGTGGTGGCCTGGCTGACGCCGTCGGTCATCCGCGACACCGTGACCGGCACGCCGGCGGTGATGTGCTGGGTGTCGTTGCCGAAGATATGCAGGTCCACCCACAACGTGGACAGATCACCGATCTCGAACAAGGGCGTGCCCTCGCCGGCCACGCCGCCGACCTGGGCCTGGCGCGCGAGCACCACGCCACCGATCGGTGCGGTCACGGTGTAGGTGGTGAGGCTCAGGTTGCTCTCGATGCTGGCCAGCACCTGGCCGGCGCGCACGCGGTCGCCGACATTGGCGCGCAGCGAGCGGATTGGCCCGGGGAAGCGCGCCATCACCTGCGCGACACGGCCATCGACCGGCGTCAGCAGGCCCTGCACGTCGTGCTCGTCGGCGATGGTGCCGGCCACCACCGGCGCCACCCGGATGCCGGCCTGTTCGGCCATCGCGGCGGCGATGGTGGTGCTTTCCGGTGCGTCATGATCGTCATGATCATCGTCATGCCCGGCCTCGCCATGGCCGGCGTCCGTCGCAGCGGCCTTGGTCGGCGCTGCCGCGGGGTCACTGCTGCCGCAGCCGGTGAGCGCCATCAGCGCGATCAACAGGCTGCCGGCCAGCACGGTACGGGTCAGGGAAGCGGTCATCGGCGGTCCTCCGCGGACACGGTGTCGGTGGCGGCGACCATGCTCTGGCCGGTCAGCCGCTGGATTTCAATGAGGGCGGTCTGTGCGGCGATGGCCGCTTCCAGCTGGCGCTGGCGTGCTTCGATCCGCATCGCCTGCAGCTGGGCCCATTCCATGTAGCTGATCGCGCCGGCACGCCAGGCCTTCTCGGCGGCATTCTCGGCGCGCTTGAGCTGGGGCAGGACGTCGCGCGCCATGCGCGTGACTTCCAATCGCGAGGTCAGGTAGCGGCCATGCGCTTCAGCGAGCGTGGCGTACAGCTGCAGCGCGCGCGCCTCGCGCTCCACGCTGTTGAGCGCCAGCTCGGCCTCGGCCGCGCGGATCTCCGGCTCGGCGCGGCGCACGCTGCCCAGCGGCAGGCTGAAACCAGCCACCAGCGAGGTATCGCGGGTATCGCGGCTGTTGCGCACGCCCACCTGCCAGCTGACGTCGGGCCGTGCTTCGGTTCGGGCCAGCTGCACCTGCGCTTCGCGGATGCGGCGCTCGCCAGCCAGCACCGCCAGTTCCGGCGTGCGCTGGAGTTCGTCGGCGAGCACGGCAAAGTCCTGCAGCGCGGGCAGCTGCATCGGGTCGCCACTCACCACGTCGAAGCCAGGATCACGCTGGCGCCACAACGCCGACAGTGCCGCACGCGCGGACTGATCCATCTGCATGGCGCGATCGCGGTCCAGCTCAGCCTGGGCCAGCATCGCCTGGGCCGTCATCAGCACTGACTCCGGCGAAGCACCGGCCTGCAGGCGCAGCCGCGCGGCGGCCACCGCGCGCCTGCGCTGTTCGATATCGGTCTCGGCGATGCGCAGCTGCTGGCGCGCGTCGGTCACCGCCAGGTAGCGGCGGGCGACCTCGGCCATCAGGTCCAGCCGCGCGGTTTCGCGTTGCGGGGCGAGGCTGTCGAGGTTGGCCTGGGCTACGGCGCGGCGGGCATCCAGCTTGCCGCCCCGCTCCAGCACGCCGGCCAGGGTGACGGTGACCTCGGCGGCATCGACGCCGCGGGCCTCGCCGGTGCCGAGCGCGTTCTCCAGTTCCACGCCCACGGTCAACGGCGGCGACAGGCCGGCCGCGTCACGGCGGGCTTCCCACACCGGGCGCTGGGCCTGCGCCAGGCGCAGGTCGGGGTGGTACTGGGCGACGCGCGCGATGGCGTCGTCGAGGGTCAACGGTGCAGCAGGTGTCGTGCCCTGTGCGTACACGCACGGCACGAACGCAATGGCAGCCAACGCTGCCAGACGCATCCACATGGGAGTCTCCAGAAAACAATCAGATGGCAAACGGCGGCACGCGGCCGCAGGGCATCAGATCGCTATCGGAGGACGCAGCAGGTTCTCGGGCGGCTGGGTGCGCAGTTGCGCGACCAACCCGGCAGGGACGCCGTGGCTGGGGGCGGCGGGCAGGCTCCAGGCCATCGCGGCCATCGGCAGCACGCCGCCGTGGCCATGGCAGTGGCCGCAATGCACCAGGGCATGCAGCCAGTCTTCGTTGCCGTCGTCGTCGCTGGAGGCGGTGCCGGCGGTGTCATCGCTGCCATGCAGCTCGCTGCTGTCGGCATGCACGCTCAGGTGGATATCGGCCAGGGCCGAGGCCAGCGAACTGCCGAACACGCCCACACCGACCACCACCAGCATCAGCAGGCGGAGCAGCAGGGACGGACGCGGGCGGGCACGACGGAACATGGCCCGCAGGGTAGCCGGGCGTGAAGCCGTTACACAATCGCAGGCCGGCAGCTTGGTTCACGTTGGCGGGGCCGGCGCGACGGCCGGCCCCCGCGCACCTCAGCTGGCGGCGGCCTTGCGCTGGGCGATGAAGGCCTGGATCTGCGCCTCCAGCACCGGCAGCGGCACCGAGCCCTGGCTCAGCACGGCGTCGTGGAAGGCCTTGACGTCGAAGCGGTCACCCAGCTCCTTCTCGGCCTGCGCACGCAGGCGCACGATCGCGATCTCACCGAGCTTGTAGCTCAGCGCCTGGCCCGGCCAGGAGATGTAGCGGTCCACTTCGGTGGTCACTTCATGCTCGCTCAGCGCGGTGTGGTCGCGCAGGTAGGACAGCGCCTGCTCGCGGGTCCAGCCCTTGTGGTGCACGCCGGTATCGATCACCAGGCGCGCGGCACGCCACATCTCGTAGGTGAGGCGGCCGAAATCCTCGTACGGGGTTTCGTAGATGCCCATCTCCACGCCGAGCTTCTCGCAGTACAGGCCCCACCCTTCGCCGTAGGCGGAGATGTAGTTGTTGCGGCGGAACGCGGGCTGCTCGCCCTGCTCGGCCGCCAGCGCGCCCTGCAGGGCGTGGCCCGGATCGGACTCGTGCAGGGTCAGCGCCGGCAGGTTGTACAGCGGCCGCGCCGGCAGGTTGTAGGTGTTGAGCCAGTAGGTGCCCATGCCACCGCGGCCGGCGGTCCAGAACGGGGCGATATCCGGCGGTACCGGCACGATGGTGAAGCGCGCGCGCGGCAGGGTCATGTACTTGCCGATCACGCCATCCACGCGCTTGGAGATCCACGCCGCGCGGTGCAGCAGCTCGTCCGGGGTCTTGGCATAGAACTGCGGATCGGTGCGCAGGAAGGTCAGGAACTCGGCGAAGCTGCCCTTGAACTCGACCTGCTTGATGATGCCGTCCATCTCGGCCTGGATGCGCGCCACTTCCTTCAGGCCGATCTCGTGGATCTGCTGCGGGGTCAGGTCCAACGTGGTGTATTCGTGGATCTGCTGCTTGTAGTACGCCTTGCCGCCGGGCATCGCTTCGGCGGCCAGGGTGGTGCGCGCCTGCGGCACGTACTCGCTGACGAAGAAGGTGCGCAGCTTGGCGAAGGCCGGCACCACGCTGCCGCCGATGGCCTGGCGGGCTTGCTCCTGCAGCTGTGCCTGCTCGGCGGCCGGGATGCTGGCCGGCAGCTTCTTGAACGGCGCGTACAGCGGCGACTGGGTCGGATCCTTCAGTTCGGAGACCGTGGCGATGGACACCTCGCGGCCATCGAGCACCGCGCGCGGCACGCTGAAGCCACGCTTGAGGCCGGCACGCATGTTGTCGGTCTGCTGGTCGAAGTAGCGCGGCACATCGTTCAGGCGCGCGATGTAGTTGCGGTAGTCCTGCGCGGTCTTCATCTCGCGCCGGGCCATGAAGGACAGGTTGGACCAGAACGAGGAGTCCGCGTTGAACGGCATTTCGTAGGCGCGCAGGCGCACATCGGCGGCCAGGTTGAACACTTGGTCGCGGTAGATCGCGTAGTTGATGCGGTTCTCGGCCGAGAGCGCCTGGGTGTCGACCTTGTCCAGCTGGGCCAGCACGTCGTCCCAGACCTTCAGCCGGCCCTGCTGCGCGGCCGCGCCGACATCGGGCATGCGGGTGGCGTTGGCCGGGCCGTCGCCGTCTTCGCTGGCCTCACCGCCACCGGCTTCGCGCCAGGCCCATTCCTTCTCGTAGATGGCGCGGAACTGCGCATCGGCGGGGCTTTCAGTGGCCAGGCTGGCCGGGGCGGCGGCCGGGGCAGCTGGAGGCGCGGCCAGGGCGGCGCCGGCAGGAAGGGCCAGGGCGAGCAGCAGCGCAGCAACGAGCGGTGATTTCACGATCAGGGTTCCCGGGGGACGGCAAACCCCGATCATGGCACCGGGCGAAGGGGCCGCGCATGGATCAAAGGTCCTGCCCGCGTCGCGGGCCCCCGTTACGACCCCGGCCCCCATCCGACGTTCACCCCGTCCGGTAGCCACCGACCGTTGGTCGGTCGGCACGCCCTCAATGCGCCGCCTTGTCCCGCTTCCACCCACGATGGTCGATATCCAGCTTCAGGCTGTACAGCGCGGTGAACGCCGGGAACAGGTTCTGCAGCACGCCCACCGAGTCCTGCTTGGCCGAGAACAGGAAGTAGCTCAGCGTCATCAGGCTGCCGACCACGCTCATGTACCAGAACAGGCGCGGGATCACCGGCTTTCCAGCACGGCGCGAGGCGATGAACTGGACCAGCCAGCGGCCACCGAACATCAGCGCGCCGGTGTAGCCGATCAACTTCCAGCCGGTGACGTGCAGGCCGGTCCAGTAAAGCCACGTCAGTGGCTGGTCGAGCCAGTGCAGTTCCATCAGCGCTCTTCCACGGCGGTGCGCTTGCTGCGCGTGATCAGCCAGGCTACGCCGCGCAGGTCGCGGATGCCGACCAGCGCGCGGCCCAGGTTGTTGTACTTGGACACACCCGCGGTGCGGTGCCGATGGTTGACCGGCACGCTGGTGGTCTTCCAGCCGGCCCGCTGCATCAGCGCAGGCAGGTAGCGGTGCATGTGGTCGAAGTACGGCAGCTCCAGGAACGCCGCACGCTCGAACAGCTTGATGCCGCAGCCGGTATCGGGGGTATCGTCGTGCAGCATGCGCGCGCGGATCGCATTGGCCCACTTGCTGGCCCAGCGCTTGCTGCCCGAATCCTGGCGGTTCACACGCCACCCGGCGAACAGCTTGACCTCGGTGGCGGCCGCCGCGCGCGCGGCGAGCAGCTTGGGGATGTCGGCCGGATCGTTCTGGCCGTCACCGTCCAGGGTGGCGATCCACGGCGCGCGGGCGTGCTTGACGCCGTTGCGCACCGCGGTGCTCTGCCCGCTCTGGGTAACGTGGTGCAGTACCCGCAGCTCGGGCGTGGTGGCCTTCAGGGCCTGCAGGACCGCCAGGGTGTCGTCGCGCGAGTGGTCGTCGATGTAGACGATTTCGAAATCGACCTGCCCGCGCAGCGCGGTGGTGATCTCGTTGATCAGGGGCGTGACGTTGTCGCGTTCATTGAAGACCGGGACGACGACCGACAACTGGGGTTGGCTCATGGTCGGGCTCTGCGAATGGCCAGGATCGAAAAAGAGCGCGCATTTTCCGCACCCGAGGTTATCCGAAGATGAATCGAGGCGTGTGTGTCAGGCGTGATCCCCGAAATAATCCCGGCACCAGGCCACCACCGGCGGCAGACCGCGCTCGATCGGCATCACCGGCTCGTAGCCGAAAGCGTCATGCGCCCGCGTGGTATCGGCCATCGTGCGGACCATGTCGCCGGGCTGCATCGGCTTGTAGACCTTCTGCGCCGGGCGTCCGGCGGCGGACTCGATGACCCCGATGAAATGCTCCAGTTCGATCGGCGTGTGGTTGCCGAGGTTGAACACCCGGTGCGGCACCGTGTCGCTGGACGGATGCGCCAGCGCGCCGAGGATGCCATCCACGATGTCGGAGACATGTGTGAAGTCGCGCTGCATTTTTCCGTCGTTGAACACGTCGATCGGGCGGCCGGCCAGGACCGCGCGCGAGAACAGCAGCGGCGCCATGTCCGGGCGGCCCCACGGGCCGTACACGGTGAAGAAGCGCAGGCCGGTGGCATGCAGGCCGAACAGCTGGGCGTAGGTGTAGGCCATCAGCTCGTTGGCGGCCTTGGTCGCGGCGTACAGCGAGCGCGGCTTGTCGATGCGCTGGTCTTCGGAGAACGGCGGGGTGGCCGAATCGCCGTACACCGAGCTGCTCGAGGCATACACCAGATGGGCCACGCCGCGGTGGCGGCACAGCTCCAGCATGTTGACGAAGCCGGTCAGGTTGCTGTCGACGTAGGCATGCGGGTTTTCCAGCGAGTACCGCACGCCGGCCTGGGCGGCCAGGTGGATGACCCGGGTCGGCTGCACCTCGTCGAACAGCGCGGCCAGGCCGTCGCGGTCGGTCAGGTCGAGCACGCGGATATCGGCCTGCGGGCACAGCGCAGCCACGCGATCGCGCTTGATCTGCGGATCGTAGTAGTCGTTGTAGTTGTCCAGGCCGACGACGCGCTCACCGCGCGCGAGCAGGGCCTTGCAGGTGTTGGCGCCGATGAAGCCGGCAGCGCCGGTCACGAGAATGGTCATGGGGTCCGTCCTACTTGCCACGTATCAATACAGTGCTTTCCCGGGACGCCCGCGTGGCGTTGCACACGTCCCGGTGGTCCGCTTCACCAGAGGCTGAGCGGCGCTTCCTTGGCCAGGGTGGCCTTGCGTTCCTTGCTGAAATCCCACCACGGCCGCGGCGCTTCGCCCTGCATGAAACGCAGCACCGACAGGAATACATCGATCACGCAGGGGTCGTGCATCACCCCCGTGCGCAGGCACAGCTGCGCGTACATGTCATAGGCATCGCGACCGCGCAGATGCGCTGGCACGCGGATGCCGATCAGACGGAGATCTTTCTCACAGGCCGGCCCGACATTCGGCAGGTCGGTCAGACGCAACAGATGGTTGCGGTCGACCTTGGTGGGGTTCATTGCTGGGGGGAAATCCTCTGACGCCTGCGGGGGACTCAGCCCTTCTGTGCGCGAAGTCGGTCGAGCACGCCATCCAGCGTGTCCAGGTCGGTGTAATGGATGATCAGCTTGCCCTTGCCGCCGCGGCCGTGGTTGATCGCCACGCGGGCGCCCAGCGACTCGGACAGTTCGGTTTCCAGCGAGGCGATGTCGGCCTGCGGTGCAGCGGCGGAGGGCTTCTTGCGCAACGCGCCGGGCACCTTGCCGGCGGCGAACTGCTGCGCGCGGTGCTCCACTTCGCGTACCGACCAGCCCTGGTCGGCCGCTTCCTGGGCGAGCTTGCTGGCCAGTTCCGGCGCCAGGGTCAGCAGGGCGCGGGCATGGCCCATTTCCAGCCGGCGGGTTTCCAGCAGCAGGCGGATCGCGATCGGCAGCTCCAGCAGGCGCAGCAGGTTGGACACCGCCGCACGCGAGCGGCCCACGGCCTGGGCGGCCTCGGCATGGGTCAGGGCGAACTCGCTGATCAGCCGCTGCAGGGCTTCGGCTTCCTCGAGCGGGTTGAGGTCTTCGCGCTGGATGTTCTCGATCAGCGCCATCGCGATGACGGTGCGGTCTTCCAGCTCGCGCACCACCACCGGCACTTCGTCCAGGCCGGCCAGCTGCGACGCGCGCCAGCGGCGTTCGCCGGCCACGATCTCGAAGCTGTCCGGGCCGAGCTGGCGGACCAGGATCGGCTGGATCACGCCCTGGGCCTTGATCGACTCGGCCAGCTCGGCGAGCTTGGTTTCGTCCATGTCGCGGCGCGGCTGGTATTTGCCCGGCTGCAAATGGCCCACCGGCAGCTTGCGCAGGAGTTCACCCGGCTGCGGTTCGACCACGGCCGCTGCCTGCACCTGTGTCACCGCCCCCTTGGGCCCCAACAGCGCGTCGAGGCCACGGCCGAGGCCGCGTTTCTTGCCGAGGGCAGGCTTGGTGCTCATCAGGCGGTCTCCATGGCCTTGTCGGCCTTCTTGCGTTGGTTGTTGCGACGGATGATCTCGCCGGCCAGGCCGAGATAGGCAACGCCACCGCGCGAGGCACGGTCGTACCCGACGATGCTCTGGCCATGGCTGGGCGCCTCGGCCAGGCGGACGTTGCGCGGCACGATGGTGCGGAACACCTGCTCGCCGAAGTGCTCGGTCAGCTCGGCCGACACGGCATTGGCCAGGTTGTTGCGCACATCGAACATGGTGCGCAGCACGCCCTCGATTTCCAGCGCGGGATTGAGGTTGGCGCGCAGCGCTTCGATGGTTTCCACCAGCGCGCTCAGGCCTTCCAGCGCGTAGTACTCGCACTGCATCGGCACGATCACCGAATCGGCGGCGGCCAGCGCGTTGAGCGTCAGCAGCGACAGCGCCGGCGGGCAGTCGATCAGGATGTAGTCGTATTCGTCGCGGATCGGGGCCAGCGCGCGCTTGAGGCGCTGCTCGCGCTCGCTCTGGTCCATCAGCTGGATCTCGGCGGCGGTCAGGTCGATGTTGCCCGGGAGCAGGTCGAAGCCCTCCGGCGTCTTGACCCGGACCTCGGCCGCGGTGCTTTCGCCCAGCAGCAGATCACAGGTGGAAGCGGCGACTTCGCGCTTGTCCACGCCGCTGCCCATGGTCGCATTGCCTTGGGAATCGAGGTCGACAAGAAGCACGCGCTTGGGTGCAGCAGCCAGGGAGGCGGCCAGATTGACGGCGGTCGTGGTCTTGCCGACGCCACCTTTCTGGTTGGCGATGGCGATGATGCGGGCCATGCGGGTGAGCCTCATCGGCAGGGAGTGGGACTGGTCATTATGCGTATATGGGGCGTGTCATGCACTGTGAGATGCGCGGCAGGCACGCGCCGCAATGCCGCAACGACGCCCACGGGCACGCCGATGGCACCGCACGGGGCCACCGCGGGAGGGCGCCGGGACGACGCTGGGGCGGGCGATGCGGGCGCGGGAGTCACCGGCTCACGGGCCGGTGACCACCACCAGATGGCGCTCGCCGGTCAATCCAGGGACGCTCAACGGCAGCACCTGTTCGACCGACCAACCGGCCGGCAGCTGCGCGATCTCGTCGTGCGGGTACACGCCTTTCATCGCCAGCAGGCGGCCGCCCGGGCGCAACAGGTGCCCACCGACCCGGATGATCCCGGCCAGGGTGTCCATCGCGCGCGCGGTCAGATGGTCATAGGCGGCCGGTTCGGCCAGCGCCTCGGCGCGCGACTCGGCTACGCGGGCGTTGCCCAGGCCCAGCTGGCGCACGGCCTCGCGCATGAAGCGGGCCTTCTTGCCATTGCTTTCGACCAGGGTCACCTGCAGCTGCGGGCGCGCGATCGCCAGCGGGATGCCGGGCAGCCCGGGGCCGGTGCCCAGGTCCGCCAGGGTGCCGCTCTCCAGGTACGGCTGCATCGCCAGCGAATCGAGCAGATGGCGGGTGACCATCTCCAGCGGGTCGCGGATCGCGGTGAGGTTGTAGGTGCGGTTCCAGCGGTCGAGCAGGGTCAGGTAGGTCAGCAGCGGCGGTGCCAGCGCGGCGTCCAGCTGCATGGCGGCCAGGCCGCGCTCAAGCGCGTCGGCCACGCCAGCGGGGAGGATGTGTTCAGTCATGGCACCATTATCGCAGGTCGGTAGAGCCGACCGTTGGTCGGCTGCCTGCGCCCGCACACCCAACCGTTGGCCACGCCCTCGATCTCACACCGCATGCCACGCCAGCGCCGCGCGGAAGTCATCCGCCGCCTGCCACTCATGCAGGTGCCAGCGCTCGGCGGGCCCCAGTTCCGGGTCGCACCAGGCCAGGTGCAGGCCTCCGTCGATGCCGGGGGCCAGCTGCAGCCGATGCAGACCAAATGAGATGCCCTGCCCCTGCGCCTTCAGCAGCGCCTCCTTGGCGCACCACACCCGGAAGAACCAGTGGTTGCGGGCGTTCTCGTCCAGCGATTCCAGCCAGGCGATTTCGGCCGGGTGGAAGAAGCGCTGCACGATCTCCAGCATCCGCGGGCGCGGGCGCAGCGGTTCCAGGTCCACGCCCAGCCGCACCCCCTCACCCATCGCGACCAGCAGCAGGCCGTGGCTGTGACTCCAGCCGGTGCCCACATGGGCCAACGGACCATGCAGCGCCGGGCGGCCACGCGGGTCACGCTGCAGCGGCAGGTCCTCCGGCGCCCCGCCCAGCTGCTCGGCCAGCAGGACCCGGGCCTGGGGCTCGCCGCGGGTGCCCGGCACATGCGGCAGGCGCCAGACCGTGACCGGGCCGAAGCGCCAGGGGCCGTCCAAGGTCGCCGGCAGGGTCATGCCACGCCCCCGCCATACCGGCTGCACGACGACTTCACGGGGTGTGCCGTCAACTGCACAGGTCGCATCCGCACAGAGGGAGTCAACGCTATGGGCATCATCATCTGGTTGATCGTCGGCGGCATCGTGGGCTGGCTTGCCAGCATCATCATGAAGCGGGACGCGCAGCAAGGCATCATCCTCAACATCGTGGTCGGCATCGTCGGCGCGCTGATTGCCGGCTACTTTTTCGGCGGTGGCATCAATGAAGCGATCACGCTGTGGTCGTTCATCTATTCGCTGATCGGCGCAGTCATTCTGCTGGCGATCGTGAATCTGTTCACCCGTAAAAGCATCCGCTGACGCGCTCACGTACTTCGTTCGATCAACAAGGCCCGGCACTGCCGGGCCTTGTTGGTTACGGCGCCAGTTCTACCCACGCCGGGGCATGGTCGCTGGGGCGCTCCCAGGTGCGCGGCTCGCGGTCGATGCCCGAGGCCAGCGCGCGCGCCTTGAGCGCGTCGGAGACCAGGGTCAGGTCGATGCGCAGGCCCAGGTTGCGACGGAAGCCGGCCGCCCGGTAATCCCACCAGCTGAACACGCCTTCTTCCTCGCTGTGCAGGCGGAACGCATCGTGCAGGCCCAGCTGCAGCAGCTTGTTCAGGGCGCCGCGCTCGGCGGTGGAGGTCAGGATGTGGTTCTCGTTCCACACCAGCGGGTCGTGCACGTCGCGGGCATCGGGGGCGATGTTGAAGTCGCCCATCACCACCAGCTCCGGGTACCTGGCCAGCTCGGCCTCGACCCAGGCGTGCACGGCCTCGAGCCAGCGCAGCTTGTAGGCGTACTTGTCGGTGCCCACGTCCTGGCCGTTGACCACGTACAGATTGATGATGCGCACGCCGTTGACGGTCCCGGCGATGACGCGCTTCTGCTCATCCTCGAAACCGGGAATGCCGATCTGCACGTCCTGCGCCGGTTCGCGCGAGAGCAGCGCGACGCCGTTGTAGGTCTTCTGCCCGGCAAACACGCTGCGGTAGCCCAGCCCGGCCAGCACCGCGTCGGGGAACTTGTGGTCCTCCATCTTGGTTTCCTGGATACCGACCACGTCCGGCGCGAACGCCGTGAGCCATTGTTCCAGGTGCGGCAGGCGCACGTTGAGCGAATTGACGTTCCAGGAGGCGATTTTCATTTGGGCATTCTACCGGTAGCCACCGACCGTTGGTCGGTGGGCGCACGCCCTGCCGGCTGCTGGCCGGCAGCCTCTCGCGTCCGGGCACGCAGATTTTTGCCACACGCCTGCGTCCCCCGCTAGGCTGTGGCCCACCCCCGGTAGCGCAGATATTCAATGAACGCAGATGCCTTCGTAGCAAGGTGGTACGCGGAGAAAGCGAACCTGCTCGCCATGGCATGGACCCCAGGCACGGCGTGCGCAGCAAGGATCGCCGCGATGGACCTGTCGCCCGAGCAGACCCAGCTGTTGCGGGAGATGCTCGATGTCTTCACCACCGACACCCTCTACACCCTGCTGCTCGGGTTGGATGGCAGCGCTGCGCTGGGCGGTGACCAGCGCCACTACACACTGCTGGACGAGGACGGTTCGGTGATCGCCGAGGAAGGCGATCTGGAAGCTGCGGCCCATGCGTGGTTCCACGAAGACTGATCGTCGCAGCCGGGGCGTTGATCGTTCTTTTCGCAACGCCAAGCTCGAGCAGGCGCGATGCTTAGGCACGGCTGCGTGAGCCGAATAGGCGTGGTAATCGGCTCACCAGCGCATCGGTTCGATTTTACTTGCGCGGGACCCCGGCAGCCGAGCACGTCTCGACGTTACCGTGCAACACGCTAGGGTTTACCGCACCATCGCCTTCAACATCCCGGCGATCTTCGAATACGGCGGCTTGAGCAGATCGCTGGCGGCCCAGCGCGACTGCCACAGGATGGGCAGCTGCTTGCTCATCGCATCGAAACCGGCACGCGCGTGATAGGCGCCCATGCCACTCGGGCCGACCCCGCCGAACGGCAGGCCATTGACCGCGAAATGCAGCAGGGTGTCGTTGACGGTGACGCCGCCGGCCACGACCTGCGCCAGCACCCGTTCCACCTGCGCACGTTCGTGACTGAAGACGTACAGCGCCAACGGGCGGTCACGGGACTGCACCTCTGCGATGGCGGCGTCCAGATCCGGATACGCGCAGACCGGCAGGATCGGTCCGAAGATCTCTTCGCGCATCAGCGCCAGATCCGCGGGCGGATCGAGCACGATGGTCGGCACGATCAGCCGCTCGCGCTGCGCACGCTCGGGATCGACCGTCGCCAGTTCGATCACCGGCACGCCCCGCGCGCGGGCCTCCTCGAGATAGCCACGCAGGCGCTGGTACTGGCCGTCGTGGATGATCCGGGTGTAATCGGCGGCGTCGCTGAAATCGCCATAGCGCGCCTGCACCTGCGTCTGCAGCTGCTGCACCAGTTCGCGCTGGCGATGGCCGTCGATCAGCACGTAGTCCGGCGCGATGCAGGTCTGGCCGGCATTGAAGAACTTGCCGGTGGCCAGCCGCGCGGCCGCCTTCTCCAACGGGTAATCGCTGCAGACGATGGCCGGAGATTTGCCCCCCAGCTCCAGCGTGAGCGGGGTCAGGTGCTCGGCGGCCGCGGCCATGACCTTGCGGCCGATGGCGGTGGAGCCAGTGAACACCAGGTGGTCCAGCGCCGAGCCGGCCACGGCGCTGGCGAGGCCTCCATCGCCCTGCACGACCGCCACGCGATCGGAGGGGAACACCTCCGCCAGCAGCGACTGCAGGAAGGCGCTGGTGCGCGGCGTGTGCTCGGACGGCTTGAGGATCACGTGGTTGCCGGCGGCGATCGCGGTCGCCAGCGGAATCAACGCCAGGTTGACCGGGTAGTTCCAGGGCGAGATCACCCCGACCACACCCAGAGGAACCGGCCGGGTCTGGGCGCGTGCCGGCCAGAACCTCCAGCCGACCCCGACCCGGCGCGGCCGCATCCAGCCGCGCAGGTGGCTGCACAGATGGTCGATGTCGCCGAGCACGGTCATGCCGTCGGCGATCTGCGATTCGTGGGTGGAGCGGTGGCCGAAGTCGGCCGAGATCGCCGTGGCCATCTCCGGCAGGCGGGCCTTGAGGGCCGCTCGCAGGCGCTGCAGGTCATCGCGGCGCTGTTCCAGCGTCGGGCGGTTGGCCTGCCACGCGGCGCGCAGGGTCTGCAGGATCGCGTGAAGCGCGGCAGGATCGGTGTGGGCATCGCTCATGGCCCGACTATAACGGCAGGCTGCGTGAGAGCGGGATCGGTAGTGCCGGCCGCTGGCCGGCAGGCTTGCACGCTTCTCTGTAGGGTCATCGGGAGCCGGCCAGCGGCCGGCACTACCCCGGACACAGAAAGGGCCGCGATTCGCATCGCGGCCCCTTCGTCCTGCCGTGTGGATCACCGTTACTTGGTGATGTCCACGTCCTTGGTTTCATGCAGGAACAGGCCACCGACCACGACCGTCATCAACGCGATGATGATCGGGTACCACAGGCCGTAGTAGAGGTTGCCGGTACCGGCCACCAGTGCGAACGAGATCGCCGGCAGGAAGCCACCGAACCAGCCGTTACCGATGTGGTACGGCAGCGACATCGAGGTGTAGCGGATGCGGGTCGGGAACAGCTCGACCAGGTAAGCGGCGATCGGGCCGTAGACCATGGTCACGTACAGCACCAGCAGCCACAGCATGAAGATCGTGCCGGGGATGTTGATGCGCGCATTGTCGGCCTTGGCCGGGTAACCGGCGGCACCCAACGCACCCTTGAGCTCTCCGCCGAAGGCATCACCCTTGGCCTTGAGTTCTTCCTTGGTCAGGCCTGCAGCCTCGTAGGAGGTCACCGCGGTGGTCCCGACGTTGACCGTCGCCAGCGTACCAGCCGGTGCCGGCTTCACTTCATAGGGCACACCGGCTTTGGTCAGGGCCGCGGTGGCCACGTCGCAGGAGCTGGTGAACTTGCGCAGGCCAACCGGATCGAACTGGAACGAGCAGGTGTTCGGATCGGCATTGACCAGCGCCGGCGAGTTGGTGCGGGCTTCTTCGATGGCCGGGTTGGCGAAGTGGGTCAGGCCCTTGAAGATCGGGATGTAGGTGATCGCGGCCAGCAGACAGCCGGCGAGGATGATCTTCTTGCGGCCGATACGGTCGGACAGCCAGCCGAAGAAGATGAAGAACGGCACGCCCAGCGCCAGCGCTGCAGCGATCAGCAGATAGGAGGTGGTGGCGTCGACCTTGAGCATGCTGCTCAGGAAGAACAGCGCGTAGAACTGGCCGCCGTACCACACCACGGCCTGACCGGCTGCGGCACCGAGCAGGACCAGCAGCATCAGCTTGAGGTTGCCGTCCTTGAGGCTGTCACGGAACGGGGTCTTGGAGCCCTTGCCTTCAGCCTTCATCTGCTGGAACAGCGGGGATTCGCTCAGCTGCAGGCGGATCCACACCGAGATGCCCAGCAGCACGATCGAGACCAGGAACGGAATACGCCAGCCCCAGGCTTCGAACGCTTCATTGCCCAGGAAGTAGCGGCAGGCCAGGATGATCAGCAGCGACATGAACAGGCCAAGCGTCGCGGTGCACTGGATGAAGCTGGTGTACAGGCCACGCTTGTCGGCCGGTGCATGCTCGGCGACATAGGTCGCCGCGCCACCGTATTCGCCACCCATCGCCAGGCCCTGGGCCAGGCGCAGGATGATCAGGATCACCGGGGCGGCGAAACCGATCGAGGCGTAGTTGGGCAGCACGCCGACCAGGAAGGTCGAGATGCCCATGATCAGGATCGTGACCAGGAAGGTGTACTTGCGGCCGATGCGGTCGCCGAGGCTGCCGAAGAAGGCCGCGCCGAACGGACGCACGAAGAAGCCGGCCGCGAACGCCAGCAGGGCGAAGATCATGCCGGTGGTTTCATTGACACCGCTGAAGAACTGCTTGGCGATGATCGCGGCGAGCGAGCCGTACAGGAAGAAGTCGTACCACTCGAAGACGGTCCCCAGGCTGGACGCGAAGATGACCTTCTTGTGTCCCTGGGTGAGTTGGGCTTTCGCCGGTGCAGGTGTTGTTGACATGGGACGCTTCCCCTCCGAAGCAATCGTGGTGGTGTGCCGGCTGTACGCCGGCACGCGTTTTCTGTTTTAGAAGCTGTATTTCGTCGTGAACTGCAGGCGGCTGATATCGCCCTTGCGGCCATCCTCGATCTCGCGCACGCCGTACATCAGCTCGGCGCCGACATCGACCTTGGGCATCGGCGTGTAGAACACGTTGCCGCGGATGCTCTGCACGCTCTTGGTGACCAGCGGGCCGAGACTGCCGTCGTTGTCGTAATCACTGCGCGCGTAGATCAGGTTGGTGCGCAGCTTCGGGGTGAAGGCGTGGCGCCAGCCCACGTAACCGGCCAGCACACCGGTCGGGTTGAGTTCGTCACGGGCGATGTCATACGCGGTGTCGGCGGTGACACCCAGGCCGATGTAGCGCGCGATGCCTTCGCCGCCGGTGACCTGGTAATGCAGAGTGTCGGTCGGGCCCATCACCCACTTGCCGCCGAGGGTCAGGCCGCCGGCGATCTTGTCCGCGTCGGCACCGGTGGTCTGGTTGTCGACCTTGAGCTGGCGAACCACGCCGCCGACCCCGAAGGTGCCCCAGTCACCCTTCCAGCCATACCGCAGCGTCAGGTCCGGCAGTGCGCCACGGTCGGAGTTGTTGGCCACGTTGGTCCACACGCCGGTGACCGGGTTGCGGGTGCCGGTGAGCAGCGTGGTTTCCGGGTTTTCCAGCGCGACACTGAAGCCACCCTGGGTGTAGCGGATCTGGGCCTGGCGCACGAAGATCACGCCATCGGTCGGGCCGACGAAGTCGGCCGCTTCCGGCAGCGAGGCCGCGTCCATGAAGTTCGACCAGGTCTGGCCGGCCATCCAGTTGTTCCAGTACATGTAGGCGTGACGCAGGGTCGCACCGTAGGTATTGGTCGCGGTCTGGTTGCCCAGCGAATTGCCGAAGAAGTCCATCTCGAAGAACGCACCGGACTTGTTGCCGGCCTCGCTGACATTGTCGATGCCAAGGTTGAAGCGCGAGAACTTGGCGTGGGCGTTGTAGTCCACGTCCGAGCGCTTGCCGCTGCCGCCGGCGCCGGCCACCGGGGTCTGGCCCGGCAGGTACAGCGCGCGACCGGTGGCGTCGTCGGCCAGCTGGCCGTCGCCGGTCTGGGTGGCCAGGAAATCGGCCTTGATGAAGCCACCGATCTTGACCGTGGTGCCCGGCGCGGCGCCGGGGGTGATGGTGGTGACCTGGATCGGCTGCTTGCCGGCCGGCACAGTGGCCGCCGCCGGCTGCTGCGCCTGCACCGTGCGCACGGCGGTGACATCGGTCTGGGCCTGGCTGATCTGGGCCTGCTGTTGCTGCTGGTTGTTCAGCAGCAGCTGGACCTGGCGCTCAAGCTCGACGACGCGGGCTTCCAGCGCTTTTTCTTTTGCGGTTTCAGCGAACGCCATGCCTGGCGCGATCAGTGCGACGAACAGGGCGGCGGCCAACGGCCGGCGTGTCGTCCTCAGCAAACGGTGGCTCATGTTGCCCTCTCTCCCGGGTGGCAAAGTGATGCCGCGCGTGGGGCACGGTCGAGCCGAGGGTGCGGCGCGTTGACGCACCGAAGCTATTGGCCATTAGTCGTACTCGCCCCAAGGGGCGAGTACGACCGGGCGCCGGCAGGGGACCGGCAGGGGACCGGCAGGGGACCGGCAGGTGCCGCAGGCACCGCGTAGGTACCGACCGTTGGTCGGTACGCCTTGCCTCACGACCAGCAGTCTTGAGCTACCGAGCTAGACGGCCCTCTCATACCAGGGCATGCGGCGTTCGACCATGGTCTAACCACCTCGACACCGCGCAGGCGGGTGGATGCGGCAAACTGAGGGGGAGAGGTCGCCGCTTATGCTGCGACCGCACAACCCAAGTCAACGTGCAAGTGAGGGTGCCATGGCTGATCTTTACCCCGTCGACGCCGCGTTCGCCGCGGCATCGCGGATCGACAGGAACACGTACCAGCAGCTCTACCGTGAATCGGTGGAGCACCCGGACGCCTTCTGGGGCAAGGCCGCCGAGCGCCTGGACTGGTTCAAGAAACCGACCCGCATCAAGAACGTCAGCTACCAGCTCGATGATTTCCGCATCAAGTGGTTCGAAGACGGCGAACTCAATGCCAGCGTCAACTGCCTGGACCGGCAGCTCGACAAACGCGGTGACAAGGTCGCCCTGCTGTTCGAACCGGACAGCCCCGATGCACCCGCCCAGGGCGTGACCTACCGCGAGCTGTATGAGCGCACCTGCCGCCTCGGCAACGCGCTGCGCAACCTCGGCGTCAAGAAAGGCGACCGGGTCACCATCTACCTGCCGATGATCGTCGACGCCGCCGTGGCCATGCTGGCCTGCGCACGCATCGGTGCGATCCACTCGGTGGTGTTCGGCGGCTTTGCCCCGAACTCGATCGCCGACCGCGTCATCGACTGCGGCAGCAAGCTGATCATCACTGCCGATGAAGGGCTGCGCGGGGGCAAGAAGATCCCGCTCAAGGCCAACGTCGATGCGGCGCTGAAGCTGCCCGGCACCACCACCGTGGAAACGGTGCTGGTGGTGCGCCACACCGGCGGCGCGGTGGACATGCAGGCCCCGCGCGACCGCTGGTTCCACGATGTGGTGGACCCGCAGCCGACCCAGTGCGAGCCCGAGCGCATGAATGCCGAGGATCCGCTGTTCATCCTCTACACCTCCGGCTCCACCGGCAAGCCCAAGGGCGTGCTGCACACCACCGGCGGTTACCTGCTGTATGCGGCCTACACCCATGAAGCGGTGTTCGACCTGCGCGAGGACGACATCTACTGGTGCACCGCCGATGTGGGCTGGGTCACCGGCCACAGCTACATCGTGTACGGCCCGCTGGCCAATGGCGCAACCTCGGTGATGTTCGAAGGCGTGCCGAACTTCCCGAACACGTCCCGCTTCTGGGAGGTGATCGACAAACACCAGGTCACCATCTTCTACACCGCCCCGACCGCGATCCGCGCGTTGATGCGCGAAGGCGATGCACCGGTCAAGCGCACCTCGCGCAGTTCGCTGCGCCTGCTCGGCAGCGTCGGCGAGCCGATCAATCCCGAAGCCTGGCGCTGGTACTACGAGGTGGTCGGCGACAGCCGCTGCCCGATCGTGGATACCTGGTGGCAGACCGAAACCGGCGGCATCCTGATCTCGCCGCTGCCCGGCGCGGTCGATCTCAAGCCGGGCTCGGCCACCCTGCCCTTCTTCGGCGTGCAGCCGGCCCTTGTCAACGCCGATGGCGGGATCCAGGAAGGGGCCACCGAAGGCAACCTGATCATCCGCGATTCGTGGCCGGGCCAGATGCGCACGGTCTACGGTGACCATCAGCGTTTCATCGATACGTATTTCCGCACCTACCCGGGCAGCTACTTCACCGGCGACGGCTGCCGTCGTGATGAGGATGGCTACTACTGGATCACCGGCCGCGTGGACGACGTGATCAACGTCTCCGGCCACCGCATCGGTACCGCCGAAGTGGAAAGCGCGCTGGTCTCGCATCCCAAGGTGGCCGAAGCGGCCGTGGTCGGCTTCCCGCACGACATCAAGGGCCAGGGCATCTATGCCTACGTGACCCTGATCGCCGACGAGACGCCGAGCGAGGAGCTGCACAAGGAACTGGTCGCCTGGGTGCGCAAGGAGATCGGGCCGATCGCCGCGCCCGACCACCTGCAGTGGGCCCCTGGCCTGCCGAAGACACGCTCGGGCAAGATCATGCGCCGCATCCTGCGCAAGATCGCCGAGAACGCGCCGGATCAGCTCGGCGACACCTCGACCCTGGCCGATCCGTCGGTCGTGGCCTCGCTGGTGGAAGAACGCAAGGTGAAGTGAGGGGTCGCCCCATCGCATTCGCGCTGTCGCTCCCACGGTCCGCAAGCGGACCGTGGGCCCTTCTCACCATCACCCACACCCCCGCCGCTGCGCGGCCGCCCCTGACTCTGGGGGCTGTCGTCTCGATACACTCGTTCCGTTTCAGCGCGTTACCCCTTTCGCAACATGGCCCCCACCATGCCTACCCTCCTGATTGCCGATGACCACCCGCTGTTCCGCGAAGCCCTTCGCGGCGCCGTGAGCCGTGTCATCCCCGGCGTGCAGCTGTACGAAGCGGACAGCGTGGAAGCGCTGTACCAGCTGGCCGACCAGCACACCGACGCCGACCTGGTCCTGATGGACCTCAACATGCCCGGTGCGCAGGGCTTCAATGCGCTGGTCCACATGCGTGCCCTGCACCCGCAGCTGCCGGTGGTGGTGGTCTCCGCGCGTGAGGAACCGACCGTGATGCGCCGCGCGCTCGACCACGGTGCGTTCGGCTTCATCCCCAAATCCGCCGATTCGGACACGATCGGCCATGCGCTGGGCACCATCCTCGATGGCGAAACCTGGGCCCCGCCGGAGGCACACAACGTGCCACCGACCGGCCGCGAAGAGCGCGAGATCGGCCAGCGCCTGCGCGAGCTGACCCCGCAGCAGTTCCGCGTGCTGCAGATGCTCGGCGCCGGCCGCCTCAACAAGCAGATCGCCTACGACCTCAATGTCTCCGAGGCGACGATCAAGGCGCACGTCACCGCGATCCTGCGCAAGCTGGGCGTCACCAACCGCACCCAGGCGGTGCTGATGGCCGGCAAGCTGGCCATCGATGACGAGCAGATCGTGTTGCCGCCCGAAGAGGAGTGAGGGCACCACGCGGATCGGTGGCGTAGAGCCGACCGTTGGTCGGCTGCAGAGCCCGATCACGCCGTGCAGCCGACCAACGGTCGGCTCTACCCGCCACGGCTTATAGCCGGGGCTATGAAATCCAGCGTGACCTGCGCAATTGCCGGTAGACGCGCCACGCCACAACCCCGGTGCTAAGCTTCGCGTCCCCTTGGGGAGTAGCCGGATTCCTGCTGCAGGAATCGCCCGCATCAACATACTCGGCCAGTGCGCCGTGGTGCGGGCAACCATCATGGTTGGCGAGACCAGCGGTCCGCGTGCGCAACGACAGGTTGGGCGCGTTCGCGGTCCGTTGCTCGATATCGCCCGACCTGCCGCGTACCCCAATGTCGCCTGTTTCGATCCTGCTGATCGGCTTTGCCATGTCCACCGATGCCTTCGCCGCGGCGATCGGCAAAGGCGCGGCGATGCGCAAGCCCCGCTTCTCCGATGCGCTGCGCGCCGGCCTCATTTTCGGTGTCATCGAAGGCATCACCCCGGTGATCGGCTGGCTGCTCGGCCGCGCCGCGCTGCAGTACGTGGAGGCCTTCGATCACTGGATCGCCTTCGGCCTGCTCGGTGCGCTGGGCGTGCACATGATCATCAATGGCCTGCGCCCAGACGACGGCGCGGACGACGAGGACACCAGCAAACACCATGGCTTCTGGCGCCTGGCGGTGACCGGCTTCGCCACCAGCATCGATGCGATGGCGGTGGGCATCGGCCTGGCCTTCCTCGATGTGCATATCGGCGTGATGGCGCTGATCATCGGCCTGTGCACGCTGACCATGGTGACGATGGGCATCATGCTCGGCCGCGTGCTGGGCGGCATGGTCGGCAAGCGCGCGGAGATCATCGGCGGCCTGATCCTGATCATCATCGGCTCGACCATCCTGTACGAACATCTCAGCGGCGCCATGGCCTGACCGCCTGCCGCCGCCTCCCAAGGACGCCTGCGGCTAGAGATCGCCGCGGGTATCGTGGAAGGCGGCCAGGAAGGCGCGCAGCGAGGCCGGCTTGATCGGCTTGGTCAACAACCGGTAGCCACGGTCGCGCGCCATCCGCTTGAGCTCATCGCGCCCATCGGCGGTGAGCAGCGCACCCGGAATCGCACGGCCGGCCTTCTGGCCCAGCGCCACCAGCGTATCCAGCCCATCCAGGCGGTCATGCAGGTGGTAATCCACCAGCATCACATCCGGGCGCTCGACGACTTTCTCCAGCGCCTGGTCGACGGTACTGGCAGTGATCACCTGTACCTGCCAGCGCCCCAGCAGCGCGCGCATGCCGTCCAGGATTTCCTGGTCGTTGTCCACGCACAGCACGCGCATCCCGGCCAGCGAATCGGCACGGGTGGCCGGGCTGGGCGCCGGCGAGGACATCGCGGCCGGCAGCTGCGGCGCGGCCACCAGGGGCAGCAGGATCGAGAACATGCTGCCGCTGCCCACGCGGCTGCGGGCGTTGAGGCGGTGATCGAGCAGGCGCGAGATGCGCTGGCAGATCGACAGGCCCAGCCCCAGGCCCTGCTCGCCCCAGTCGAACGGCTGCTGGTAGCGGTGGAACTCGTCGAATATCTGCTGCATGTGGTGCTCGGGGATGCCCGGGCCGGTATCCCAGACCTGCAGCTCCACTTCCGGCCCGCGATGGCGCACGGCCAGCACGATGCGCCCCTGGCGGGTGTAACGCAGTGCGTTGGCCAGGAAGTTCTGCAGCACGCGCCGCAGCAGGCGGCGGTCGCTGCGCACCCAGGCCGGGCGCGCGAACAGATCCATGCGCAGGCCGCGCCCGGCGGCGACGGGCGAGTACTGCGCCGCCAGCTCGCGCATCAGCAGGCTGACATCGAAATCCCCGATCACCGGGTGCAGGCCGCCGGCGTCCAGGCGGGAGACATCCAGCAGGCCATCCAGCAGCTCCTCGGCCGCGCGCAGCGAGGCATCCACGCGCTCGGCCAGGTGCCGCTGCTCTTCGTTGTTGTGGTGGCTCTCACGCAGCGCCGAGGCGAACAGGCGCGCGGCATTGAGCGGCTGCAGCACATCGTGGCTGATCGCCGCCAGGAAGCGCGTCTTGGACTGCTGCGCCATCTCGGCCTCGTGCGATCGCTCGGCCACGCGCTGCTCCAGCGTCTCGTTGGCTTCCAGCAGCGCGCGCTCGGCGTGTTTGTAGTCGGTGATGTCGTTGTAGCTGGTGACATAGCCACCGCCGGGCAATGCCTGGCCGCGCATCTCGATCACTTTGCCGTCGCTGCGGGTGCGCTCGAAGATGTGCGGCGAACCGGCGCGCATGTAGCCGATGCGGCGGTTGATCTGCACCTCGATGTCGCCCTCGCCCAGCTCGCCACGCTCGGCGTTGTAGCGGATCAGGTCGGCCACCGGGCGGCCGACGTAGAGCATCCCGTCGGGGTACCCGAACATCTGCTGGTAACGGCGGTTCCAAGCGGTCAGGCGCATGTCCGGGTCGACCACGCTGACCCCGGCACTGATGTTCTCCAGCGTGGTGGAAAGAATCTCGCGGTTGAAGCGCAGCTCCTGCCCGGCTTCGTCGAGCACCGCCACCACTTCCCCCAGGTCCATGCCCGAGCCGCGCAGCAGGCTGGTCAGCAGCAGGCGTGCGGAGGCGGCGCCGATCGAGGCCGCCAGCAGGCGCTCGGTGAACTGCACCCACGCCCGGTCCGCCGGCGCGGAGGCCTGCAGCTCGCGATCCATCGACTGCGCCTGCTCGAAGAAGGACCGGCGCGCATGGCGGTCACCGACCACCCGTGAGGCCAGCGCCAGCAGATCGCCCACATGCACGTTGCCGGGCCACACACCGGCCACCGAAGGCCGCTGCGCGTACGGGTCCAGGAACGGCGCGGCACGCAGGCGCTCGTCCACGCCCGGGCGCCAGCGCACGGAAACCAGCACCATCGCCGCGACATTGACCAGCAGCGACCAGAACGTGCCATGGGTCAACGGGTCCCAGCCGCTCATGCCGAACAGATGCTGCGGCTGCAGCCAGCCGATCCCGAACGGCCCGTGCACCAGCCAGGCCTCGTCCATCCAGCCGGCATGCGTGAGCGCGGGCAAGAGCAGCGTGTACACCCAGGTGGCGAAGCCGAGCAGCATGCCGACCTCCACGCCCCGGCGGCTCGCTCCCCGCCAGTACAGGCCGCCGATCAAGCCCGGCGCGAACTGCGCCACGGCGGCGAAGGCCATCAGCCCGTACGAGGCCAGGGTGCTGTCGTTGCTGCTGCCGCGGTAGTAGCTGTAGGCGACCAGGGCCAGCAGCAGGATCGCCGTGCGCCGGATCCAGAGCACGCGCGAGGCAACGTCGGCCGCCTCCTGGTGGTCGCCACTGCGGCGCAGCAGCACCGGCATCACCAGATCGTTGCTGACCATGGTGGCCAGCGCGATCGAGGCCACGATCACCATCCCGGTCGCGGCCGAGAAACCGCCCACGTAGGCCACCAGCGCCAGGAACTTGCGCCCCTCGGCCAGCGGCAGCGCCAGTACCATGCTGTCGTCGGCGACGCTGCCGCCGGTGCCGAACAGGGTCACGCCAGCCGTGGCGATCGGAATCACCATCGCCGAAATGATCACCAGGTAGGCCCCGAACATCCAGCGCGCGCGGCGGATGTCGCGCACGTCGCCGCACTCCACCACCGCTACATGGAACTGGCGCGGCAGGCAGATGATCGCCAGGAAGCTGAGCAGCGTCTGCGAGATGAAGCCGACCGGTGGCAGCCCGGTGAACAGCGTATGCGCGGACTCGATCACCGCATCGGTGCGGTCGTTGAGCCACAGGTAGGCGAACAGGCCCAGCGCCACCATCGCGATCAGCTTGATCATCGATTCCAGCGCGATCGCCAGCATCATGCCGTGGTGGTGCTCGGTGGCGTCCACCTGGCGGGTGCCGAACAGCGTGGCGAACAAGGCCATCAGCAGCGCCACGTAAAGCGCCGGGTCGGTGAAGAAGCCGGTCGGGCCGACGTTGCCGGTCAGCACCTGCAGGCTCATCGCCACGGCTTTGTACTGCAATGCCAGGTACGGCACGATGCCGATCAGTGCGATCACCGCCACCAGCGCGGCCAGGCGCCGCGAGCGGCCGAACCGCGAAGAGATGAAATCGGCGATGGACACCACGTTCTGGCTGCGTGCGATCAGTGCCAGGCGCTCGATGATGCGCCAGCCGAACACCCACAGCAGCAGCGGCCCCAGGTAGATCGGCAGATAGCCGATGCCATTGCGCACCGCCGTGCCGACCGCCCCGTAGAACGTCCACGACGAGCAGTACACCGCCAGCGCCAGGCTGTAGACCACCGGGCGCAGCCATGGCCGGTCCGGATACATCGGGCGGCGGTCGCCCCACCACGCCACGGCGAACAGCAGCGCGGCGTAGACCACCGAGACCAGCAGCAGGATCCAGCTAGAAACCACAGGGTTGTTTCCGCAAGAGCAGCCCGCAGTGTAGGCCACGACCGTTGGTCGTGGCGCTACGGGGCCGGCCGGCGTCCCTTACTCGGCGGGGACGCCCATTTCCTTCAACAGCTCCGGCGCCGGGTAGACCTTGGCCAACAGCCAGCGCAGGTAGCGCATGTCCACGTGCACCGCGCGCTTGAAGCGCGGGTCGAACCACCAGCTGGCGCTGACCGACTCCCAGTTGCTGTCGAAGTTGAGGCCGATCAACTCGCCCTTGGCATTGAGCACCGGCGAGCCGGAGTTGCCGCCGGTGGTGTCCAGGTTGGTCAGGAAGTTGACCGTCTGGGTCTTGAGCACCGGATCGGCGGTGGAGCCGAAATCGCCCTTGGCGATCGCGGCCAGCAGCGGCTTGGGCGCATCGAACGGGTAGGCGTTGGTGTTCTTCTCCACGATCCCGGCCACGGTGGTCACCGGGTCGAAATGCACGGCATCGCGCGGCGAGAGCGCCTCGACCTTGCCGTAGCTGATGCGCAGCGTACGGTTGGCGTCGGGGTACACCGCGCGGCCCTGCTTGGCCCGCCAGGCGAACAGCGCCTGCATGTAGGCCGGGCGCAGGCGCAGCTGCTCGCCCTCGCGGGTCTTGCGCTCGTCATCCAGGCGCAGCTGCGCGGCCACCAGCGGACCGGCCAGGTCGATCAGCGGATCGCGCGCCAGTGCCTTGCCCTGCTGTGCGGCGGCAAATCGCGACAGGCGCTCGGCTTCGTCGCCCAGGCGGGTGCTGGCGTACAGCGTATCCAGGGTCTTGGCCAGCGCAGCCGGGGTACGGCCGAAGGCAGCGTCGAACTCGGGCACGCGCTGCGCGTCGGGCAGCTGCTGGTAACGGGTCAGCAGCGTGGTCAGCAGGGCTTTTTCGATGGCCGGATCGTAGCGGCGCTGGACCTGCTTGAGCACGCCTTCGATCAGCGCCAGATCGCGCTGCTGGTAGCCGCTGTCGCGCTCGGCGTCGGGCTTGGCCGATTCGATGCGCAGGCGCTCCAGGGTCAATGCCGAACGCAGCAGCTGGCTCTGCGCCGAGAGCAGGTCGAGCAGCAGATCGCGCTCCCCCACCGAGGCACCGCTGGACAGCGAGGTCAGCAGCGACTGGATATCGCCCTGGTACTTCGCATCGGTGGCCTGCAGCATCGCCGCTTCATCGGCGGCGCGCTGGGCCTTCGCATCGCTGCGCAGCAGGCCTTCCAGCTCGCCGGCGGCACGCTTGCGGTTGTTCTTCAGCGACTGCAGCTGCGAGGCGTACCGGGTACGCGCCTGCGCGTCCTTGGCACTGGCCGACTCGATGGTGTCGATCATCTGCTGGAACACCGACACGCGGCGCGGCAGCACCGCATCGATCTGGCTGGCGAATTCGGCGGCGGTGCGATGGCGGTAGGTGATGCCCGGGTAACCGGCCAACATCGCGTAATCGCCGGTCTTCGGGCCGTCGATCGCCATCTTCAGGTGCGCCGGCGGGTGGTAGGGCACGTTGTCCACGCTGTACGGCGCAGGCTTGCCGTCCTTGCCGACGTAGGCACGCAGCAGGGTGAAATCGCCGGTGTGGCGCGGCCACATGAAGTTGTCGATCTCATCGCCGTAGTTGCCGATCGCGCGCGGCGGCGCGTAGACCAGGCGCACATCGCTCAGCTCGAGCTGGCGGATGCGGTAGAAATCGGTGCCGTAGTACATGTCCGCCACGCTGCAGCGGATGTTGCCTTCCTTCTCGCACTCGGCCACCAGCTGCTTGCTGGCGCGGTCCACGGCATCGAAGTACGCCCGGCCAGTCTTGCCGCGCGCATCGCGCAGCACCTCATCGGTGACCTTGTCGAACCCGACCGTGACCAACACGCGGAAATCCGGATTGGCCGCGCGCTCGTCGCTGCGGCCCTTGGCGATGAAACCGTCGTTGATCAGGTTGTGCTCGGGCGAGGTGTTGTACTGGATCACGCCCATGGCGACATGGTGGTTGGTCAGCAGCAGGCCGTCGTCGGAGACGAACGAACCGGTGCCGCCCCCGGCCCGCACCACCGCGCTCAGCGGGGGCGCAGTGACGTTGGCCAGGTCGCCCGGGTTGCCCTTGAAGCCGGCCGCCTTCAGCGGTTTGGCCAGGTCCGGCAGCTGGGTCGGCATCCACATGCCTTCGTCGGCATGGGCGCCGGCGGCGAGGGTCAGGCCAAGCGCCAGCGCGGCGGTGAGGGGTTTGCGTGAAGACATGGGCACTTCCGGTACGTCAGAACAGCCCGAGACCTTAGCCACTGAGGCCCGGCAGGGCAACGGCCGATGGTCAGGGGCACCTGAACCACCGGCCGCGGCTTACTTCTCCCGCCGCCAGTTCAGCGACCCACGGTTCTCCACCGTGCTCGATTCCAGCTCCACGTCGAAGCCACGCCGCAGCAGGTACTTCAGCGTCAGTACCGAACCACTGCCGACCAGCGAGACGCCGTAGCCGATGTAGAGCTTGGGCGAGATGTACTTGCCGAAGCCGATCACCGAGCCGCCCAGCGCGCGCGACTGGCTCACGCCGGCATCGTCCAGGCCGAGCTTGGCCCCCAGCTGGGAAGCGAGCAGGCCACTGCCGGCCGACAGCGCCGCCGAGGCCGCGTTGACCTGCTGGGCCTGGTCGCTGCTGGCACCGGTGAGGCTGCGGCCCAGCACCAGGTAGGCCAGTGCTTCGGACTGCGACATGGCCGGGTCCGACCACACGTCCACGCGCGGCGACTGCGCCCGCCCGGTCACATCGATACCGGCAGTGATGTCGCCGACAGTGCGCTGGGCACGGATGTTGATGCGCGGATCGGAGACCGCGTTGTAGTTCCAGTTCAAGTTGCCGCGGGTGATGGTCAGATCCTGGCCGTAGGCCTTATAGCGGCCACTGACTTCGAGCCCGCCGTTGGCGGTCATCTCGCGTCCGGGGCGCGCCCACACCTGCATCTTGCCGGTCAGGGCGCCCTTCAACCCGAATCCGGCCATCTTGACCTGGTCGCCCAGGCTGACGGTCAGGTCCATGTCCAGCGGCGAACTGGGGCCCTCTTCCGGATCGACCGGGTCCAGCACCACCACGTCTTCGGAGACCGAGGTACCGCGATCCAGGCGCTCCAGGTCCAGGTCTGCTTCGGGCACATGCACCGTGCCGCGCAGCTGCATCGCGCTGCCGGCCAGGGTGAAGTCCAGGTTGGGGTTGGCCACCACGCGCAGTTCGCTGGTATTGGCCAGCAGCACGTTCTCGCCGTGGATATGCAGCTGCAGCGGCTGCGCGTCACCGAACCAGGACAGCCCGCCATCGACGTACAGCGTGCCCTTGCCGGAGTTGGCCTGGGCGGTGATCTTGGCCGAGCCATCCGGCTGTGCGGTGAAGCTGCCCTTGCCCTCGGCGAAGGTCAGGCCCAGCGCGGGGAATTCGCCATTGAACTTGCTCAACGTGGCTTCGCCCCCCAGCGAGGGCGTGCCACGGGTACCGCGCAGGCTGACGTGGCCTTCGATCAGCCCGGTCGGGCGCACGATGTCCGGGGAGAACAGTTCGAGCCAGTACAGGCGCGCGATGTTCATGTAGAGCTCGCCGGTCAGCGGTGCGTTGGCATCCCAGCCGGTCTGCACCTTGGCATCGACGAAGCCATCGCCCTGGAAGCCGACACCGAGCTTGGCGTTGATCTGCTGCGGGGTCATCTCCAGATTCACCGAGAACTGGTCGTAGCGCACCAGTTCGCCACGAGCGTTGTCGCCCAGGCGCACGCCGCCTTCGCGCGAGGTGACCGAGGCACTGCCTTCCCACGCGTTGCCGCGGGGGCGGATGCGCCCGTCCAGATTCACTTCACCGCGCAGGAAGATGCGGCGGCCGGACTGCGGCGGCAGCCAGGGCTGCACCAGCGCCAGCGGCAATGCATCGCCACGTACGAGCAGGCCTTCGCGCGGCCAGTTCGCGCTGGCGCACAGCGCACCACCGGTGGCCGCGCCCAGGCAGGCATCGCTCAGGGTGACGTTGCTGCCCTGCACGCTGAAGGTGGCCGGTGCACGCAGGCTCCAGGCATCGCCCTTCATCGGTGCGATGCGCAGCGCGGTCAGATCGCCACGCCAGCTCTGACCCTGCTGGCGCACGCCACCTTCCAGCGCAACAGCACCCAGCTCGTTCTTGGTCTGTGCATCAAGGCGCAGATTGGAGAGGCTGCCGCGTGCATTGACGTTGAGCGTGTCCAGCAGCATGCCTACCTGCAGCTTGCTGCCCTGCACCGCCAGCGTGCCGCTGTCGCCCTGCCATGGCAGGCGGCCCTTGATGCTGATCGCCTCGGCGCTCCAGTCGTCCCAGCGCAGGCCACTACCGACCAGGTCGGCGGTGATGTCCGGTGCGGTACGGGCGCCCTTGATCAGCACGTGGCCGCGCAGGCTGCCGGTGCTGTTGGGCAACAGGTCCGCCAGCTGCACCGGTTCCAGCTGTGCATCGATATCCAGGCGGTCACCGACCGAGCCCTTGGCGGTCAGGCGGCTGTTGCCCAGCGCGAGCCTGAGGTTGCCCTCGCCCTGCTCGCCGCGCAGGGCGAACTTGCCTTGGGCATCCAGCGCGCGCTTGCGCAGCGTGCCCTTGATGCCAGGTACATCGACGGTGGCTTCGTAGCTGCCGGCGGTACCGGCCGGACTGCCCGCGGGCGGCGGCAACTGGCGGCCCTTCGATGCGAACGAACCGGACAGCTTGCCGTCCCAGCCCGGCGCGAAGTAACCCGGATCGAAGCCGGCCAGTTTGGCGGCGACGTCCCAATCCAGCTGCGGTGCCCAGGCGACCTGGCCGGTGACATCCAGCGAGCCGCCCGGCGTGCTGGCCTGCAGCTGCTTGATCACGGCGGCCTGGTCGTTGCCGCGCACGTCGAACGTCAGGTCGGCGACCTGCTTCTCGCGCTCAACCGAGGCACGGCCAACCGCCGCCCAGGCCTTCAGCGTGCCGGCCAGGCCCATGCGCGCTTCCTTGAGCGTCACCGGCACCGGCGCAGCGGCGCCCGGGGTGGTGGTATCGGCGGCGGGCACGAAGGTCAGGTCGTTGGCGACGACGGAGAACCGCAGGCTCGCGTTTTCCTTGTCGGTGAAATCGGCGATGCCTTCCAGCCGCGCCTGGCCACCGAAGCCTTTCACCTGCAGCGGCGCCACGGTCAGCACCTGGTCGGCCAGGCCGACCTTGGAGGGCGCCAGTTCCACCGCGATGTCGCCCTGCTTGAAGCTGCCCTGCAGATTGGCCTGGCCGCCCTTGCCGTCGGCCTGCACATCCAGCGCCATCGGCGTGCTGGTGCTCGCGTCCATCCCCGGCACCAGCAGTGCCAGGTCGAGTTCCTTGCTGCGTGCGGTGAGTTTCCAGACCGGATCGGTGCGGCCATCAAAGACCAGGCTGGCCTGCAGCGGCGCCGGTGCGTTGCCGGCGATCGCCACTTCCATGTGCCCCAGGTCGCCGCGTGCGACCAGCCCCAGCCGCGCCGGGGTACGCCCGCGCGGGGCCGGCATCAGCGCGCCGATGGTGATGTCGGTGTCGTAATCGCTGCGCGGCAGATAACGGCCGTCCACGCGGAAATCGCCCATGTCGCTGTCGACCTTGAGCTGGGTCGCGCGGAATTCGCCATTGGCGATCTCCACGCCACCGCGCACCTTGGCGATGTCGATCAGCGGCTGCTGCGCCTGGGTGATGCGGAAGCCATCGATGATGATCGTGTCGGCCTGGATCGCCAGGGGCATTTCGATCTGCGGCAGCGAGTCCGGCCAGGAGGGCAGCTCGAACGGCTCATCGCTCTTGGCCAGGTTCAGCGTCGCGTTCTTGATCTGCAGGGCATCGAGCTGCAGCTTGCGACCCAGCAGCGGGCGGATGTCCGGATCCAGATAGGCGCGCTCGGCGGTGAAATGGATATCGTCGTAGCGGAAGTCCAGATCGTGCAGCACCAGCGGCCCGGCGACGGGACCATCCACCTTGCTCCATGTCAGCGACGCGCCGACCGGCAAGCGCGCGACCACCTGCGCCAGCAGCACATCGCGGCCGGCCACGGTCTGCAGCAGCCAGTACACCAGCAGCAGCGCGAGCAGCACCAGGCCGAGCACGGTGAAGCCGGACCACGCCCAGAAGCGGCGCCTGCGGTAGAAACGCACGCGCGGCGGCGGCGGGGTGGCGGGTGCGGAAGGCGTCGGCGTGCTCACAGGTCCGCTCCGATGTTCAGGTACAGCTGGAACTGCGAATCCGGGTTGTTCAGGCCGTGCGCGATATCCACGCGCACCGGGCCCACCGGCGATTTCCAGCGCACGCCGAAGCCCACGCCGGTGTGCAGATCGATGGTGTTGTCGAACGCGCTGCCGGTATCGACGAACACCGCCGCGCCCCACGGCCCGCCCTTGAAGTAATGCTCATACTCGGCCGAGCCGACTACCAGGTTCTTCGCGCCGAGCGCGTACTTGTCCGGCGGTGCGGTGCGCGGGCCGACTTCGCGGAAGGCATACCCGCGGATGCTGCGGTCGCCACCGGCGAAGAAGCGCAGGCTCGGCGGCATCGCCACCAGGTCGCTGGTCCAGGTGGTGCCGCCTTCGCCGCGCAGGATCAGGCGGTCGGTGTCGCCGATCGGCACATACCAGCGCAGCACCATATTGGCCTGCACGAAGCTGGTGTCCGACCCGGCGCCTTCGATGCCGCCGCGCAGCGTCGCGCTGCCACTCAGGCCACGACGCGGGAACATCTCATCGTCAACGTTGACGTAGTCGGCCACCAGCTGCGGGTAGACCAGCGTGGAGGTGTTGTAGACCGCATCGGTGAACTCGGTGCCCGAAGCGTAACGCCAGCGCTCGCGCAGGGCGTTGATCGAGGCGATCGCGGTCCAGTACTCGTTGATCTCGCCACTGCGGCTGGCCGACAGCTTGAAGTTGCGCAGGTCGATGTAGTCGGTCTGCTCGTCATACGCGCTGGCGGTGAACGCATACCAGCCATCGAGCCAGTTGAAGGCCGGAATGCGGTAGCTGGTGACCAGGCTCTTGCGCTTCTGCGCATAGTCGAGCTGGGTGTTCATCTTGTGCCCGCGGCTGTTGAGGAAACGCCGCTCCAGGCCGCCGCGCACACCGGCGCCACTCTCGCTGCCATAGCTCAGGCCGGCGGTGTAGATCGTGCGCTTGGCGCGGGTGAGGTTGACGTCCACCGGCACATCGCCGTTCTCATCGGCCTGGTCCGGGCGCGGCTGGATGTCGATCACGCTGAAGTAATCCAGCTTGGTCAGTGATTCGCGCAGGCGGTCCAGCTTGCCTTCGTGGAAGTAGCTGCCTTCGTCCCAATAGACCAGCGGGTCGAACAGCTTGTCGACGAAGTAATCCTGGTGGAAGCGGATTTCGCCCATGTTGTAACGGCGGCCGCTGTCCCAGGTGAGATCGACGTCGGCCGCGTTCTCGGCACGGGTGATCTGGACCTGGCGCTGGGTGAAGTCGGCATCGAAGTAACCACGTTCGGCCAGGCGCCGGGTCACCCGGATCTTGCTGGCTTCGTACTCGGTGTGCTCGAAGCGCTGGCCCTTGCGCGGCTTGAAGTTCTCCAGGTCTTCCTGGAGGTACTGGTCCAGCTGGGCCGGGCCGGTGATGTCGATGTGCTCGCGACGGACCACGGTCGGCGGGCCCTTGTCGACCTGGATCACCACGCGCAGGTTCTCGCCTTCGCGGGGGCTTTCCACCGTGATGGTCGGGTTGTAGTAGCCGAACGGTTCCAGCGCCTCGCGGGTCTGGCGCTCGGCCTGGGACAACAGGTACTCCAGCCGCGACTCGCCCTGGACCTTGCCGATGGTGTCGTACAGGGACAGCGAGACCTCGATGTTCTCGATCATCTCGGCGTCGTCGCCCTTGTCCAATCCTTTGATGTCCACTTTCTCGATGGTCCCCCGTGCATGTGCCACCGAGACGGTGGCAAAGGACAGGAACATCAGCGGAAGGGCGAATTTCGTTGGCTGCATGGCGACAGCATAACGGGCCATCGCGAGCATGCGAAATCGGCGTGGCTGTTTCAGAACGGCGGTGAAGAAGCCGTTAAATTCCGCGAGAAAGTCGCCAGCGTCAGGTCGGCCCGGATCGATGACAGCACGGTGTCGGACAGAAGCGTCCGCGACATCGGACGAGGCATCCGGCACGCCGCCTGCGCACGGCATCGCCTCGTCCCACACACGCGGAAGGCGCGAGCCGCCGAAGCCGTCGCGCCTTCCGGAGAACCGTGGGGCACCGCGCCCCGCAGCGTCAGTTGGACAGGTGTTCGATCGCCGCCACGCTGCCCAGGCGGTCGCCCAGGCGCTTGAGCAGGGCCAGGCGATTGGCCCGCAGCGCGGGGTCCTCGGCATTGACCATCACCGCATCGAAGAACGCATCCACCTGCGGGCGCAGGCGCGCCAACCGGTTCAACACGCTCACGTAGTCCTTCTGGTGCAGGCTGGCGTTGCTGTCATCGATGGCCGCTTCCACCGCTTCGGCCAGTTCGCTCTCGGCCGGTTCGGCCAGCAGCGCCGGGTCGATCATGCCCGGGATGTCGCCCTCGGCCTTGCGCAGGATGTTGCGGATGCGCTTGTTGGCCGCGGCCAGTGCTTCCGCTTCCGGCAGCGCGGCAAAGGTGCCGATGGCATCGATGCGGCGGTCGAAGTCGTACAGCGAGACCGGCTTCAGCTCGGCGACCGCGTTGAAGTGCGTGGCCGGCACGCCCTTGTCGGCGTAATAGCCGCGCAGACGATCGATCACGAAGTCGTACAGCTCCTGCGGCAGCGCCTCGGTCTTGCGCTCGGCACTGGGCTGCACGCCCGCCGGCAGACCGGCGATGGCGGTGGCAACCAGCGCGCGCAGATCCAGATCGAACCCGCTCTCGATCACCGTGCGGGCCAGGCCCAGCGCATTGCGGCGCAGCGCGAACGGATCCTTGTTGCCGGTCGGCTTCAGGCCTGCGGCAAAGCCACCGGCCAGCGTGTCCAGGCGCTCGGCGATGGCCAGCACCTTGCCCAGCGGCGAGAGTGCGATGTCATCGCCACCGAAGCGCGGCTGGTAGGCCTCGTCGATGGCCAGCGCGACCTCGGGCGACTCCCCGCCGACCACGGCGTAATGCCGGCCGGCGATGCCCTGCAGTTCCGGGAACTCGTTGACCATGCGCGACTGCAG
This sequence comes from Stenotrophomonas sp. BIO128-Bstrain, assembly GCF_030128875.1. Classification (NCBI taxonomy): domain Bacteria; kingdom Pseudomonadati; phylum Pseudomonadota; class Gammaproteobacteria; order Lysobacterales; family Lysobacteraceae; genus Stenotrophomonas; species Stenotrophomonas sp. BIO128-Bstrain. Next base: position 3,968,677 of record NZ_CP124620.1, on the reverse strand, counting down.
GTCGTTCTTGGCCAGCAGCGCCGCGCGCCTGGCCAGCACCGGGTCCACGCCGACCTGCGGCGCGATGGCCTCGGCCAGTGCGGCAACGCGGGCGACCTTGTCGGCCACCGAACCCAGCTTGGCCTGGTAGGTGACGGTCTTCAGTCCGTCGCCCATGGCTTCCAGGCCCTGCTTCAGATCTTCGTCGAAGAAGAACTTGGCATCGGAGAAACGCGGACGGATCACGCGCTCGTAGCCCTTGGCCACTTCGGCCACGTCCTTGGATTCGATGTTGGCGATGCCGATGAACTTCTCGGTCAGCGTGCCGCCGGCATCGAGCACCGGGAAGAACTTCTGGTTGATCTCCATCGTCTCGATCAGCGCTTCCTGCGGAACCGCCAGGAACTCGCGCTCGAAGCTGCACAGCACCGGCGCCGGCCATTCGACCAGATTGACCACCTGCTCCAGGTTGTCCGGGGTGATGCGCGCCTGGCCGCCGGCCTGCGCGGCCGCCGCGTTGACCTGTTCGACGATGCGCGCGCGGCGCGCGTCGGCATCGACCAGCACGTAGGCGGCCTGCAGCGAGGCGACGTAGTCCTCCGGCGCGCTCAGCCGCACGGTCTTGTCGTGCATGAAGCGATGGCCGCGACTCATGCGGTCGGCCTTCAGGCCCAGCACCTCGGCCTCGATGATGTCCGGGCCGTGCAGCAGCACCAGCCAATGCACCGGTCGGGCGAAGCCGTAGGTGTGGCTGCCCCAGCGCATGGGCTTGGGAATCGGCATCGCCGCGATCGCCTCGCGCAGGATCTCCGGCAGCAGGGTCGCGGTGCGCGCGCCCGGCGTGGTGGAGCGGTGCACGAAGCGCTCGCCCTTGGCATCGGTGGTGCGCTCCAGCGCGGTCCAGTCGATCCCGGCCTTGGCGGCGAAGCCCTGCAGCGCCTTGGTCGGCTGACCCTCGGCATCCAGCGCGATGTTCAGGTACGGGCCCAGCACTTCGCTGTGCTGTTCCGGCTGCTCAACAGCCACGCCGGGCAGCAGCACGGCCAGGCGGCGCGGGGTCGACAGCGGCTTGGCATCGCCACGTTCGATGGCCACGCCACGCTTGGTCAGGCCGTCGACGATGCCATCGAAGAAGGCCTGGGCCAGGCCCGGCAGCGCCTTGACCGGCAATTCTTCGGTACCCAGTTCAATCAGCAGCGGCTGCATCGTGCTCATGCCTGCACCTCCTTGGCGGCGACGGCTTCCAGGCGCTTGGCCTCGTACAGCCTGGCCACGGCCTGGGCCAGCGCGCGCACGCGCAGGATGTAGCGCTGGCGCTCGGTCACGCTGATCGCGCGGCGCGCATCCAGCAGGTTGAAGGCATGGCTGGCCTTGCAGACCTGCTCATAGGCCGGCAGCGGCAGGCCGACATCGACCAGCTTCTGCGCCTCTTTTTCGCAGGCATCGAAGCGATGGAACATTTCATCCACGTCGGCGTATTCGAAGTTGTAGGTGCTCTGCTCGATCTCGTTCTGCAGGTACACATCGCCGTAGGTGACCGGGGTGCCATCCGGACCGTAGGTCCAGATCAGGTCATAGACGTTGTCGCAGTTCTGCAGGTACATGCACAGGCGCTCCAGACCGTAGGTGATCTCGCCGAGCACCGGCTTGCATTCCAGGCCACCGGCCTGCTGGAAGTAGGTGAACTGGGTGACTTCCATCCCGTTCAACCACACTTCCCAGCCCAGGCCCCAGGCACCGAGGGTCGGCGATTCCCAGTTGTCCTCGACGAAGCGCAGGTCGTGCACCAGCGGGTCGATACCCAGCGCCTTGAGTGAATCCAGATACAGCTGCTGGATGTTGTCCGGGCTCGGCTTCATCGCCACCTGGTACTGGTAGTAGCGCTGGAGGCGGTTGGGGTTCTCGCCGTAGCGGCCGTCGGTCGGGCGGCGCGAAGGCTGCACGTACGCGGCGTTCCAGCTTTCCGGGCCGATCGAGCGCAGGAAGGTGGCCGGGTGGAACGTACCGGCACCGACCTCCAGGTCCAGCGGCTGGATCAGCACGCAGCCCTGCTGCGCCCAATACTGGTTGAGGGTCTGGATCAGGCCCTGGAAAGTGATCGGAACGCTCTTCGTGACGGACATGCGGCGGATTCTTGCCTGCAGGAGGGGTGCGCTAGTATAGCGACCGACCGCACGGGCCTTCCGTGCCTTGGGGAATTGGAGGATGGATCCACGCCTGCCCGCGGCCATTGCCCGTGTTCCTGCGCCGGCCGTGCCCCTGCCGCACGGCCGCCTGGACTTCGACCAGGTCGCTGCAGCACTGGTCGCCGATGGCCTGGTCGCCCCTGCCGATCTGGAGCGGATCCGCTTCTCCGCCCCGGGCGCACGCAATGCCAGCGAGGTCCATCCACTGGTTCTGCTGGCCAACCTGAAGCTGGGCGCCAGCGGCGGCGGTGAACTCGGCCTGGAGCGCCTCAGCGAATGGCTGGCCCAGCGCGCGGGCGTGCGCTACCTGCGGGTGGACCCGACCCGTGTCGACGTCTCGGCGGTCACCGCCCTGGTCTCCCATGCCTATGCCCGCCGCCACCGCTTCCTGCCGCTGGCCGTGGACAGCGAGCGCGTGCTGGTCGCCACCAGCGAACCGCTGGCCCAGGAGTGGCTGCGCGACCTGCAGCACCTGAGCCGCCGCCGGATCGAGCTGGCGATGGTCAATCCGCTGGATCTGCACCGCTACACCATGGAGTTCTACGGGGTGACGCGCTCGGTACGCGGCGCCCGCGGCGATGTCCGGGGCGAGGCCAGCAGCACCCTGCCCAGCTTCGAGCAGCTGGTCGAGCTGGGCCGGGCCGGCGACGTCAACGCCGACGACCAGCACATCGTGCACATCGTCGATTGGCTGCTGCAGTACGCCTATGAGCAGCGCGCCTCGGACATCCACCTGGAGCCGCGCCGCGACATGGGCCGCATGCGCTTCCGCATCGATGGGGTGCTGCACAAGGTGTTCGAGGTGCCGCCGGCGGTGATGACCGCCGTGGTCAGCCGCATCAAGGTGCTGGGCCGGATGGACCTGGCCGAGCGTCGCCGCCCGCAGGATGGCCGCATCAAGACCCGTTCGCCGGGCGGGCGCGAAGTGGAAATGCGCCTGTCGACCATGCCCACCGCGTTCGGCGAAAAGTGCGTGATGCGCATCTTCGACCCGGATGCGGCGTTCAAGAGCATCGACCAGCTGGGTTTCAGCCCGCAGGAAGCGGCTGGCTGGAGCGCCCTGGTCGAGCGCCCGCACGGCATCGTGCTGGTCACCGGGCCGACCGGCTCGGGCAAGACCACCACCCTGTATTCCACGCTGAAGCGGCTGGCCACACCGGACGTGAATGTCTGCACGGTGGAAGACCCGATCGAAATGATCGCGCCGGAATTCAACCAGATGCAGGTGCAGACCAACATCGATCTGGACTTCGCCAGCGGCGTGCGCACCCTGCTGCGGCAGGACCCGGACATCATCATGATCGGCGAGATCCGCGACCTGGAGACCGCGCAGATGGCGGTGCAGGCCTCGCTGACCGGCCACCTGGTGCTGTCCACCCTGCACACCAACGATGCGCCCTCGGCGATCACCCGCCTGCTGGACCTGGGGGTGCCGCACTACCTGCTCGCCTCCACCCTCAACGGGGTATTGGCCCAGCGCTTGGTGCGCACCCTGTGCACCCACTGCAAGGTGCCCACGGTGCTCTCGGCCGAGCAATGGGCGGTGTTGGCTGATGCCGATGCGGCATTACCTGAGGCACCCACGCCATATGCACCGGTCGGCTGCATCGACTGCCGGCGCACCGGTTTTCTCGGCCGCGTGGGCCTGTATGAGTTGCTGCCATTGGGTTCCAGCCTGCGTCGGCACATCCGCGCGGACATGGATCTGGCCGCCTTCAACCGTGCCGCACGTGCTGAAGGGGTACGAACCCTGCGCCGCGCAGGGCTTGAAAAGGTAGCGGCAGGGCTGACTACAATCGAGGAAGTCCTCTCGGTCCTGCCTCCCCCGGATGAATTCCGCCCCGTTCCTGATTCTTGAAACCGGCCAACCCGTCGCCTCGCTGCGCCGCTACGGGCGGTTTTCGCACTGGATCCGGGTCGCGGCCGGGCTCGACGCCGACGAGACCGTGGTGGTCGATGTCGAGCACGGCGGCACCCTGCCCAGCCACCGCGATTTCGCCGGCGTGATCGTGAGCGGCTCGGCCGCCTATGTCACCGACCGCGCCGACTGGAGCGAGCGCAGCGCGCAATGGCTGCGCGATGCTGCCCACGACGACCGCCCGGTGTTCGGCATCTGCTACGGCCACCAGCTGCTGGCCCACGCGCTGGGCGGCGAAGTCGCCTACAACCCGGCGGGCCGCGAATCGGGCACGATCGAGCTGGCGCTGGATCCGTCAGCGATCGACGATCCGCTGTTCAGTGGCCTGCCCGCGCGCTTCCCGGCGCACGCCACCCACCTGCAGACGGTCCTGCGCGCCCCCGAGGGCGCGGCGATCCTGGCGCGCTCGGCGCAGGACAACTGCCACGCCTTCCGCTGGGGCGCGCATGCCTGGGGCGTGCAGTTCCACCCCGAGTTCGCCACCCACCACATGCGCGGCTATGTCCGCGCCCGCGCCGAGTGCATCCGCCAGCACGGCGGCTGCGCGCGCCGCGTCGCCCGCGAGGTCAGCGCCGCGCCGCTGGCCCGCCAACTGCTGCGCCGTTTCGTCCGCCAAGCGCGCAACGCCTGAGGCGAGCACCGGCAAGGCACCGGGCGCAACGCAGCGTCCGCGCCGCGCTGGGCGGCCTTCAGGTCACGCGCCGGGAAAACAGGGATAATCGACCGCAATCGGGCGTTCGCGCCTCCTCCCCTGTCCCCGGAATGTTATGAGCGAGATTCGCAAGCTGCCGGCCTCCGCCGGCGCGGAATGGCTGGTGTCGGGTTTCACCCTGCTGCGCAAGGCGCCGCTGGCGCTGGGCCTGCTCGGCGTGATCTGGGCCGTGGCCGCGTTGCTGGTGATGTCGCTGGCGATGGTGAGCCCGGCGCTGAGCACGCTGGCGCAGCTGTTGATGGCACTGGCCGGCCCGCTGTTCTTCGGCGGCCTGGTCTGGGCCGTGCGCGAAGTCGACCAGGGCCGCGTGGCGCAGCCTGCGCACCTGCTGCAGGGCCTGCATGAAGGCCGCGCCCTGAACCTGCTCGCCTCGCTGCTGCCGCAGCTGGTGGCCGGCCTGTTCCTGGGCGTGCTGCTGCTGGTGCTGATCGGCAGCAGCGGCCTGCAGCACCTCAGCGAGGTGATGGTCCAGCTCAACACGATCAGCCAGTCCGGCGCGCAGCCGGACCCGGCCCAGATCGAAGAACTGATGGCGAGCCTGCCGGCGATGCGCATCCTGCTGTGGCTGGCGCTGGTGGTGGTCACCTTCCTGGCCATGGCGCTGGCGCTGTTCACCCTGCCGCCGCAGGTGATGTTCGAGCACCGCAACGGTCTGCAGGCGATGCGCCTGAGCCTGCGCGCATGCCTGCACAACGTGCTGGCGATGCTGGTGTTCTTCCTGCTCGCCTTCGTGGCGGTGTTTGCGATCTACTTCGGCGTGATGCTGGTGGCCCTGATCGCGCAGCTGATCGGCGGCACCATGCTCGCCCTGTTCGTCGCGCAGCTGCTGCTGATGGGCGTGGTGATGCCGGTGTTCGCCGGTGCCATCTACACGGCGTGGAAGCAGATGTTCGGCCAGCAGGGGCCGCAGACCCCGCCGCCGATGCCCGGCCCGAACAACGTGTTCGCGGCCTGATCAAAACAAAACCCCGGCCAAGGCCGGGGTTTTTGTTTGTGCCTCACTCCGGCTGTGCTTTCCCACCGGGGCGTGGCACCAGCCAGCGTGCCGCATGGATGCCCAGTTCGTAGAGCAGGCACATCGGAATGGCCAGCATCAGCTGCGAGACCACGTCCGGCGGCGTCAGCACCGCGGCCAGCACGAAGATGCCGACGATCGCGTAACCGCGGCCTTCCTTGAACTGCTGCGGCGTGATCCAGCCCAGCAGCACCAGGATCACCATCGCCACCGGCAGCTCGAAACTGGTGCCGAAGGCGAAGAAGATCGCCAGCACGAAATCCAGGTAAGCCGTTGCGTCCGGAGTGATCGCGATCACCTCCGGGCGGAACGTGGTCAGGAAGTGGAACACCGCCGGCAGCACCAGGAAGTACGCGAACGCGCAGCCCAGATAGAACAGCAGGACCGACGAGGCCAGCAACGGCACGGCCAGGCGTTTTTCGCGGGCATACAGGCCCGGTGCCACGAACGACCACAGCTGGAACAGCAGCCACGGCACGGCGATGAACACCGCCACGAAGAAGGTCAGCTTCAACGGCGCGAAGAAGGCACCCGCAGGATTGGTCGCGATCATCGTCTGCCCGTTCGGCAGCTGCGAGATCAGCGGTTCGGCGACCATCGTGTAGATCTGACGCGAGAACGGCATCAGCCCCAGCAGCACGACGCCCAGGCCGATCAACGCGCGCACCAGGCGCGCACGCAGTTCAATCAGGTGTTCAACCAGCGAGCTCTCGCTGCTTTCATGCTCGCTCATCGCGGTGCCTCGTCGTTCGGCGGCGTGGGCGTGGGCGCAGGCGCCGCGGTATCCGTCGATGGCGGCAGCGGTGCCGACACGTCCGCACGGGGCGCACTGCCATCGATCCCGGGCGGGGCCATCGCATCGCGCGGCGGCTCGACCTCATCGGTCGCCACCGCATGCTGGGCCACGCTGGCCGGAGAACCCGGCACCGGGCCGGTCATCACCGGCGCGTCGTCCGCGGCGGCGACGACGCCCTCGCCGTGACGCGCCACGTCCTGGCGCATCTGCTCGGCCTCGCGGCGCACCGCTTCGCCGCTGGCGCGCAGCTGCGACTCGGTATCGCGTACCGAAGACTTCACATCATCGAACTGGCGCTTGATCTCTTCGGCATGCAGCTCGCGCTCGAGCTCCTGCTTCACCGAATCCCACTGGTTGCGGGCACGGCGTACCCACAACCCGGCGAAGCGGGCCGCCTTGGGCAGCCGCTCGGGGCCGAGCACGACCAGGGCCACCACCGCGATGACCAGCAGTTCACTGAAACCGATATCGAACACGCCAAGCCGCCCGGATCAGCGCGGGTCGCGGTCGTGCTCGGTCTGCGACGTCGTCGTCGAGTCCTGCGGACGCGAACTGTCGCTGAGCTGCGCGTTCGGCTTGTCCTCGTCGCGCATGCCCTTCTTGAATTCCTTGACGGCGCTGCCAAGGTCCTTGGCGCCGCTGGTCAGTTTCTTGGTGCCGAACACCAGCAGAACGATGACCAGCACGACCAACCAATGCCAGATGCTGAAACTGCCCATGAGCCGCTCGCGTTACGTAGTGATCAGACGGTTGAGCATAGCGCACCGGCGGTAAGCCGGCGCGCGTGACAAAAGTCAGTTGCCGTCCAGCGATTCGGTACGGACTTCACCGTCGCCGACCGGCTGGAAGCCCTGCTGCGGGGCCGGCTGTGCCGGCACGGACTGCAGCGGGGCGGTGGTCGCGCCCGCAGCGGCCGGGGCCGGTGCCTGTTCAGGTCGAACCGGCACGGTGGCCGCGCGCGGCGCCGGGGCGGGGGCCGGGGCACTGCCTGCGGTCCCGCGCTTTTCACGGGCGGTGTAGGTGGCTTCTTCCAGACGGTCACGGAAGGCGACCACATCTACCGACGGCGGCTCGCCGACGCGGCCTTCGAAGACCATGCGCGGCGTGGTGTTGCTGCCGTAGGCATCCAGGTTGGCGGCATCGTCGATCTGCAGCACGGCGCCATCCAGCGCCACACCGGCGAACAGCCCGCGGGCGCGCGACCAGGACCAGATTTCGGCCTTCAACTGGCCATCGGTGGCGGCCGCGGCGTTGCGGCCGACCGGACCGGCGGCGACACCGGCATCGGCGCCCAGGGTGAATTTGCCGTTGACGAGATTGTCCAGGCTGCGGTCATTGCGGAACACGAGCACCACGTCGGAGGACTGTACACCGGCCTGGAAGCCGATGCTGCCGCCGGTGAGCTTCACGAACACCGGGTTGGACCAGCTGCCGTCGGGCGTCTTGACCGACATCAGGCCGTGGCCGCGACGGCCACCGATCACCAGGCCGGCTTTGATGGTGTCAGGGATGACGACGACCGCGCGACCTTCGTCGAGCAGCTTGTCGGGAATCCCCTGCTCGGGGATGCCCTGGATTTCATTCAGGACGCGCACGGCATTGCGGGCGCGCTGGTCCTCCTGTGGCCCGGCCATGGCCTGGGTCGACAGCAGGCTGGCGGTGATCAGCAGTACAAGGCTGAGGCGGCGCATGGGTGGGCTCCAGAAAGTCGATTCATACAAGATAGCGGCACGTTCGACCGGGGTCGATACGCTTCTGGACGTTAGAAGCCCGGCGATGAATCGGCAATGAGTATTCCGGGCTATCGATATGCCTGCTGGATCGTGTTCATCATCCAAATCCATCCCGCCAATCGCGCAGACCTGCGAGAATGGCGACATGCTCGACGCACCCGACACCGCCGTGCTGGCGGTCAATCTAGGCACGCCCGAGACGCCAACCGCCCCGGCGGTGCGTCGCTACCTGGCTGAGTTCCTCAGCGATCCGCGCGTGGTCGCGATTCCGCCACTGTTCTGGAAACCCTTGCTGTACGGGCTGATCCTGCCATTGCGCAGTGGTCGATCGGCCGCCAAGTACGCCCAGGTCTGGCTGCCGGACGGCTCCCCGCTGATGGTCTACACCCGCCGGCTGGCCGAGGCCATGCAGGGCCTCATGCCGGACCTGCGGGTGCGTCATGCGATGCGCTACGGCGCGCCGGCGCTGCCGGCCGAGCTGGATCGGCTGGCCGCCGAGGGCATCAAGCGGATCGTGGTGCTGCCGCTGTATCCCCAGTATTCGACCACCACCACCGCCTCCATCGAGGACCAGGTGCGCGAGTGGCAGCCGGCACATCCCGGCGTCACCGTGACCCTGGTGCGCGATTACGCGGTCGATCCGGACTGGGTCGCCGCCGTCGCCGGCAGCATCCGCCAGTGGTGGGAGCACCACGGACGCGGCGAGAAGCTGGTGTTCTCTTTCCATGGCATCCCGCAGCGCCTGGCCGATGCCGGCGATCCGTATCCGCAACGCTGCGAGGCCAGTGCGCGGGCGATCGCGCAGGCCCTGGAGCTGACCGACGATGCCTGGCAGTTGACCTACCAGTCGCGGTTCGGCCGCGAGAAGTGGCTGCAGCCCTATGCCGAGCCCACCCTGTGGGCAATGGCGGACAGCGGCGTGCGCAGCATGGACGTGGTCTGCCCTGGCTTTGCCACGGACTGCCTGGAAACGCTGGAGGAAGTGGCGATGGGCTTTACCGAAACCGTGGCCCAGCGCGGCGCGACCATGCGCTACATCCCCTGCCTCAACGATGCGCAGGCGCATGCACTGGCGCTGTCGCGACTGAGCATAGCGGCGCTGGCATGACCCTGCAGCCGTTCTCCCTGGCGGTTGCCGGCACCACCGTGGCCGGCCTGCGGTCGCCTGTGAGCGGTGGCCTGCGTGTGCTGGCGCTGCACGGCTGGCTCGACAACGCGGCCAGCTTCGTGCCGTTGGCCGCGCAGCTGCCCGGGCTCGAGCTGGTGGCGATCGATCTGCCCGGGCACGGCCACAGCGCGCATCTGCCGCCCGGCACGCAATACAACACACCCGGTGCGATCTGCCATGTCCTTGAGGTCGCCGATGCGCTGGGCTGGGATCGCTTCGTGCTGCTCGGCCATTCGATGGGCGCGGGCATCGCCAGCCTCACCGCAGCGGCCGCACCTGAGCGCGTGGAGCGCCTGATCGCGATCGAGGCGCTCGGCGGCCTGCGCGGTCCGGAGAATGAGACAGCACAGCGTCTCCGCGAACACGTGCGCGCCGCGCGTGCACTGGCCACCCGAAGGCTGCGTGTGTTCCCCGATCTGGCCGCTCCGATCCGCGCCCGCATGATGGCCAACCAGCTCAGCGAGCCGTGCGCGCGCCTGCTGGTCGAACGTGGCGTCAAACCGGTCGAGGGCGGGTACAGCTGGTGCAGCGATCAACGCCTGATGCTGCCCACCGCGATGCGCCTGAGTGAGGCGCAGATCGACGACCTGCTCGCCGCGATCGAGTGCCCGACCCAGGTGATCTACGCCACGCCGGCGCAGCCGTATTACCCCGAGCCGCTGCGCAGCCAGCGCATCGGCCTGTTGCGCGAAGGCCGCCTGGCCGTGTTCCCGGGCACCCATCACCTGCACATGGAGCACCCGCAGGGGGTGGCCGAGGTGATCCAGGGCTTCCTCGCCGGGTAAGCCCTGCACGGTGCGACACACGGTCGCACTCAACTTATCCCGGCAGCGACCGATACCGAGGGTGCAGGCGATTTTCTCGACTGCACTGTCGTCGCTTGCTCCGCCGTTGCGAAGCCGCGCATCACCCAGGCTTCTAGGGAACGTCGTCGCAATGCCGGATTGGCCGTGCCATCGCCCACAGGACCGGGCCATGCCGGCGGTGATCGCCACCGCCGACGCGGCGTTCGCTGTGTGCCCCCTACGCGCCTCCCTGCTTCCTTTCGCTGCTGCGCCCATCGGGATCGCCGGTGAGGGGTGCGGCACCCGCCTGTGCGCGCGAGCGCCGCAGGATTTCTGCTTTCTGTTGATTCTGGAGCCGCCATGTCCGCCCTTCCCGTTGCCTCGACCCGCCCACCCGATCTGCTGCGCACGCGCACGGCCCGACCGTTCGCGGACGCGGCCTGTCTGATCACCTCAGGGCTGCTGATCGTCGCCGCCGTGATCGCTGCGGTCTGGCAGCGGCAGCCCTGGGCGCTGCTTCCGGTCGCGATCGCGGGGCTGCTGCTGGGCCTGGTGGCGCTGCGTGTGAGGCAGCAGGGTCATGCCCTGCGGCAGGCAGAGACGCGAGCGCTTTCGCTGGCCGCAGAGGCGGCGCGCGCGCAGGCGCGCGACAGCGTCGACCACGCCCACGATGCCCAGGTGCGGCAGGCGCTGGATGTCTCCCGCACGGCGATGATGATTGCCGACAACGACCACGTGATCCGCTACGTCAACCAGTCGGTGGTGACGCTGCTGCGCAACCAGCAGGCCAGTCTGCGCGAGGCCTTCCCCGATTTCGACGCCGAGCGCCTGGTTGGCAGCAGCATCCACCGTTTCCATGCCAACCCGGACCGGATCCGCGGCATCCTCAACACCCTGATGGCCACCCATCATGGCCGCGTGCGGATCGGCCCGGTGCATTTCGCCCAAGTAGTGACGCCGGTGTTCGATGCGCAGGGCCAGCGGCAGGGCTTCGCGGTGGAGTGGCATGACCGTACCCACGAGCTGTTGCTGGAGAACGCCGTGGCCGACATCGTCGAGGCGGCCAGCAAGGGCGACCTTGATCGTCGCCTGCAGGCCACCGACGGCGGCGCCGGCTTCCTCAATGGCCTGACCGGCGGCATCAACCAGTTGCTGGACAGTGTTGGTGGTACGGTCGGCGAGATCCGCCGCATGCTTTCCGCGCTGGCCGACGGCGACCTGGACCAGCGCATGCGCGGCGACTTCCACGGCTCGTTCCAAGCCATGCAACGCGATGCCAACGCGACCGCCGAACAGTTGACCGCGATGGTCGAGCGGATCAAGCGGTGCACCGGCTCCATCTCGCTGGCCGCCAGTGAGATCGCCAGCGGCAACGATGACCTCTCCGAGCGCACCGAACGCCAGGCCGCACATCTGGAGGAAACCGCCGCCTCGATGGAAGAGCTGACCTCGACCGTCCGCCAGAACGCCGAGCATGCGCGCCAGGCCAGCGCGCTGGCCCACGGCGCACATGACGTCGCCACGCGCGGCAGCCAGGTGGTGGGCCAGGTGGTGACCACCATGGACGCCATCCAGAGCGCCTCCCACCGGATCGGCGACATCATCCGGGTGATCGACGGCATCGCCTTCCAGACCAACATCCTGGCACTCAACGCGGCGGTGGAAGCCGCGCGCGCCGGCGAGCAGGGCCGGGGCTTCGCCGTGGTCGCCAGCGAAGTGCGCAGCCTGGCGCAGCGATCGGCCGAAGCGGCCAAGGAGATCAAGGGCCTGATCGAGGCCTCCGTGGAGCAGGTCGCCGAGGGCGCCCGTCTGGTCCAGGACGCCGGACAGACCATGGGCGAGATCGTGACCCGCGTCGCCAGTGTCAGCGGCATCATGGCCGAGATCTCTTCTGCGTCGCAGGAGCAGGCGGCCGGCATCGACCAGGTCAACCAGACCGTGGCGCAGATGGACGATGCCACCCAGCAGAACGCGGCGCTGGTCGAGGAAGCCAGTGCAGCGGCGCGGTTGCTGGAAGCGCAGGCAGCCGACCTGACCCAGGCGGTCGCGGTGTTCCGCCATCAGGAACAGGCCTACCGCGCAGCCGCAGTAGCCTGATCGGCGTCAGTCCAGCACGCGCCGCGGCGCGTCCTGCAGTCAGGCGGCGATGCCTTCGACCGCCTGGCTGAAGGCATCGCGATCGTTGCGCTCGGTGGCGTCGCCCAGATGCGGCGTCGCCAGTACGTTTCGCTGGAGAACGGCGTCTGCTTCGATGCCGCGAGGTTCACGCCGGCGGCCTCTGCATGGCCGGCATCCAGGCTCGGACGCCACGCACTGACCTGCATGCCGACTGCCGGGCCGATCCGCAAGACGCGCTGGCGGATCCCGCCCAGTCCGGGCAGCCCCAGGCGTGCGCCGTGCAGATCACGACCGACGCTCTGCTGCCACGGTCCTTGCTCACGCAGCGCGTTCGCCTGCGGCACCAGTTGCCGCATCACCGACAGGATCAGCACCCAGGTCAGTTCCACGGCCGGTTCGGGATGGCTGTCGGCTCCGCACACGGCCAGGCCTTGCGCCTTCGCGGCGGCGACATCGATCGCGGCATTGCGCATGCCGCTGGGGATCAGCAGGCGCAGGTGGGGCAGCATGGCCAACAGCACGGCGGTGCTCGGCGTGCGCATGCGCATCACCCCCCGTGTCCCGGCATCCTGCGAGTGCGGTCACCAGCGCATCCCCGGTGTGGGGCGTCGTCGGCGTGCGTATCTGCACGGCATCGCCGGCGTACGTATCTGCACCGCATCGCCGAGCCGGTACCAATCGGCGGACGAGATTGCCACGCCCGGGTAGTCGTCGAGAATCACGCAGGTCAGCGGCGTGGAGTTGTCCGTCATCAGCAGCCATGACGATACGTCTGCATGGCGACGTGCTTTACAGACAGCTGCGCCAGACACCGGCAGGGCGTGCCTGGGTTGCTGGAAGGTGGCGGGACAAGGCGCTGAATCGCGGACAAAAAGAAAACCCCGCTGCGTGAGCAGCGGGGTTTTCGGGGTAAAAACCCTGGCGATGACCTACTCTCGCATGGCTTAGGCCACACTACCATCGGCGCAGCTGCGTTTCACTTCCGAGTTCGGGATGGGATCGGGTGGTTCCACAGCGCTAATTTCACCAGGGAGACAGTTGGAGCGTCGCCATCCTAAGGAACGGATAAGGCGCCTGCCTCTCGTAAGTCTTGTGACGTAGCGTGCACTTGGGATCTATCGACATGTCATGTCGGCCAAGGCAACTTGAGGTTATATGGTCAAGCCACACGGATCATTAGTATCAGTTAGCTCAATACATTGCTGTACTTACACACCTGACCTATCAACCACATAGTCTATATGGTTCCTTCAGGGGGCTTGTGCCCCGGGAGATCTCATCTTGAGGCGCGCTTCCCGCTTAGATGCTTTCAGCGGTTATCGCTTCCGAACATAGCTACCCGGCAATGCCACTGGCGTGACAACCGGAACACCAGAGGTTCGTCCACTCCGGTCCTCTCGTACTAGGAGCAGCCCCTCTCAAATCTCCAACGCCCATGGCAGATAGGGACCGAACTGTCTCACGACGTTCTGAACCCAGCTCGCGTACCACTTTAAATGGCGAACAGCCATACCCTTGGGACCGACTACAGCCCCAGGATGTGATGAGCCGACATCGAGGTGCCAAACACCGCCGTCGATATGAACTCTTGGGCGGTATCAGCCTGTTATCCCCGGAGTACCTTTTATCCGTTGAGCGATGGCCCTTCCATACAGAACCACCGGATCACTAAGTCCTAGTTTCCTACCTGCTTGATCCGTCGATCTTGCAGTCAAGCACGCTTATGCCTTTGCACACAGTGCGCGATGTCCGACCGCGCTGAGCGTACCTTCGAGCTCCTCCGTTACTCTTTAGGAGGAGACCGCCCCAGTCAAACTACCCACCATACACGGTCCCCGATCCAGATTATGGACCTAGGTTAGAACGTCAAGCACGACAGGGTGGTATTTCAAGGATGGCTCCACCACAGCTAGCGCCATGGTTTCATAGCCTCCCACCTATCCTACACAGACGAACTCAACGTTCAGTGTAAAGCTATAGTAAAGGTTCACGGGGTCTTTCCGTCTTGCCACGGGAACGCTGCATCTTCACAGCGATTTCAATTTCACTGAGTCTCGGGTGGAGACAGCGCCGCTGTCGTTACGCCATTCGTGCAGGTCGGAACTTACCCGACAAGGAATTTCGCTACCTTAGGACCGTTATAGTTACGGCCGCCGTTTACTGGGGCTTCGATCAAGAGCTTCGCCTTGCGGCTGACCCCATCAATTAACCTTCCAGCACCGGGCAGGCGTCACACCCTATACGTCCACTTTCGTGTTTGCAGAGTGCTGTGTTTTTGATAAACAGTCGCAGCGGCCTGGTTACTGCGGCCCTCTTCAGCTATAGCTCGCATGAGCCACCAAAAAGGGCGCACCTTCTCCCGAAGTTACGGTGCCATGTTGCCTAGTTCCTTCACCCGAGTTCTCTCAAGCGCCTGAGAATTCTCATCCTACCCACCTGTGTCGGTTTACGGTACGGTCTGCGTAAGCTGAAGCTTAGGAGCTTTTCCTGGAAGCGTGGTATCAGTGACTTCGTCTTAAAGACTCGTCTCGGTGCTCGGTCTTAAAGGATCCCGGATTTGCCAAAGATCCAAACCTACCGCCTTTCCCCCGGACAACCAACGCCGGGTACACCTAACCTTCTCCGTCCCTCCATCGCACTTACGCGAGGTGCAGGAATATTAACCTGCTTCCCATCGACTACGACTTTCGTCCTCGCCTTAGGGGCCGACTCACCCTGCGCCGATTAACGTTGCGCAAGGAAACCTTGGGCTTTCGGCGTGCGGGTTTTTCACCCGCATTATCGTTACTCATGTCAGCATTCGCACTTCCGATACCTCCAGCAGACTTCTCAATCCACCTTCAACGGCTTACGGAACGCTCCTCTACCGCGTACATATAAATATGCACACCCCAAGCTTCGGTTCACTGCTTAGCCCCGTTAAATCTTCCCCGCAGACCGACTCGACCAGTGAGCTATTACGCTTTCTTTAAAGGGTGGCTGCTTCTAAGCCAACCTCCTGGCTGTCTGTGCCTTTCCACATGGTTTTCCACTTAGCAGTGAATTTGGGACCTTAGCTGTGGGTCTGGGTTGTTTCCCTTTTCACGACGGACGTTAGCACCCGCCGTGTGTCTCCCATACAGTCCGTCTCGGTATTCGGAGTTTGCAATGGTTTGGTAAGTCGCGATGACCCCCTAGCCATAACAGTGCTCTACCCCCGAGAGGATACATATGAGGCGCTACCTAAATAGCTTTCGAGGAGAACCAGCTATCTCCGGGTTCGATTAGCTTTTCACTCCTAATCACAGCTCATCCCCGTCTTTTGCAACAGACGTGGGTTCGGGCCTCCAGTACCTGTTACGGCACCTTCACCCTGGCCATGACTAGATCACCCGGTTTCGGGTCTACTGCCCGCGACTATGCGCCCTTATCAGACTCGGTTTCCCTTCGCCTCCCCTATACGGTTAAGCTTGCCACGAACAGTAAGTCGCTGACCCATTATACAAAAGGTACGCAGTCACTCTTTCGAGCTCCTACTGCTTGTACGCACACGGTTTCAGGATCTATTTCACTCCCCTCTCCGGGGTTCTTTTCGCCTTTCCCTCACGGTACTGGTTCACTATCGGTCGGTCAGTAGTATTTAGCCTTGGAGGATGGTCCCCCCATGTTCAGACAGGGTTTCACGTGCCCCGCCCTACTCGTCTTCACTGGAGTGGCCCTTTTAAATACAGGGCTATCACCTTCTATGGCCAGCCGTTCCAGGCTGTTTTTCTAGAACCATTCCAGCT